>JAZRDT010000049.1:0-11947 GCA_045660385.1 Bacteroidaceae bacterium | reverse complement strand
CCGTGCCGAGCGAGGGGAGTGCAGTGCTCTGCACGACGGAGGACCCGGTAGGGAGCGCAGCGGAGGGGGTATCTCTTACAGAAGTCATACCACCTCCCCCTCTTCGAGGGTACTCCTCCTAACCTAGGAGGAGAATCTAAGGAACTGGACAACTCCTATATTATCTCCTTTTTTATTCCAACGACAAAAAACAAACAATATATAATCCTTGTTATCGGTGAACTAACCTCATCAACAATGAAAAGGATTATACCTATATTATTTATAATAACACTATTCACGCCCACGTGGAGCCATGCCCAATCAGACACGGTATTCATTGAGCGCCCGAAAATAGCCCTCGTACTAAGCGGAGGCGGAGCACGTGGAGCAGCCCATATCGGAGTAATACGCCTCATCGAAGAGATGCAGATTCCCATCGACATTGTCACTGGCACCAGCATGGGAGCCATCGTAGGAGGCCTATATGCCATTGGCTACACGCCCGACGAAATGGATTCGCTACTCATGACACAAGATTGGGGAATGCTCCTCAGCAACGGCGTCCCTCGCACAAAACAACCCTATACACAGCGCAAGGCCGAGCAGCAGTACCAAATCAACATACCCTACACCAAAAAGGGACGTACAGAAAGCACAACACGTTACCGGGATGCCGGCATTAAAGTGCAGAAACACAGTCTGCGCCGCTTCCCCAAGGTGCTGACGCGCCCGGGGCTCATCGACGGACAAAACCTGTTCAACCTCTTCACCCGACTCACCATCGCCTATCACGACTCCACCCACTACAGCCAATTACCCCGCCCCTACGCTTGCGTGGCAACCGATTTAGTAACAGGCGAGGCCGTAGTGCTCGACAAAGGTTTCCTGGCCGAATCCATGCGAGCCAGCATGTCAATCCCTGGCGTATTCTATCCAGTTTATAAAGAGAATCAAGTATTGGTCGATGGCGGTGTAATCAATAACTACCCCGTTGACGTTGCACGTGCTATGGGAGCCGACATCATCATAGGTGTCGACCTCAGCACCTACTCCACCACAGCCCAATCACTGCAAACCTTCCCATCTATCTTTGAGCGCCTCATCGGGACCTTGGGATCCGATCTACGTAAGCGCAACATTCTCAGCACCGACATTCTCATCCGACCTCCGGTGAGCACATTCCCCGTAATGGGATTCGACACGCTCCATCTGTCCCAGCTCATCGACATCGGTTACCAGAGTGCCATGCAAAGCCGTCAGGAGCTGGAAAAGATACAGGAGAAACTTGCAGCATATGCCAACCAACCACAAGCCATATCGTCAAACGGATTACTGAACCCCAACCGCCAGTTCACCATTGCCGAAATAGAAGCCCCCTCCGAGGTGCAAATCCTGCTTGCTCAGCAGGGCATCAGCGTAGGAGACTCAACGACAGCCTCAGCACTCTCCGAAGCCATGGAAAGCATCTACGGATTGGGCACCTTTGCCTCGGTACAATACCGACTGCATGGCAACGAGCCATACATTTTGGATGTAGATGTCACCCCCAACCCTACCAGTCAGATAGAGATGGGCCTGCGTTTCGATAGCGAAGAAAGCGCAGTGGCCCTGCTCAACCTCGGCATCAACCGTCAGCAATTAGTAGGCCCGAAGTTCAGTTTCACCACAAGACTCAGCATCAACCCCTGGTTCAAGGGCCACATGGCCTACGCCTTTCGCCGACTGCCACAAGTGAATGCAGCAATCAAGTATTGGTTATCAGACGTAAACCGCCTTTACGAAAGAAGCGAACATGCATTGAACTTCCATTCTCTCAGTACCGACATATACCTTTCGGGGAGTCCCTCGCTCATCTACGACCTACGTTTCGGAGCACAATACGACTACTTCCGAGCACTGAGCCTCACAACCATCAACCTTCCCACCAACGCCTATACCTATACAAACAAACAAAATGAGTACATCGGGCTATACGGAGCATTCAGCTGCGACATGTTCGACACATCCTATCTGCCCACAAGCGGATACGCCTACAACGTGAAAGCTACTTACCACATCAATACACACAGTAGGAAAGCCAATAATTTCATATCCCTGCAAGGCGATGGCGCCATCGCCATACCCATAAGGAACACTGCTGTGCTACAGCCATCCGTACACCTTCGCTGGCTATTTGGTGACAACATTCCAATCGCATATGGCAACTGCATAGGAGGCTACCTACCCGGACGCTACATCGAACAACAAATCCCATTTCCAGGACTCTTAGGATACACCTTCGTGCAGCGTCAGCTCACCGTCCTGGCTCTTGAGCTACGCCAACAGCTCATCTCCGACCTCTACCTATCAGCCTCCACCAACTATGCCCATAGCACCGCCCACCTCAAAGAGACCTTCCATACATATGGCACATGGGGAGCGGCACTCGGGGTCATCTATAACACCACCGTTGGTCCCTTATCGGTGCATGCACATTGGAACGATATAAACAACCGCTTTGGTGCCTACTTCAGTTTTGGATATGATTTTTAGGAAATGAGCGTTAAAGGGAAAAATTCGCTCGGTTTGACTTCGTCTTCTTCCTTTTCACTCGTTGAAATTTAACTTCGTTGAATTTCGGCCTCGCTCAGTAAAGAAATACAAGTATATTCTCTACTTTCACTCGTTGAAATTTGGTTTTTCGCTCGGTTTGCACTATCTTTAGCCTGCTTTGCAGTCTTTAATTAGGCTGCATCTCAGAAAATTACAAATAAATTTGCATTTTCGTTCGATTTGCACTAATTTTGCACCCGCTTTCGCGCAATCGCTGTCATAGGAAGAGTAACTTGATATGTTGCGTTGGGACGATATAACAATTTAATTATTAAAAACCAATGGATTTAATTAAAATTGCTGAAGAAGCATTTGCTACCGGTAAAGAGGGTCAGGTTCCCGCTTTCAAGGCTGGTGACACTGTAACCGTAGCTTATCGTATCATCGAGGGTAACAAGGAGCGTGTACAGCTCTACCGCGGTGTAGTAATCAAGATTTCAGGTCACGGCTACAACAAGCGTTTCACTGTACGTAAGATGTCAGGAACCGTAGGTGTAGAGCGTATCTTCCCCATCAATTCACCGGCTATCGACAGCATCGTAGTGAACAAGGTTGGTAAGGTTCGTCGTGCTAAGTTGTACTACCTCCGTGCACTTACCGGTAAGAAGGCTCGTATCAAAGAAAAACGAGTTATTATCGCGAAGTAATCCACTCACAACTACGAAATATAAAAGGTCTCCTTTTCACAAGGGAGGCCTTTTATATTATTGGTATACACCCAACCTTTTAGTACTGATACACCTTATCATTCGTTTTGTAAATTCAAAAGAGAGGCGCACCCTTAGGATGCGCCTCTCGTATTTTGAATAGTTAACTTAATTTTCTGTTATTATTCAGCAGGCTTTTCAAACACAAACAAGTTGGGATAATCACCAAATGTACCAGCTGAAACAGTCCAGTTAATCATGAATACGAGTTGTACCATATTGCCTTCTACCACAGCATAGCACTGGTCGTTCAGATAGTTGGCAGATACCATACCATAGCTAGGATGCAGGTAACCTGTAGCAATAGTCTTTGAGAGCACAGTAACAGCCTCTGCACCATCCCAAGTGAAGGTAAGGTTTCCACCACCCATGCCCCAGCAATCCTGGATGCGATAGACGTCAGTAGCAGGAGAATATTCCATTACCATGCCATAGGGCTGCTCAGGACCATAAAGGAAATAGTCCACATAAGTACCTTCTACGTAAGGAGCAAAGTCTTCACGCTTTACATTGAATGAAAGAACGATATTATCACCTACAGCATAAGGATTAACCCATGCTTCATCAATAGCGATTGTTACCTTATAGTCTTTCATCAATTCGATATCGGTAACAGCCACGTCGATTGTAGTTTCTACCTCGCCTTCTTCAAAGGTTACAGTTGAAGGAACTACAATAGCACCATTCACACCTTCCTCAAGGGTTACATTCAAATTATAAGTAGCAGCCTCAGTAACATTACGTGCGATAGCAACCTGGAATGTAGAGTCTGCAAGAGGAAGTACTACGTTAGAGAGGTTACTTGCAAAATAAACCACTGCGCTGTCTTGCGCTGCGGGAGCGCCTACCTCGTATGTCATTTCCTCCTGACACGCAGTGAAGCTAATGCCGGCGGCTATTGTTGCTACGAGAGCCAATTTATTAAAAATCTTCATATCTCTAATTTTCTTTTTAATGCCCCCTCCCGAAGGAGGGGACTGTTTTTGCTAATTAAATTTAATCAGTCACAATGGATTATTACTCAGTCCAAGGCTCATAGCAACCTGTGGGATCGGGATTTTCGTAACCCACGAGTGCTTCGTTGTTATTCTTCTCGGTCTGAACGATACAGATGTTCATCCATGCGGGACGACCGATAGTGTTGAAACATTTAGCCTCACCGAAGTTAGTGCCGGGATAGCCACGCTTAACAGGCATGTTCAAACGCTTTACATCGTAGAATGTCAAGCCTTCGCCCCAGAACTCAATACGCTTCTGCAGTACGATTTCGTTGATGAGTGAATCACCTACAGTTGTTGTGTTGTACTGCTTGTCTCTGTAGTTCTGCATGAAGCTATTGATCAAAGCCTGACCTTCTGCATCGTTCAGATGAGCAGCAGCCTCAGCCTCGATGAAGTACATCTCCTCAACACGCATGATGGGGAATGCAGTAGAAGCACCTACAGTGTAGTCATCAATGTTACCGCTACCGGGACGGAACTTAACAGATGTGTAAGTGGGGAAGTAGTAGTCAGCAAATGCGGGATAGATGTACTGGGTGGCACCATCCAATGCAGAACCAGCAGGAGCCTTAAACATCTTCTTACGGAAGTCTGTATCGCTAATCTTTGCATAGAGGCTGGCGTCAATCATAGAGGTAGCACCAGCAGCTGAATAGCCGAATGTAGCCTCAGGACACATCCAAGAAGCCCAGTTCACGATACCAGTCTTTACAACATCATCCTCTGACTGTGTGGCAGCACCCCACATCCAAGCATCCAAAGTATTGAAACCAGAAACGAGATCCAAGCAAGCAGACTCTGACATAGGCTGTACTGAAGAGTTGTCAATAGCCTTACGAGCATACAACTTTGCATTGGTATAGTCGCCCAACCACATGTAGCAGCGTGCGAAGAGTCCATATACGGCATCCAAGTGAGGAATTACCTTTGAAGCCTCTTGCAAATTTACGATATACTCCTCTGCTTTGGTCAAGTCTTCGAGGATGAACTCAGCCATCTCGCTACGAGGAACACGGGGGTTGTTACGTGCCTCCTCTTCAGTCATACCCTCACGTACGATGGGTACGGTAAGGCTGTCAACACGATTATCAGCAGCGTTCAAGCCTGAGATAGCATCGTTGGGAAGGAACTCATACATCTGAGCCATATCCAGGTAAGCCAATGCACGGAATGCGTGACCTACACCAAGATAACCGAGCTGCTCGTCTGTAGCATTTTCAGGATCAACCACAGTAATCATATTATTGGCTGTTTGAATAAACTTCCAATAATAGTTCCAGATGAACTGACCATAGATGTAGTTCTCACCCATGTAAGAGTTCTCAGCCCAGCTTGAATACCAGTCGTAACCAGTAGATACAACAACCAAGTCTTGAGTCATTACGTCACGAACGTGCATGATAGAGCCATAACCCCAGTCCCAGTGACGATCGCTACCGATGGTAGCATGATTATTGAAGAATGCCGGCATAGCCCAAAGCAAAGCCTCGGTAGCCTTTGACGAGGTAGCAATCTGATCTTCTGTAGCTGCGTTGGTGGGGAAAGTTTCCTCGATACAGCTGGTAGGCAACATCAGCGTTGCAGTGCAACCAACGGCAAGCAGCAATTTTGATATCTTTGTTCTCATATTGATAATTCTTTTAGGTTGGTTAGAATGTTAATGTTACACCACCAGAAATAGTACGGATAGGTGCATAGTAAGAGTTGGTTACAGAACCAGTGATGCTCTGACGGGGGTCAAGACCCTTACGCTGTGACCAAACGAAGAGGTTGTCAGCTGATACGTAGAAACGTGCAGTCTCGATCTGAGCCTTGCGAGTCAAGTTCACGGGCAAGGTATAGCCGAGGTTTACGTTCTGCAAGCTGAGGTATGAAGCGTCAGTCAAGAAGCGGTCTGAGGATGCAGCCACATACTCGTCACCGAACTGGAAGCGAGGAATGTTAGTGCTCTTGTTCTCAGGAGTCCAAGCATTGAGAAGGTCCTTGTGGAAGTTGGTACCCTTAGATGAAGCGTAGGGTGATGACATCAGACCAGCATAGTCGCCGTCATATACCTGACCACCAATCTGATAACCGAAATCTACAGAGAGGTCGAAGCCCTTGTAGCTGAGTGAAGTACCGAAACCACCATATACATCGGGCAGAGCTGTGCCGCAGAGGTAGTAAGTAGCGTCACCATACTGAGCGGTAGTGGTGCGACCTGTAACGTTGCCCTTGGCATCCTTTACGTCTTGATAGTAGAGAGCCTCACCAGTCTCCTGGTCAACACCTGCATACTGAGGCATACGGAATGTGTACAATGAGATACCCTCACCATAGTAGTAGCTACCGCTTGAATAACCCTTAACACCACTGCACTCCATAGTCTTACGCTCCTCGGGGAGGTAGGTAACCTTGTTCTTGTAGTGTGTGAGGTTCAAGTTGAGGTTCCACTCGAAGTCCTTAGTACGGATAGGAGTAACCTTGAACTCAGCTTCAACACCATTGTTGGCCATGTCACCTACGTTAGCATAGTAAGAGGTGTAACCATATGAAGGAGGCAAGGGGAATGAGAACAACATATCTGTTGTCTTACGATAGAAGTACTCAACAGTACCTGAGAAACGACCCTTGTACATCTCGAAGTCAACACCAGCATTGAAGTTACCGTTGGTCTCCCATGTGATATCCTTGTTACCCAATGTGCTGGGCACAGCTGCAGGATGACCCTGTGAGTTAACCACATCATAGGTACTTACATATCGGTAGTTACCGATGTTATCGTTACCCTGCTGACCATAAGAAGCCTTCAGCTTCAAAAGTTCGAACTTGGTAGAGTTAAAGAAGTTCTCACGGCTGATTACCCACGCACCACCAGCTGACCAGAAGTTACCCCAACGGTTATCGGGATGGAAACGTGAAGAGGCATCACGACGGAACGAACCAGAGAAGAAGTACTTGTCGTCAAAATCATACTGCACACGACCGAAGAAACCTTCTGTGTTGTAGTCAGTAGTGTAAGAGTTACTACCATTCTCAGTGATAGCACCAGCCAATTCGGTGTTGTTGGGATCGAATGTGTTAGACTTGCTAGCATAGAGATAGTAGTAGTGGCGGCGATAGTACTCGTGACCAGCCATTACGTTCAAGCTGCTCAATCCAAACTCGGCGGTGTAGTTCAACAACTGCTGGTGGTTGTAAGCCAAAGAGCGTGTGTGATAAAGACCTGCAATACCATTAGAAGAAGCATAAGAGCCATAGTAAGGGTTGGTGAAGGTGTTAGAACGAGTTTCGTCAACTGTCACACCGCTATTCCAAGAGAATACGAGGCCCTTAGCCAAAGTGAGGTCAAAGAAACCTGTGGCGTTCATAGAGTTACCTTCGTAGTGGTCGGTATCAAGTACATTTGAAGAATAGGGGTTACCACCAGGCAAGAAGGGACGTTCAATACCTACAACATCACCATCACCGTAGTCATACATGGTGAAACCGTTGCCATCCTTCATAATATTGCCAGCTGCATCACGGATATACAGAGGATAGATAGGAGCAACTTGTGTTGCATATGCAAAGATGTTACCAGATGAACCAGATGAACCATCCTCACCCAGAGAGTTAGCATCGTAGTGTGTGTATGCCATGTTGGCACCGGCCTTCAACCAATCTTTCAACTTGTAGTCGGCCTTCAAACGACCAGTCAAACGCTCATAGTCAGAGTTGGCTGTGATACCCTCATTGTTGAGGTAGCTGATTGAAGCATAGAAAGAAGACCTGTCAGTACCAGCAGAAGCGCTTACATTATATTCCTGACGTGCACTCTGACGATAAGCCTCATTCAACCAATTGTCAGGAGTCAACAGATAGGTCTCACCGTTGTTCTCTACAAGACGACCAAGAGTAGCGTTGGGGTTCAACTTACCGTTTGTACCAATCAGATACTCACCTTCGGGAGTGTTGTAGATGTTGTAGTTCAAGCCCATGTCGCCGCTACCAAGCATAGCGGTGTTGGCATTAGCGTGAGCAGACGCAAATGATTGACCAGCATTCAGGTAGTAGTTCTTCAATGAGCCATAATACATTTCATAGTACTGTGCGGGTGAAGAAACGAAATCGTAGTCACGTGTTGCACGGTCGTTAACACCATACTTGGCATCAACAGAGATGCGAGCTCTGCCACTCTTACCCTTCTTGGTGGTGATGATAATCACACCGTTAGCACCGCGAGCACCATACAAAGCATTAGAAGCAGCATCCTTCAACACAGTCATTGACTCGATATCCTGGTTGCTGATGTTGTTCAAGTCGCCATCATAAGGAGCACCATCCAAGATAATCAAGGGATCGTTACCAGCATTGATAGAGCTGATACCGCGGATACGGATACTAGGAGTTGTTGAACCAGGCTGACCAGATGCGGTATTCATCTGGATACCAGCCACCTTGTTGTTAAGAGCATTAACAACGTTAGAGGTCTGAATCTTACCGATTTCACCAGCGTCTACAACAGCAGCCGAACCAGTGAAGGCAGACTTCTTGGCTGTACCATAAGCAACAACCATAACCTCTTCCAATACCTCCTCGTCAGACTGCATGTACACCTTTACATAGGGGTGAATAGTCACCTCCTGAACGGTCATACCTACGTAAGAAACAATCAAAGTCTTGGCAGAACTTGGAAGGTTCTCAATCACGAACTTACCATCAATGTCGGTAATGGCACCCAATGTGGGCACGCCTTTTACCTGGATTGTGGCACCAATCACAGGCTCATTGTCTTCAGCACCGAGTACGAGACCGGTAACCTTAGAGACTTGAGCAGTTACCATGCTTGCGCTCATAAAGAGACAAGCTAATAACATCATCAATTTACCTTTCATAAATTTTTCTCTTAATGTTTAACAATAATTATAAATAGATATTCTCGCAATAAAGGCGCAAATGTAATGGTTTTATTTGAAATAAGCCAAAAAAATCTTAAAAAATGTGGATAATGCTTGAAAAAAGTGCATTTTGATGCCGTAAAAGGTAAAAAAATGATAAAATGGTATTTTTACACTTATTAATTATTACAAATTATTACTTGATGGCGATGAAGAAAATTAAATATCGATTGGTATTTAACCGCAAAGGGCATTTGAGTTCGGATGGAAAGGCGTTGATTCAGATAGAAGCATACTTGAATAGGAGGCGTTGCTACTTCACAACGCATATCTATATAAGCCCTGAGCAATGGAATTCGGAAAAGCAGCAGATTTGTGCACATGCCAATGCCGAGGATTTGAACTGGATGCTGGCCGAACGGGTGGTGCAGCTCGAACAGATGGAGATTGAACTGTGGAAAAGTGGGGAGGGAGTGTCGTTGGAGTCGTTACGCAGGCGTCTTGTCGGTAACACTTCTCCTCAGTTTCTTCCCTTCATGCTCGATGAGATAGCGCGGGGAGTTGTTAGGGAAAGTACGCGTCGCAATCGGCTTACGACCTTTCAACTACTGCGAGAATATGATCGTGAGGTGACATTTGAGCGGCTGACTCATGATTTCGTAAGTAAGTTTGAGGCGTGGATGGTAGCACGAGGGTATCACACAAATACCGTTGCAAAGCATTTGAGTCATTTGCGCATTTATGTAAATGTGGCAATCCTCAAGGGAATGATGAGCGAGAATGATAATCCTTTTCGCAAGCGGTTAATAGCACGTAAGCCATGCAAGCATGTGCATCTGACTCCGCATGAGTTGGACAAACTGGAGAGAGTGACATTCGTGCCGGATCAAAACCACTTACAAACAGTACGTGATGCATTTCTCTTCTGTTGCTACACCGGTCTACGCTACTCTGACTTTGTGCGACTCACTGAAGCAAACATTCAGCGCGGTGTCATGCACACGTGGGTATCGTTCGAGTGTCACAAAACGGGTGCTCAAGTGAGATTGCCTGTTGATATGCTATTTGGCGGTAAAGCATTGCGCTTACTTGACAGGTATGCCGATAATCTGTCGGCGCTATTTCACCTGCCCAACAACTCTGTTGTCGACAAGCAGTTGTTGACGATAGCAAGGCTGGCTGGAGTGCGCAAACATTTCTCATTTCATTCGGCACGTCACACAAACGCCACCCTCCTACTTGCTCAGGGAGTGAGCGTGACAACGGTGCAGAAATTGTTGGGTCACAAGAATGTGAGAACTACGATGGGTTACTGCGATGTTATAGATCGTACGATTATCAACGAACTGAGACGGGTGGCAGGAAATGGCAAGTAACTCCTAATAGTTGAGCTTGCGGAACTTAAATCAAAGTATTTATATAAGTATTACGCGCACGCGCGCGTATTACAAATTACATTCACTCCCCTGGCATTGGCTGCGATACGATGTTGGTAACTGCAATTTATTTCAATACACTGTAAGCTACGCTCAATTTCTACACTACGAGACTACAGTCTCTATGTAGTGGGATTGTAATTTCTGTATGTAGAGACTACAGTTTCTCTATAGTGAGACTCGAGTCTCACTATAGAGAAAATAGTTGATACTGGTATTGTTTGTAAAGAAGAGACACCTAATCGATTAATGGAAGGCCTTGATTCCCCTTGCCAATGCCAAGGGGTAAACACAAATTAGTATAGTAGATAAGAACTGCGATTTCGCATGTAGGATAATTGGTTATAGCATAGAAAATCAGCGATATACAAATAAATGTATGGATGGAAATGTTGTCCTTCCGCCAAGGGGTATACACAAATTTGCCAAGGGATACTAAGCTCGTTCTGGCTACGCTTTCAGTACCCCTGGCAATAAGGACTATACCCCTTGGCAGATGGGATGTTACAGAGGTACGTCTTCTTTCAAAGTTCTGCCAAGACTTTGATCGTTTCTTACGTAGGTATGACCACTCAGGAAGTGACCATCCACCCCTACGTAAAGGTAATGATGCAGTCTGATGAGGAGGTATTGGAAGAGGTAGTAATTGCTGTACCTTACGGTACCGTAAAGAAGGCAAACTTCTCTGGTTCTGCTGCTCAGGTTAGCGGTGAGAAGTTGCAGAACATGCAGGTTGCAAACATCTCTAACGCACTTCAAGGTGCTGTAGCTGGTGTGCAGACAACTTCTGCTTCAGGTACTCCTGGTTCTGGTTCGGCCATTATGGTACGTGGTATCGGTTCTATCAGCGCTGACGCTGAGCCCCTTATCGTAGTAGACGGTGTGCCCTACTCTGGCTCATTGAACTCTATCGCTACTCAGGATATCGAGTCAATGACCATCTTGAAGGATGCTGCTGCCAACTCAATGTATGGTGCTCGTGGTGCTAACGGTGTAGTAATGATTACAACCAAGAGTGGTGGTGCTCGTAAGCCCCGCATCGACTTCGAGGCTCGCTATGGTATCAACAAGCGTGGTGTAAGCCCCTATGAGACTGTAACTGATGCTGGTGAGTACTATGAGATGTTGCACGAGGCTGTCACCAATAAGTTGGCTCCTGAGAAGGGTTATGCTGCTGCTTCACAGTATGCTTCTGAGAACTTGATTTCAGAATACGCTAAGTATAACGTGTTCAGAGGTGTTGCTGGTCACGAAATCATCGACCCTGTAACAGGTAAGCTTACTCCCGCTGCTGCTGCAGCAGGTCTCCTTTGGACTGACAACTGGCTCGGTGGTATCGGTACTGGTGCTCGTCAGGAGTACAATGCAAG
>JAZRDT010000048.1:0-49487 GCA_045660385.1 Bacteroidaceae bacterium | reverse complement strand
AATACCGAAGATAGTGGTAATCAAAGCCACCTTCATACCGCCGGCAACAACAGTGGGGCTAATATCACCAGCCTTCTGGATGTCGTCGAACGCCATAACCATACCGATCACAGTACCCAAGAATCCGAGTGAGGGAGCCATAGCGATGAAGAGAGTTACCCATGAGCAGTTCTTCTCAAGAGCAGCTGACTGAACGCCACCGTAAGAAACAACTGAACGCTCAACAACGTCGAGACCCTCATCGATACGCAAAAGACCCTGATAGCAGATAGAAGCTACAGGACCGCGAGTGTTGCGGCAAATCTCCTTAGCACCTTCTACATCACCCTTAGCCAAAGCAGCCTCGATAGCAGCCATGAGCTTCTTGGTGTTAACCTCTGCGAGGCTCAAGTAGATGATACGCTCGATACAGAATGCCAAACCGAGTACCAATGCGATAGCTACCAATGACATGAAGCTTGCATCACCCTCGATGAACTTTGTCTTAAGAGCCTTGTGCATACCTACGGTCTCCTCCTCAACGGGAGCAGCCTCAGCGGGCTCTTCTACTACTGCTGCTGAATCAACTGCTGCTGAGTCAACTGCTGCTGAATCAACTGTCTCTGTTTGTGGAGCTGCTGCGTCTTGAGCAACCACTGTCTGTGTAAATCCTACTGAGAGGATACCGAACATTGCAACTACTGCAAAAATCTTTTTCATTGTGTGTTACTTTTAATTAATACTATTTAAAATTATTACTCTATTTCTTATCATTCAAAATCATTGCTCCGTGCGGAAAGAAGGGGATTCGAACCCCTGATACGCTTTTGGCGTATACACGCTTTCCAGGCGTGCCTCTTCAACCACTCGAGCACCTTTCCATGGCACCATTTCAATGACGGACCTCGGAAAACGAGCGCAAATTACAAATAAAATCTGTAATCCACACCATTTTCAGCTACAAAAGTATTCATTTTTTTTGTTGTGACCATAAATTTTCCCTTTATTCTTCAAAAAAACGTTACTTTTTATGATTTTTGAAAACATTTGGATTGATATTTTTATTTATTTCAAGTTTATCTTGACATTTTTCGACCAAATAGTCTATCTTTGTAACCACATTGAACAACCCCTTCAAGACTAACCAATAATACATATTATAATATGAAAGATTTTTTGAAGTATACCCTGGCCACCATCGTAGGCATCATCGCATGCAGCATCATCCTGTCAGTCATCGGTATCCTATCTTTTGTAGGCATCGCCGCATCGGCCGGCAATGCCGCCACCACCACCATCAGTGACAGTAGCCTGTTCAAACTGGAGTTGAAGGGCACGGTCAATGAGCGCGTGGTGGAGAATCCCTTCGCTACACTCATGGGTGAGGAGCAGGCAGCCCTCGGCCTCAACGACATCCTCGCAAGCATCCAAAAGGCTGCCGACAACGATTTCATCAAAGGCATCTACCTTGAGGCCGGTAACATCAGCGCCCAACCCGCCAGCATCGAGGAAATCCGGAATGCGCTCGTCCGCTTCAAACAGACGGGTAAGTTTATCGTAGCTTATGGCGACACCTATAGTGAGGCGGACTACTACATCTGCAGCGTGGCCGACAAGGTGATCCTCAACCCCAAAGGCATCGTCGATTGGCACGGATTGGCCTCGCAGACCATCTACTTCAAGGACCTGCTCGACCAACTGGGCGTAGAGATGGAGGTATTCAAGGTGGGAACCTATAAGTCGGCCGTAGAACCCTACACCTCTACAGAAATGAGCGACGAGAACCGCGAACAGATTACCGCCTACATCACCTCCATCTGGAACAACATGGTGGATAACGTATCGCTTTCACGCGGCATCAGCGCCGAACAGCTCAACTACTATGCCGACCAATACATGGCCTTCTGCCCCACTGAAGAGTGCCTCACCGCAGGCTTGGTAGACACGTTACTGTATAAGGATGCCACCAGAGACTACCTGAAACAGCTTATGAACACCGACGAGGACGACCGTCTCGAGGTTGTGACACTCAACGAGGTGAAAAACATCCAGAAGAACGTACCCCTTGACAAGAGCGGCAACATCATCGCCATGTATTATGCTGAGGGACAGATTGTCGACAGTCCCTCTACGGGCATGAGCACCGCTCCCGAAATCGTGGGAGAAAAGATGTGCCTCGACCTACGCAAACTGCGCGACGACGACAACGTAAAGGCTGTCATCCTGCGCGTCAATTCACCGGGCGGAAGCGCCTACGCTTCCGAGCAGATCTGGAACGAGGTCGTACAGCTCAAGGCCAAGAAACCCGTCATCGTATCGATGGGTGACTTTGCCGCATCGGGCGGATACTACATCTCATGCGCAGCCGACACCATCATCGCACAGCCCAACACGCTCACCGGTTCGATCGGCATCTTCGGCATGTTCCCCAACCCGCACAAGCTCATCACGGACAAGTTAAAACTCAACATCGAGACCGTGAAGACCAACCGTTTCTCTGACTTCGGTGCCATGGGTCGCCCCTTCAGCACCGACGAACGTGCCATCATGCAGCGCTACATCAACAACGGCTACGCCACCTTTATCCAGCGTTGCGCTGATGGTCGAGGAATGACTAATGCCGACATTGAAGCCGTAGCTCAGGGCCGCGTATGGACCGGTGAGATGGCTCAGGGTCTCGGTCTTGTCGACCTTCTGGGCGACATCGAGATGGCCGAAGAGATTGCTGCCGGGATGGCTGGCATCGAGGATTATACCCTCATCAGCTATCCCAAGGAACAGAGCATGCTCACCATGTTGCTTGACCAGACCAAGGAGGACTACATCGAGGCCCGCATAAGCAAGCTCGCTGGAGAACTGCAGCATGAGCTCAACCTTATCTACAACATCGACAGCTGGAGCAACCTACAAACCCGCATGCCCTACGAGATACACCTGATGTACTAACCGACATTCCGGATACCACATGAGCCAATTCCCCGAAAAGAGATACTGGTACCTTGCGCCCCTCTCCTTTCTATATAAGATTGCAATAGGGCTACGCAACAAATTCTTCGACTGGAAGCTACTCCCCTCCGAAGAGTTTGAGATACCCGTCATCTCCGTGGGTAACCTCACCGTGGGCGGCACGGGAAAAACGCCCCACACCGAATACCTCATCGGTCTGCTCCACAACAAGTTCAAGGTAGCCCTGCTGAGCCGAGGCTACAAGCGCAAGAGTTCAGGGTTTCTGCTTGCCACCGATGCCAGCACCCCGCACGACATCGGCGACGAGCCCTATCAGACCAAGCACAAGTTTCCGGACATCCATGTAGCCGTTGATACCGACCGACGTCATGGCATCCACCAACTCTGCACCGCGCACGCCTCGCAGGACACCGAGGTTATCCTCCTCGACGATGCCTTCCAACACCGCTACGTGACCCCCGGCATCAACATCGTGCTGATGGACTATAACCGCCCCATCTACGAGGACACACTCCTTCCCGCCGGCCGCTTGCGCGAGCCCGCTTCGAGCCTGCAACGCGCACAAGTCATCCTCATCACCAAGTGTCCCAAGGAGATCAAGCCCATCGACTTCCGCATTGTGGCCAAGCACCTTGATCTGCGTCCTTACCAGCGCCTCTACTTCACCACCTTCGTCTACGGAAGCCTCAAGGCTTTTAGCCCCACCGGTGAGCCACGCCAGCTCAGCACCCTCAACGCCAGTACCCACATCGTACTCGTCACCGGCATCGCCTCGGCAACGCCCCTTGTAGACAAGCTACGCGAATACACCGAACACATCACCCACCTCGAGTATGGCGACCATCACAACTTCACCCGCTCCGAGCTAAAGTACATAGAGCAGACCTACGATGCCATCGATGCGGCAGACAAGCTTATCATCACCACCGAGAAAGATGCCGCCCGACTACGCGGCTACACCCTCACCGACACGCTCACCCATAGCATCTATGTGCTGCCCATTGAGGTCGAATTCCTACAAGAGCAACAAGAGAAATTCAATCATTATATCACCGACTATGTTAGCAAAAATTCAAGAAACCGCATCGTTCATCAAAGAGCGCATGCACACAAGTCCTAAGACCGCCATCATTCTGGGCACCGGTTTGGGCAGTCTTGTAAATGAGATAACAGACAAGTACGAGATCAAGTACGAGGATATCCCCCACTTCCCCATCTCTACCGTTGAGGGACACAGTGGCAAGCTCATCTTCGGCCGTCTCGGCGACAAGGATATCATGGCCATGCAAGGCCGCTTCCACTACTACGAGGGCTACTCCATGAAGGAGGTGACCTTCCCCGTACGTGTGATGCGCGAACTGGGCATCAAGACCCTCTTCGTGTCGAACGCCGCAGGAGGCATGCACCCCGACTTTGAGATTGGCGACCTCATGATCATCACCGACCACATCAACTTTTTCCCCGAGCACCCGCTACGCGGAAAGAACATCGACTATGGTCCCCGCTTCCCCGACATGAGCGAGACCTACGACCACGCCCTCATCGCACAAGCCAAGTCCATCGCGAAAGCAAAGGACATCCGCGTAGTTGAAGGTGTCTACGTCGGTGTCAGCGGACCTACCTTCGAGACTCCCGCCGAGTATAAGATGTACCGTCTCCTGGGAGCCGATGCTGTAGGCATGAGCACCGTGCCCGAAGTTATCGTGGCCAAGCATTGCGGCATCCGCGTCTTCGGCATGTCGGTCATCACCGACCTCGGCGTCGAGGGCAAGATCGTGGAGGTCACCCACGAGGAGGTGCAGGCTGCAGCCGACAAGGCACAGCCCTTCATGACCGAGATTATGCGTACACTCATCAACGAGACAAACTGATTCTCCAACCAGCACTCTCGGAGTTCTCCGATAGTTTATAAATCAGATAAATAAAGAAATGGAACAAAACAAGAAGACCCCCATATCATCACTCGGTGAGTTTGGCCTCATCCGCCACCTTACCGAAAACATCACCCTCGAGAATGCCTCATCCAAATATGGCATTGGCGACGACTGCGCCGTACTCGAGTACCCAAACAGCCAAGTGCTCGTGAGCACCGACCTCCTCATGGAGGGCGTACACTTCGATCTCACTTACGTGCCCCTCAAGCACCTCGGCTACAAGGCCATCATGGTCAACCTCTCTGACATCTACGCCATGAACGGCACCCCCCGCCAGGTCACCGTATCGCTCGCCATCAGCAAGCGCTTCGGTGTCGAGGACCTTGAGGAGCTCTATGCTGGTATGCGCCTGGCCTGTGAGGCACACCACGTCGACATCGTAGGTGGTGACACCACCTCATCATACACCGGCCTTGCCATTAGCATCACCGTCATCGGCGATGCCCCCAAGGACAAGGTCACCTACCGCAACGGAGCCAAGGAGACCGACCTTGTATGCGTATCGGGCAACCTCGGGGCCGCCTACATGGGTCTGCAGTTGCTCGAGCGCGAGAAGAGCGTGTTCATGGGCGAAAGCGATGCCCAGCCCGACTTCTCCGGCAAGGAGTACCTCCTCGAGCGCCAACTCAAGCCCGAGGCACGCCGCGACATCGTAGCCGCATTGGCCGAGGCTGGCGTGAAGCCCACCGCCATGATCGACATCTCTGACGGCCTCTCATCGGAGCTCATGCACATCTGCAAGCAGAGTGGTACCGGTTGCCGCGTATATGAAGAGCACATCCCGCTCGACTATCAGACCGCCGTCATGGCCGAGGAGTTCAACATGAACGTCAGCACCTGCGCCCTCAACGGTGGCGAGGACTACGAGTTGCTCTTCACCGTGCCCCTGGCCGACTACGACAAGGTGAGCAAGCTCAAGGACATCCGTCTCATAGGCCACATCACCAAGCCCGAGCTGGGTTGCATGCTCGTCACCCGCGACGGCGGTGAGATGGAACTCAAGGCCCAAGGCTGGCAAGCCCTCACCGAGGCGTAATCCCTACGGTCCACATCACACAACATCCCTCACTGCTTATACGGCAAGTGAGGGATGTTGTTATTTAGGGTGTAAGAATGGTATTCTCCACAAATCGTGAGACAGGTAAGAGGTATTAAAGTCGTTGGCAAGATCTATATTTTTCCATTTTTTG
This sequence comes from Bacteroidaceae bacterium, assembly GCA_045660385.1. Lineage (GTDB taxonomy): Bacteria > Bacteroidota > Bacteroidia > Bacteroidales > Bacteroidaceae > UBA1189. Next base: position 43,417 of record JAZRDT010000048.1, on the reverse strand, counting down.
CTTCTTATACCGGGTATATATCGTTTAATGTTAGGTATAGACGCAAAATAATATAGAAAAATGGAAACTCGTCCATGCATGCAACGACGTAGCACACAAGAGAACCCAGTTAGGTTCGTTGGGGCTGGAGAAGGGAGGTTTATGACGACTACTGCTTGTCGTCGCCCAACCACAAGCCGTAGTCGATGGTGCCATCGGTGCGGAAGAGTGCGCCATAGCCTTGGCGGTAACCCTCAGAGAAGGTGCCATACCAGTAGTTGCCGTTGGCCCAATGATAGATGCCCTGACCATGACAACGGTTGTTCATGGTTTCGCCTATGTAGTAATCGCCATTGGCATAGTCGAGCCGGACAAAGCGGCGGAACGAGGCTTCGGAGGTGAGGGCGTGGGTCTCATTGTCCTTGACAATGCGCACGGGGGTGCCATCGGTAAGGTTATACACGATATGGTGAGTGTCAGACCCTACACGTCCCTCGGCGCCTTTGATGAGAATGCCAAAGACACAATGTCCGTCGCGCCACTGACCTATCCAGCAGTTGGAACCTGCAATGTAGCTACCCCAACCAAAGAAGCGATTGCGACGCGAATGGCCGAAATACTGTCCGCCACCACTGCCATAGGCAACCACCTGGCAATCGGTAGCAATGACATCGGAGAGCATCGCATGCATGTAGTCGGGGGCCAACTGATAGGGATCGGGGAGCGACTGGGATGCAAGGGTACCACATAGGGTGAAGGCTACGAAGAGGGTTGATAGGCGTGTCATTGGTACAGGTGGTGTTGGTGGATGTATTGGATTACGTTCGGATGGAGCATGTGGTCGACCCGCTGCCCCGCGGCAAGACTGCTGCGCACCTCGGTGGAGCTGAAGGGGAAGAGGGGTGCTTCGACGATGGACAACCGGCCTTGCTGAGGTCGTTCCAGATGCTGCCCGGAACTACCTTCGCGCGGGTAGACGATGATGGGGGTTTCGCGAAGGATGTCGTCGCCACGGTACCAGCGGTCGAAACTGGCCCAATTGTCCTCTCCGATGACAAGACTGAATTCATGTTCGGGATAGGCAGCACGCAGGGCTTGCAGCGTGTGGTAGGTGTAGGAGGGGCGGGGCAAGTGACACTCGAAGTCGCACGCCTGCAGCATGGGATAGGGCTCCACGGCCAGGCGCAGCATAGCCAGACGGTGCTGTTCATCGAGAAGCGCAAGGTTTTGCTTGAAAGGATTTTGCGGGCTCACCATCATCCACACCTCATCGACCATCCCCTGCTCGCAGATATAGGCTGCAAGGGCGGTGTGCCCAAGGTGTACGGGATTGAATGAACCTCCAAAGATTCCGATGCGTTTCATGTTTGTCTATACGGAAACGATGACGAAGACGAAAGCCCTCAACCCTCAATGAAATCCTTGATGATGCCGAGGGCCTCGGCTTGAGCGGTGGCGAGATCGTCATTGATGACTATATTGTCGAACTTGGGCGCGAAGGAGAGTTCGTACTCGGCCTTGTCGATACGCTGCTGGATAACCTCAGGAGCATCAGTACCACGGCCTTCGAGGCGGCGGCGGAGCTCCTCGACCGAAGGGGGCTGAATGAAGAGCGAGAGGGCACGATCGCCGTAGTACTCCTTGATGTTGCAACCACCCACGACGTCGACGTCGAACACGACGTGCTGACCCGCTTGGAGCTGACGCTCAACCTGCTCCTTGAGAGTGCCATAGAAGCGGTCGGGGTACACCTCCTCGTACTCAAGGAAGTCGCCCGCAGCGATGCGCTCGCGAAACTCCTCGGGGCTGAGGAAGAAGTATTCCACCCCATGCTGCTCGCTGCCACGCGGCGCACGACTGGTGGCCGAGATGGAGAAGGCCAGGCCAAGGCCCTGCTGCATGAGATAGTTGATGATGGTAGATTTACCTGAGCCCGAAGGGGCCGAGAATATGATGAGTTTGCCTGTCATAATATACTTTGTTTTTGTCAACAGTCAACGGTCAACAGTCAACGGTCAACGGTCATTCAACATTCAACATTCAACATTAAACATTAAACATTATTTACATTACATTCAACACCTGCTCCTTGATCTGCTCGAGCTCGTCCTTCATCTTCACCACGATGTTCTGCATCTCCGCATGGTTGCTCTTGCTGCCTGTGGTGTTGATTTCGCGGCCCATCTCCTGAGCGATGAAGCCGAGTTTCTTGCCCTGTCCGTGGCCCTCGTTCATGGTGGCGCGGAAGTAAGCCAGGTGATTGGTGAGGCGCTGCTTCTCTTCGTTGATGTCGAGCTTTTCGATGTAGTAGATGAGTTCCTGCTCGAAGCGGTTGTTGTCATACTCGATGCCGAGGCTCTTCTGCAGGTTATCGAGGATGCGCTCGCGAATCTTCTCGGTGCGCTCCTGCTCGTAGGGAGCGATGCTATGGAGGAGTTGCTCGATGTTGTCAAGTTTCTCAATAAACTTGCGCTCGAGGGCAGCGCCCTCCTGACGGCGGAAGTCCATCAGCAGTGCTATGGCATCGCTCACCACCTGGCGGGCTACCTCCCACTCTTCAGCACTGAGTTCCTTCACCTCCGTACGGGTGAGTACATCAGGCATGCGCAGCAGCGTGGTAAACCAGTCGGCAGGTTCGGGGATACCGGTGGCCTCGCTCACGGCCTTGATCTGCGCATAGTAGTTTTCTACTATGGCCCTGTTTACAGGAGCGCCCTGCTGGGCAGCATCCTCTTCGACCCATAGACTGAAATCTATCTTGCCGCGCTCGAGCGACTGGCTGATGAGGGTGCGTATCTCCATCTCTTTCTCACGATACAGCGGAGCGATGCGTGTAGAGAGGTCAAGGGCTTTGCTGTTGAGCGACTTGATCTCGGCGCATATCTTCTTGCTGCCATAAGTGGCTGTGGCTTTGCCATAGCCTGTCATTGATAATATCATAGTCTGTACAATTATTCGCTTATTTTTGGCAAAGATAGTGCTTTTATCGCATAAATTCTTTAATTTTGCACACTAATATCTATTAGTATATATAAAAATGGCTTGTATATTGCATATAGAGACATCTACGGATGTGTGCTCAGTAGCGCTGAGCGAAGATGGGGCAGTGCTGTTCTCGAAGGAAGACAGCAATGGCCCGCAGCATGCGGTGACCCTTGGCGTATATGTCGACGAAGTGTTGTCGATGGCCGATAGCCATGCCAAGCGCATCGAAGCGGTAGCCGTGAGCTGCGGCCCGGGATCGTATACCGGGTTGCGCATTGGGGCTTCGATGGCCAAGGGTATCTGCTACGGACGCAGTCTGCCCCTGATTGCACTGCCCACCCTGAAGGTGCTGAGCGTTCCCGTACTGCTCATGGACGAGCTTCCCGAGGATGCACTGCTGTGTCCCATGCTCGACGCCCGACGCATGGAGGTATACTCGGCCATCTATGACCGCGCCCTCAACGCCGTGAAGGAGGTGAGCGCCGACATCATCGATGAGAACAGCTATGCCGAGTATCTGGAGAAGCAACCGGTCTATTTCTTTGGCAACGGAGCAGAGAAGTGCAAGAAGGTGCTGACACACCCCAACGCCCGGTTCATCGACGACATAAAGCCCCTGGCCAGCTGGATGTTCCCCCTTGCCGACAGGGCTTTCTACAACAGCGACTTCCAGGATGTGGCCTACTTTGAGCCCTTCTACCTGAAGGAGTTTGTGGCTACGGTGGCCAAGAACAAAGTTTTATAGTGATTCATTATTGATACAATGAAATACAATACGCAAGAAAAGAACCTGCCGATGCCCGAGTATGGACGTGCCGTGCAGAAAATGGTAGACCATGCCATCACCATCGAAGACCGTGCCGAGCGCCAACGATGCGCCGACACCATCATTGCCGTGATGGGCAACATGTATCCTCAGTTGCGCGACATGCCCGACTTCAAGCATAAGCTGTGGGACCACTTGGCTGTGATGGCCGACTTCAAGCTCGACATCGACTACCCCTACGAGGTGAGTAGCGCCGACACACTGCACCCCACCCCACAACGCATCGCATACCCCAAAGGCAACATTCGCTACCTGCACTATGGACGCTGCGTGCAGGAGATGATACAGAAGGCATGCGGGATGCCCGAGGGAGAGGAGCGCATGCAGCTGCTGCGCCTCATCGCCGCACAGATGAAGAAGGAGTATGTTCTCTGGAACAAGGAGAATGTAGAGGACCGGAAGATTATCGAGGACATCTACGAATACTCGGGCGGACAAATACAGCTCAGCGAAGAGCAACTCAACCTGGGAGTGTACCGTGCCCCCTCGCAGCAGAATCAGAAGAACCAGAAGAATCAGAAGAACCGAAACGGCCAGTTCCGTAAAAACAAGAAAAAGCACTAATGGCATCATTCATCATCGAAGGAGGACACCGCCTGAAGGGTGACATCACCCCACAGGGCGCAAAGAACGAGGTATTGCAGATACTTTGTGCCACATTGCTTACCCCAGACAAGGTGGTGGTAAACAACGTTCCCGACATCCTGGACGTGAACAACCTCATCGCCATGCTGCAAGCCATGGGAGTGAAAGTGGAGCGCCACGGTGAAGGCAGATACAGTTTTTGTGCTGCCGACATCGACGAAAGCTATCTCCAGAGCGACGAGTTCCTGAAGCTATGCTCAAGCCTACGCGGCTCGGTCATGCTCATGGGGCCTCTATTGGCACGCTTCGGACGGGCACTCATCAGCAAACCCGGAGGCGACAAGATCGGGCGCAGAAGACTTGACACGCATTTCCTGGGCTTGATAAAATTGGGCGCAAGTTTCGCCTACAACGAGCAGAGAGGCATTTATGAACTCACGGCCGAACACCTGAAGGGCACCTACATGTTGCTCGACGAGGCTTCGGTGACCGGCACAGCCAACATCATCATGGCCGCCGTGCTGGCCGAGGGTACCACAACCATATACAACGCCGCTTGCGAACCCTATATACAGCAACTGTGCCGCATGCTATGCCGCATGGGCGCCAAGATAGAGGGCATCGCCAGCAACCGTCTGGTCATCCATGGTGTGAAAGAACTCTGCGGATGCGAGCACACCATCCTGCCCGACATGATCGAGGTGGGCAGCTTTATCGGTATGGCCGCCATGACACGCAGTGAGCTCACCATACGTAATGTGTCGCTGGAGAACCTGGGCATCATCCCCGACGCCTTCCGCCGCCTCGGCATCGTCATCGAGGAGCAGGGCGACAGCCTCTACATCCCCAGCCAGGAGCACTACCAGATAGAATCGTTCATCGACGGTTCGATTATGACCATCGCCGATGCACCCTGGCCAGGACTGACACCCGACCTCCTGAGCGTATTGCTCGTGACTGCCATACAGGCTAAGGGCAGCGTACTCATCCATCAGAAGATGTTTGAGAGCCGCCTGTTCTTCGTGGACAAGCTCATCGAGATGGGTGCACAAATCATCCTGTGCGACCCGCACCGCGCAGTGGTCAACGGACACGACCATGCCATCAGCCTTCGCGGACGCACTATGACCTCGCCCGATATCCGTGCCGGCATAGCCCTGCTCATCGCCGCCATGAGCGCCGAGGGCACCAGTCGTATCGACCGTATCGAGCAGATTGACCGTGGATACCAGAATATCGACGAGCGCCTCAACCGCCTTGGCGCCCGTATAACCCGTGTAGAACTATGATACGACCCGAAGAAGTATACTGCATAGGCAAGTTTACCCGCACCCATGGTGTGCAGGGCGAAATGGCATTGTCGTTTACCGACGATGTATTTGACCGCGTCGACTGCCCCTACCTCGTGTGCGACATGGACGGCATCCTCGTACCCTTCTTTATCGAGGAATACCGCTTCAAGAGCAACGAGGTGGCACTTATCAAGTTTGAGCGTATCGACACCTCAGAGCAGGCTGCCATGTTTACCAACAAGATGGTGTATTTTCCAAAATCGTATGCCGAGCAGGCAGAGGAGGGCGAACTCAGCTGGCAATACTTCATCGGATTTGCTGCTCACGACACCACGCATGGTGACCTGGGCGAACTGGTTGATGTAGACGAAAGCACCATCAACACCCTGTTCGTCATAGAGCGCCCCGACGGAGAGGAGATACTCGTCCCCGCCCAAGAGGAGTTTATCGAGGATATCGACCATGACAAACGCTTAATAATGTTTAATCTTCCTGAAGGATTGTTAGAATAATTCGGGGCAAGAGGAGAATAGCCACAAACTTTTCGTACATTTGCTACAGCGCAACGGATATGACAAGAAAGAAAAAAGAGAACGGAGGCCTCTGGAAACAATTTTTCCACCGCTATGACGTGATACTCACGCAGCATAGAGGACGTGATGTAGAGCATCGGATATCAACGTCGCGATTCTTCGTGACGCTCCATCTCCTCGCACTGATCATCCTCATTGCCGGCATCACGGTGGTGCTCCTGTTCTACTCGCCCCTCAAGGCACTTATGCCAGGGTATGTCAACCCGCAAGTGCGCCAGCAAATCATCGAGTCGTCCATCCGCATCGACTCGCTCAGCGAGGCTGTCATGCGGCATCAGCTCTATGTGACCAACATACAGGACATCCTGCGGGGTGAACTCAAAGTTGATTCGGTAAGCACGATCGACTCCATTACTGCCCTGCGCAGTTCAGACCTCATGGCACGCACCGAGCGCGAGAGCAAGTTTATACGTCAGTACGAGGAGAACGAAAAGTATAACCTGACCTCACAGAGCCAGCCCAAGAGCGAGATTGACAACCTGCACTTCTTCCCGCCCCTGCGAGGCTTGATAGCAGAGGCATTTGACCCGAACAAACTGCATTTCGGTGTCGACATCGCCAGTACCACCAGCCACAATGTCAATGTAGCTCTCGACGGAACGATCCTCATGAGCGGATACACACCCGACCACGGCTATATCATCATTATACAGCATGTGGGTAATCTAGTAACCGTATACAAGCATCTGGATGCTGTATTCAAACACGAGAGCACCAAAGTGAAAGCAGGTGAGGCGCTGGGCACCATCGGAGACAAGAACAAGACTACGGACGAGCCATTCCTACATTTTGAGTTATGGCATAAAGGTACCGCCCTCGACCCCACACAATATATATCATTCTAATCAAACACAATGAATACACATACACATAATAAGTCCAAACGACAAGTAGCCATTCTCGGCTCTACAGGTTCCATTGGCACGCAGGCGCTGCAGGTGATCGAAGAACATAGCGACCTCTACGAGGTATACGCACTCACTGCCAACAACAGCGTAGACCTGCTCATTGAGCAGGCACGTCGCCATCAACCCGACGTGGTAGTCATCGCCAACGAAGCACACTACAGCAAGTTGTGCGAAGCGCTGGCCGACCTTTCCATCAAGGTATACGCAGGTGAGAATGCGCTGTGCGAAGTCGTAGAGGCCGAGCCCATCGATATCGTGCTCGCCTCGATGGTGGGCTATGCCGGACTACGTCCCACGATGAATGCCATCCGTGCAGGAAAGGCTATTGCTTTGGCCAACAAGGAGACACTTGTGGTAGCAGGCGAACTCATCACACAGTTGGCCATCGAGCACCGTGTGCCCATACTGCCGGTGGACTCAGAGCATTCGGCTATCTTCCAATGTCTTACCGGTGAGGGTAACAATCCGATAGAGAAGATTTTGCTCACGGCTTCAGGAGGCCCTTTCCGCACTTGGAGCATGGAGCAGCTGCAGCACGCCACACGCGAGCAGGCGCTGAAGCACCCCAATTGGGATATGGGTGCCAAAATCACCATAGACTCAGCCACGATGATGAACAAGGGATTCGAGGTCATCGAGGCCAAGTGGCTCTTCGATGTCGCTCCCTCACAGATAGAGGTCGTAGTGCACCCGCAGTCGGTAGTGCACTCTATGGTGCAGTTTACCGATGGATCCATCAAGGCACAGCTCGGCACCCCCGATATGCGCCTACCCATCCAATATGCCTTCAGCTACCCCTACCGTCTGCCTCTCAGTAGTCAGCGAGTGGATTTCACCACACTCTCAACACTGACCTTCGAGCAGCCCGACCCCGTACGTTTCCGCAACCTCGCCCTCTCATTCGAAGCTCTGGAGCGCGGAGGCAATATGCCATGCATCCTCAACGCAGCCAATGAGGTGTGTGTAGCATCATTCCTCAAGGAGCGTGTCGGATTCCTGCAGATGAGTGATGTGATAGAGCGCACCATGCAGAAGGTCGACTTCATCAAGGCTCCTACCTATGAGGACTACGTGGCCACCGATGCCATAGCACGCCGCATAGCCAAGGAACTTATCAACGGATGACGCAAATGACAACCCTAAACACTAAATTCTAAACAGTAAACAAAATAACAGATATGCCCGTATTTCTAATAAAACTTATCCAACTGATACTCTCGTTATCACTCCTCGTGGTGTTTCACGAGTTCGGACACTTTCTCTTTGCCCGCCTCTTTGGCGTGCGTGTAGAGCGTTTCTCACTCTTCTTTGGCAAACCTATCTTGCGATTCAAGCCCAAGCGCAGCGAAACGGAATATGTAGTAGGTTGGCTCCCCTTCGGAGGTTACGTCGAGCTAGCAGGAATGATTGACGAGAGCCTCAACCTAGAGCAGATGAAACTTCCCCCTCAGCCATGGGAGTTCCGCACCAAACCCGCTTGGCAGCGCCTCATCATCATGGTAGGTGGTGTATGTTTCAACCTCATCCTCGCCTGCTTCATCTACAGCATGGTACTCTTCACATGGGGCGACTCCTACATACCGCTCGACAACAGCAAGTATGGCATGGAGTTTAACGAACGTGCCGAGGCCATGGGCTTCCGCGATGGTGACGTACTCCTCAGTGCTGATGGCGAAGAATTTGAGCGTTTTGGCACCGACATGCTACGCGCCATTGTTGCAGCCGAGAAAGTCACCGTATTGCGCGATGGCGCTGAGACCATCATCACCATGCCCGAGGAGATGAATCTGCTCGACTTCAACAAAGACGTACAACCTTTCGTATCGTTCTACCGACCTATGGTTATCGACAGCATTACCAATGGTGGCGCACAGCAGGCCGGACTGATTAAGGGCGACCATATCATCAGCATAAATAATATGCCTGCCGATACATGGACAACCTTCTCGACTGCGCTTGGCCAACTGCAGAAGCAGGAACAGGAAGGCAGCATCGTGAACCACGACCTCTGCGTAGTATATGACCGCGCAGGCGTACACGACACCATTACCGTGGCTACCGATGCAGAATTCAAGATGGGTATTACCGTGCTCATCCCCTATAGTTATGAAACCAAGGAGTTTGGGTTCTTTGCCTCCATCCCCGCAGGTATCGCCTACGGATGGAATACATTAGTGGGCTACGTGAGCGACTTCAAATATATCTTCACCAAGGAGGGTGCCACCTCACTTGGCGGATTTGTCACCATCGGTAATCTGTTCTCGGCACAATGGGATTGGTATAGCTTCTGGATGATGACGGCCTTCATCTCCATCATCCTTGCATTCATGAACATACTTCCCATCCCGGCTTTGGATGGCGGACACGTGCTATTCCTGCTCGTGGAGGTTATTACCCGCCGCAAACCCAGCGACAAGTTCATGGAGCGCGCCCAGATTGCCGGTATGATTATCCTGTTTGCGCTGATGATCTACGCCAACCTCAACGATATCATCCGTTTATTCTTCTAAGCGAAGATTGGTTTGTTAGCCCTCATGCCTGACACATTAGCATCCCATGCACAACGGCAACATCCGAAGACTTCACTTCGCAGAGGTTGACTCTACGAACAATATAGCAAAAAGCCTCTCCCCACAACCGGGAGAGGCTATTCTCATTACCGCTGATTATCAGACGGCAGGACGTGGTCAGCGTGGAAATACGTGGGAGGCGATGCCGGGGAAAAACCTGCTCTTCAGTCTCGTATTAAAGCCTGATTCCATATCTGCATCCGAGCAGTTTGTCATCTGCGAACTTATCTCCGTTGCCCTTAGCCATGTATTATCGGCCTACACGGAAGATATACGCATCAAGTGGCCTAACGACATCTACTGTCGCGACCAAAAGTTAGGGGGCATCCTCATTGAACACGACCTGTGCGGAACAAACCTGTCGCGCACCATCATCGGCATTGGCCTGAATGTAAACCAAATCCACTTCGAGAGCGATGCTCCGAACCCCGTATCGCTTGCCCAGATACTGGGACACGAGGTAAACCGTGAGGAACTGCTGACGGCTATCTGCGAGGAGTTTCTCTCGCTCCTGCGCACCTATGAGCGCGATTCGCTCCATGCCCATTACAATGCCCTGCTCTACCGCCTCAACACGCCAGCCCGCTATCGGGATGCGCAAGGCGACTTCAGAGCGACACTACGCAAGGTAGAGCGCGATGGGCGACTGATTCTCGAAGACGAGGCCGCCACATTGCGTAGCTACCTATTTAAAGAGGTGGGCTATGTAATCACTCAACCTTAAGTTCTACCTTAGCTCTTTTCAGTCCTTTGGCAGAAGCACTCAGTGTAATCTTGCCAGTTTCGCCGTGCTCGCCCACAATCACAGTCAGCATACCATTGAAGGCCTTCATCTGCGGTTCATGGAAGAGTTGCAGATTGACAGGGTCACCATTGGCTGCAGCACGATAATGTCCGGCTCCCTTAACGGTAAAGCTTACATTGTGCTGAGCATGGGGGCAGAGTCGGCCCTGCTTGTCAACAATGCGCACGGTAACATAGGCAAGGTCTTCTGTACCTGCAACTAGAGAACGTTTTTCCTCGGGAACCAATTCGATAGCATAAGGCTCACCGGCCGTCTGCACCTCTTGTTCCATACAGGCATTTCCCTGCTCGTCGTAAGCGACAGCACGCAGCGTACCCGGCTCATACACCACATCCATCCACATATGGCGATAACGTTGCTGACGAGCCAAGGCCTTGCGACTATCATCGTTCGCTGTGGCCTCAACAGTCACGGTGGTGTCTTTGGTGCGCATTCCCTGACTCACGCCGTTGACAAAGAGTTCCACTGCAGGATAGTCTGAATAGACAAACACGGGAGTCGTCTGTCCCTCACGTCCGGGCCAGGTCCAATGCGGCAAGATATGAAGGGTATGCTCGCGTTTGTTCCAATGGCTACGATAGAGCCAATAGCGGTCCTTGGGCAGACCGGCAAGGTCAATGATACCAAAGAGCGACGAATGGCTGGGCCAGTTGGTGTAATAGGGAGTGGGTTCCCCGAGATAGTCAAAGCCTGTCCACACGAACTCACCCATACCATAAGGAAGATCATCGTAGAGGATAAAATTATCCTCCGGAAGATCGCTCCAACTACAGTGTTCAAGGTCGTATGACGAAGACTGATGATCGTCGTACATCGCCATTGAACGGCGCTCTACAGGGAACTTATACACGCCGCGCGAACTTACAGTAGAGGCGGTCTCGCTACCGAGCACCACCTGCTGAGGCAAACGCTTATAGGCCTCCTGTACCAAATGCGAGCGGTAGTTGAGTCCTGGCACATCGATAATATGGGCAAAACCATTCTTCAGTACTAGGTCCACACGGTCCATACCCACAGTACAAGGACGTGTGGGATCCTCCCGATGGAAGATGTCCTGTATCATGCGACACACCTTGCCACCATCGCCCGTTCCCTGGTCAGGTACCTCATTACCCATACACCACATCACCACAGAGGGGTCGTTTCGGTAACGGCGAACCAAGTTCACGATATCGCGTTCGATCCATTGGGCAAAGTCACGGTTGTAGCCATTCTTCATCTTGGCACGTTTCCATTCGTCGAAACTCTCGGCCATCACCATCATACCCATCTCATTGCATGCTTGCACCAACTCGGGCTCGGGCATATTGTGCGAGGTTCGGTAAGCATTGCTACCCATCTCCTTCAGCAAGCGAACCTTACGGCGCACTGCCGTTGCATTGGCCACTGCACCCAAGGGGCCGTTATCGTGATGGTTGCAAGTGCCCTTGAAGAGTGTACGTTCTCCATTGAGATAGAACCCCTTATCGGGCACAATCTCGATAGTACGTATACCGAAAGTAGTTTCGTAAACGTCGGTGGTGTCATTGTCGTATAGGACTGAAGTTACGGCTTTGTAGAGATTAGGTGTATCCGGGCTCCATAGTTGGGGGTTCGTGACTACAGTCCGAGCGGTCACGATATCCTTCTCGTAGTAGTCTAGGGGCATTGAGCCGCTGTAAACATGCTGTCCTGCAGGATTGTAGATGTCGGTCTCAATGCGCACCTTCGAAGGGTCGATATCCTCGGGAACATCCACTTCAACCTGTACATTGACCTTGGCAAAGTTGTCGCGTACTACAGGGGTAGTGACATAGGTACCCCACATCTTTACGGCCAGTTCATCGGTCACAATCAGATGCACGTTACGATACAGTCCTGCACCAGGATACCAACGTGAACTCTCCTCAAAGTTTTCCAGACGTACAGCTAAAGTATTCTCTCCACCGATATTAAGATAGGGGGTAACATCAAAATAGAAGGCGTTGTAACCATAAGGCCAATAGCCTACCTCATGACCATTAACCCACACGCGGGCATGGCTCATGGCACCATCGAAGAGCAATGTAGCACGACGTCCTTCAGCAAACTCGGGAGCGGTAAATTGCAAGCGGTACCATCCGACACCAACGAAAGGCAATCCGCCGGTGCGCCCTGCATGAGCCAAAGCCTCCTTCTGTCCGTCCTGTTCAATAGCCACATGCTGGCGATCATTTGTAGCATCAAAAGGGCCATAGATTGCCCAGTCGTGAGGCACAGACACTGCTTGCCAGTGACTGTCGTCAAAAGTCACTTGTACAGCTGCTGCATCATCCGTGCGCGAAAATTTCCAGCCATTCTTGAAGGTTTGCACATGGCGATGGTTGGCCATCGCAGTCAGACTGCAACATAGCATTGCTATCAAAACTATTCGAGTGTGTTTCATAGTCTTTTATTCGTTAACATTCATATTTTCTTCCGCAAAGATAGCATTTAGGATTGAGTATTCAAAGAGAGCTATAGCATTATTCATAGGAATGTAGTATCTTTGCCAACAAAACATTTTGAGCTATGCTAGAACCCGGACTCACCTATACCTGCACAAAGACCGTAGAGGAACACCTTTTGGCTATCAACATGAGAAGCGGCGACCTCCGCGTATTTGCCACCCCCGCCATGTTGGCACTGATGGAGGAGGCTGCCATGCTTACCGTAGCCCCACACCTCCCTGAGGGCGCCACGACAGTAGGCGGACAGATTGCCTCATCGCATATCAAGCCCACAGCACATGGACGCACCGTATCGGCAACGGCCACGCTGACCGCTATTGAGGGCCGCAAACTGCAATTCACCGTCGTAGCACGCGACGAGGAGGGTATCATCGGAGAGGGCGAGCACCTACGCTTCATTGTTGACAAGGCAAAGTTTATGGAGCGTCTGAAGTAACCTTGTAGCCAATCTTTTGGCCGTGTAAAAAAAAAGATATACCTTTGCAATCATAGATACCTCAAGATGAAGAACAAGCAAAAAGCATCAGAAAAGCCGCAGAACGAAGTTCCTCGCCACTCACGCGTCGTGTGTCTGGTGAGCGAGGAAGAGATGGCCATAATCGACAGCTATCTGCGAAAATACAAGATTTCCAACAAAAGCCGTTGGATGCGTGAGACGCTGCTTGCCTTCATCCATCAAAATCTCGACAAAGACTACCCCACATTGTTTAACGAACACGACATGCGCCGCTGATGACTGCCGCCGACGATATCCGTTACATGAAGATGGCGCTTGATGAGGCATCCAAGGCCTACGCGCAAGGCGAAGTACCCGTAGGTGCAGTTGTTGTATGCCAAGGCCGTGTGATTGCACGAGCACATAATCTCACCGAGACACTCACCGACGTGACCGCCCATGCCGAGATGCAGGCCATCACAGCTGCAGCCAACTACCTGGGAGGTAAATATCTGAACGAATGCACCCTCTACGTCACCGTGGAGCCCTGTGTGATGTGTGCCGGTGCCTTGGGGTGGGCCCAAACCAAACGCATCGTATTCGGAGCAACCGACGAGAAACGCGGGTTCCAACGATTTGCGCCACATGCCCTCCACCCCAAGACAGAGGTAGTTTCGGGGGTCATGGCCGACGAATGTTCAGCACTGATGAAAGAGTTTTTCAGTTCGCGACGATAGGCTTATAGACTACGTCTATATTTAAAAATACTGAATATATTTGTTACTTAGCTATAATTCTTATTACTTTGCAACAAATATTATAGTATCATGAAGAAATATGCCCTTATCGCAATGCTTTTGTGTTGTTTCTCTGTTGCACAAGCACAGACAACACCCTTTCAGGCATTGCTCTCCTACGTACAAAACGTATACCAATTCAGCCAGATATGCCCACAAGAAAAAGTATACCTGCACTTTGACAATACCGCCTACTTCCAAGGAGACATCATCTGGTTTTCAGCCTACGTAGTAGATGCCGCATCTCATACACCAGCATCAAGCAAGGTGCTCTACGTGGAGTTGCTTTCACCTAATGGTGTTGTGCTGAAGCAACTGAAACTGAAGGTAGAGAATGGCCGTGCGCACGGTTCTTTGCCTTTGGTCGACGCGCCTACTGACCAAGCACGTGCTCTACGAGGCGTTATGGCACTCCCCAGCGGCTTCTACGAGATCAGAGCCTACACGCGTACCATGCTCAACTTCGACAGCGCTGGCATATTTTCTCGCGTATTCCCCGTATACGAAGCCCCTAAAAAGGATGGAGACTACAGCAACCCCACCATGCAACGATGGGACAACCCCTACGATGTACAACGTCCCGAAACGGAAAAGGCCAAAGATCTCAACCTCACATTCTACCCCGAAGGAGGGCATCTTGTCATAGGGCAGCCTTGTCGCGTAGCTTTCAAGGCTACAGACGACAACGGGATGGGAGTTTCTGTGAGCGGACAGCTTGAAGACGAACAACCCATTGCTATTGAGACCCTGCACGACGGCATGGGCCACTTCACCTTTACCCCCACCAAGAAGCGCCATCAGGCAAGCTTCACCTACGAAGGCAAGGCACACACCTTCCGCCTTCCCGAGCCGGAGAACGAAGCCTATACCCTACGTGTCGACAACCTGCGCGACCAGCATATCCGAGGCATGATCAACGGCTATGCCGGATGCCCCGACGAACTGTTGGGCATCATGCTCCTGAGCCGTGGCAAAGCGTGCTACTTTGACACGCTGTCGGTACGCCAGGGTACAGCCACATGGAGCATTCCCAAGCAGGAACTGCCTACGGGTGTCCACCAACTCACCGTATTCAATTCTGCCGGCAGCATCCTGGCCCAACGCCACCTGTTTGTCAACAACGGCATTGAAGCAGGCTCCATCGAAATAGCCACATCGGCAGAGCAGCCCGAACCCTTTGCCAAGGTGGAGATGGCCGTACGCACCACTTCGCCCGACGGCACCCCACTGCCGGCTACCATCTCACTGGCCGTGCGCGACAGCAAGGACCTCGGCACCGCCTATGCCGATAACGTATACACCAACATGCTCCTGTCATCGGAGCTGAAGGGATATATCCACCACCCCGAATACTACTTCGAAGCGAACGATACCGAGCACACACGTGCACTCGACCTGCTGATGATGGTTCAGGGTTGGACACGCTACAACTGGACTCAGATGGCACGCGTAGAACCCTTCTACATCAAGCACTACGTAGAGGACGGACTCGTCATCGACGGTTACCTGCTGGGACGCATGAAGGACAAGCCCATCGAAGGAGCCACCGTAAAGATGCGCCTCTACTCGCCCGACCGCTCGAAGACACAGGAGAGTTCAGTGGTGACCGACGAGAACGGAAGCTTCGGCTTCTCCGTTGAGGAGTTTATGGGCTCATGGGACATGTTCCTCTCGGCCACGGAAGAGGACAAGCAGATTGACTGCCGCATGCGCCTCGACCGCGCCTCACGCCCCACCACACGTGCTTATGAGACCGCAGAGACCTATCTGCCCGAGCATATAGCTTCCGGCTTTACCGCCTCGGCCACACAGAAGGACCCCATGCAGCAGGATATCCCCGACACAACCTTCCTGCTCGAGAATGTAGACGTACATGGCCGGAAGAAATATGTAGACTATCTCACCTTCAAGGCCTACAATGCCGAGGAAGACACCGAATTCCATCTCGACCAGGGACGCTACACCTATATGGTGCGCGACTACCTGAAAGACAAGGGATACAACATAGACTATTCGCGATATACCGGTGTCATTCCCGAAGGCATCTCCACACGTGAGGAGATGATAACATGGTCCATCGAGCAGTGCCCCATCAACAACCGCCGCGTACTCTGGTATCTGCACGACGAAGACAAGCAATGGATCAAAGCCAGCTACACCCCCGGATTCGACATCGACATGGAGGATGTAAAGTCCATCATCGTATACGACAGTCCGCTCGAATATGCCTCCATGCCTATCGTGCGTGAAGTGCTCACGGTGGAGCAGCTGGAGGCACTGAGAAGGCCGCTCGATACAGAAAGCGGTGTCCTCACACCCGGTCTGTATGTCATCGACATTGCCATGTACCCCAATGGCTTGCGACGTTCAAAAGCAAAGGGACAACGCCAGACCACCTTCCGCGGATATTCCGAGGTACCCGAATTCTATGCGCCCGAATACCCCGATGGCCCCATCCAGGGCGATGTGGACTACCGCCGCACACTCTACTGGAACCCCGCGCTGACAACCGATGCGCAAGGCGAGACCATCGTGACCTTCTATAACAACAGCTATTCGAAACGTTTTGACGTCAGCTGCGAAGGCATCACGCCGCAAGGCACCATCCTGCACGCACAATAAGCAACATTTATAAGAATAAACTAAAGAGATTATAACTTAACCACTTATTTTTATATTTATGAAAAGAAAGACGACCTTCATCACATGCCTGCTCCTCCTCATGGGAATAGGCACACTCAGTGCTGCATATACCATACCCGAAACGGGGAAAGTGTATCGCATTCACAATGGAAAGAGCGAGAAAGTGATTGGCGAGGACGGTATCGCCCGCGAACTTGTTTCAATCGATGCCGCAGCCAACGATTTCAAACAGCTCTGGCTATTACAAGAAAGCGGTAGCGGCTACTTGATACAGAATGCCTACTCGGGCCAGTACCTCCAACCCTGCGCCCAGCAGTCAACACAAATATATCCTACCAGTACTGAGCAGACACCGATGTATATCAAATTGGTGTCGGGCACAGGCCATTCCATCGGTCAAGCCCAAGGCGCCTATCTGCACCTCGACAATAGCAACAACATTGTACGTTGGTGGGATGCTTCCAACACAGCTTCACAATGGCATTTCGAGGAGGTTTCCGTATCAGCAGAGGCCATTGCACTGCAGCAGGCAGCATTCCAAGCCTTCTATGCTGAATATCAGGCCAAGCTTGAGTTGATTAGCCACATCGACGAGTACAATGCTGCATTGACCACCTTCTTTACAGACCTCACCTGCACCGAGCTACAGTCGGCCTATATTTCCATGAGCGACGAGGAGCTGCGCACCGCCATGAGCGCAC
This sequence comes from Bacteroidaceae bacterium, assembly GCA_045660385.1. Classification (GTDB taxonomy): domain Bacteria; phylum Bacteroidota; class Bacteroidia; order Bacteroidales; family Bacteroidaceae; genus UBA1189. The sequence continues at coordinate 25,829 of JAZRDT010000048.1, read as the reverse complement.
TTCCCGCCACTTTACAGGATATGGCTATAAAAATCAAGAACAAAGCATGGGGACACCGTGAAGAGGAGTTCCGCATCCGCAACTACAAGGCCTACAGTGACGCCGACTATTGGGCAGAGAAACTCTATACAAAAAAATACAGCCGCATCAACAACCCCACAGGCGTGTATGGCAATGCCGGCGATGTACTCTACATCTTTGTAGGAAACGACATTCCTCAAGGTACTACTCTTGAAGCCGAGATTATCAGCGGCACCAGCATACAGGGCGAAACCAAAGCACTGAAAAAGGGTCTTAACATGATACCTGTAAAAAAGGACTTCTCTAACCTTTTTATCCAATACATAGGGGCCACCTCATTGGACAGCGATGCCCTTATTACCGACTATCCGGAATTGAAGATTCATGTTGAGCAGGGAGTCGTAAACGGCTATTGGGACAAGGCGCAACACACCGATGCCGACTGGGTAGACATGAAGACAAACCTCTTCACCAGCGATGTCGTACAGGTAAAAGGCGAGCGCATCATGTTCCACATGAGCCGCAAATATATCACCGAATGCTGCCCCACAACCATCACCGATGCTATCGGTTGGTGGGACGATATGACCCGCTGGCAACAAGACATGTTGGGTATCGAGGACGTACGCCCCTCCAAGTTCAACAACCTTGGCTGTGCTATCTCACTCACTTCTGGCTATCAGTCTGCCACCCACTACCGTACCCAGTATGCTGAGACCTACATTGAAAACCTCCTCCCCTATGAGCGCATGATGAGCAATGCCGACAACTGTTGGGGACCTGCGCATGAGAATGGCCATGTGCACCAGGCCGCGATCCAATCAGTGGGCACGTCCGAGGTGACAAACAACTTCTTCTCGAACCTCACCCTCTACAAGTTGGGCCGATACACCTCACGTGGAAGCAACAATAATGTCATATTCACAGACTATGGCAAGCACACGCCCTATATCTTGCGCGACGGAGCTACCACCATGCGTCTGTTCTGGCAGCTCTACCTCTATTTCCATGAAGTTAAGGGCGACAGCACCTTCTACCCCCGCGTATTCCAGGCCATGCGTGCAACTCCGATGAAAGCACGTGACCCCAAGTACTATGCCAACTATGTAAATGGTAACGAAGACCTCCTGATTTTCGCCAAGGTTTGCTGCGATGTGGCACAGATGGACCTCTCTGAGTTCTTCCGTTTCTGGGGTTACCTGGAGCTTACCGACAAACAGCACATCGGCGACTATGGCGATTTCTACCTCACCACACGTGAGAGCGATGTGGAAGAATTCCTCGCTCATGCAGCCCAATACCCCAAGGCGCCTTCGATCATCTTCATCGAGGACCGTGTAAAAGCTGAAGCCCGCACCGACGGTGGCGAGGGAAGCAAACTTCATCACGGCAATGCAGTACGTGTAGGCGAAGCCGGCAACGTAGGTCACTACACCGACTATAAGGACACATCCGTAAAGGCCAGCGGCTACCTATATAATAAGTCTGGAGCCAAGATCACCATCTCTGAAGGTACCGGAGCAGTAGGATTCAAAGTTTACGCTAAGTCCGACAACTCGCTTCTCTATGGTTCAAACAACTACACCTTTACATTACCCGACGAGGCAGCTTCACAGGACATCATCATCGTTGCAGCCCAGGCCGATGGCACAGACGTTCCTGTACCCTCTGCAGCAGAGGGTGGTAACGAAGAACAGCAATATGCCGCTCTGAAGAGTGCAATTGCCGAAGCCAAGGCATTGATTGGGATGAGTGACGCAACAGGCATGAAACCCGGATACTATTTCGGCTCTGTGATTAAGGAATTGAACGCCCTGTTCAGCGAGGCATCTGCTGCCTATAACAACAAAGACCAGAGCGTACACACCTATGGCGAATGGGCCGTATTGCTCAACAACGAACTACAACGCATCGCTTCTCTCACCAATGCCAAACAGAGAATCTATGCCGCCAACTGGTATGCCATTCACAATGCCCAGTACGCAAACTACTCCATTGCAACCTCAGGAACCAAACTGCGCTGCACCATCGCCGACCCTGCAGGAAGCGAAGCCAAGCAATGGGCCTTTGAGCCTTCTGGAGCCCCCGACACCTACTATATCCGAAACAAGGAGACCGGTAAGTATGTAAGCTCAATCGGCATGAGTTCACAGGTAAGCGCAACAGCCACCACAACCAAGGAAGCTATTCCCTTCGTAGTGACCGACAATGGTAATGGAACCTTCCTCATCAATGACCCGGAACAAGGCTATGGTGCGATGCACTGCGATGCCAGCAAGGCCGTTGTCGGTTGGGATACCAAAGCTACAGCTTCACACTGGACGCTGACCACCATCGTAGACGGACAGACCGAAATCTTCGAGGCACAATGGGCCCAGCTCATGGCTCGCGCCGAAAACATCCTAAGCGAACTGATTTCCGACTACAACACCAGCATCGAAGATGTCACACAGATGAGTTTACAAGCAGATGTGGTTCCTCTCATTGGTGCTGACACCCTCCTTGTATGGGCTGAAGAGTTGCAAGGCTACGTATTCACCTATAACCATGTAGACTGTATTGTCGACGACTATCAGAGCATCATTGATGCCATTAGTACACTCGTTGAACAACTTGCTGCCGGTTATCAGAAACCCCTCAGTTTGCCTGAGACCTCTACAGAAGAGACATACGTGCTTTACTACATCTACTCCATCAATAAGGAGGAGTACCTTGCCTATGATCAGACCAATGCACGCTACCCCAGCTATCTGCGCACCTACGAGTTCGAGCCTACCTACTCTATAGAGAATGAAGAGGATGCAGCCTACCTGTGGTACTTCCTGCCTGCTGACACTGAGGGAATGTACTATATCGGAAACTATAAGAACCAACGTGAGGTACATGCTGTAAGCGGAAAGAGCAACGTGGCTGTTGACCCCACCTCAAATGCTCTTGCAGAACCCTACACGCTCACAGTCAATGAGGACCAGAGCGGAATCAGCATATTGGGCACAGAGGGCTCTGCATGGTTTGCAAATACCTCCGGCTACGTACAGATGTCTGCCAAGAACAGCAGTCTGTGGAAGTTCGTGAAGGTAGGTACATCTACCGACATCACATCGATAACTGCCACACCCAGTAACAGCCAACTCTACGACCTCATGGGACGCCCAGTGAGCAAAGCCACATCAGGCATCTATATCCTCAACGGAAAGAAGATTGTTATCAAATAAACGGAACATTGATAGCTGACATAAAAGAAGAAGGGTGCGGAATTCCGCACCCTTCTTCTTTTTCTGCCTTACAGAAGCTCATCAGGGGATGTATCCTATACCAAGCATTTAGTTGTGTACGTACGTACCGATAGGCTCACCTTCCATCACCTTCTTCAAGTTACCCACCACATCCATGTTGAATACATAGATAGGCAAGTTATTCTGCTTGCACATGGTAGTGGCAGTGAGATCCATCACCTTCAAACCGCGTGTATAGATCTCATCATAGGTAATTTCACTGAACTTGGTTGCTGTAGGATCCTTCTCGGGGTCAGCGGTGTAGATACCATCCACGCGAGTACCCTTGAGCATCACATCAGCCTCAATTTCTATACCACGCAATGAAGAGCCCGTATCCGTAGTGAAGTAGGGATTACCCGTACCACCGCTGAGGATCACCACCTCACCTGCCTCCATGCAGTCAATTGCCTTCCACTTCGTGTAAAGTTCGCCGATAGGCTCCATGCGGATAGCGGTAAGCACACGTGCCTTCACACCAATGGCAGTGAGCGCTGAACTCAGGGCCAAGCTATTGATTACAGTAGCCAGCATTCCCATTTGGTCGCCCTTCACACGGTCGAAACCCTTGCCAGCACCTGTGAGACCACGGAAGATATTGCCACCGCCAATCACGATACCAATCTGTACGCCCATAGCGTGTATCTCTTTAATCTGGGCAGCATATTCGCCCAAGCGCTTTTCGTCGATTCCGTAGCGCTGCTCACCCATGAGGCTCTCGCCACTGAGCTTAAGAAGGATTCTTTTAAACTTTGCCATTCGTTTGTGAATTTTATGTTGTCGATTTTTTTCTATTCGCAATACATATTCTATGTGCAAATCTACTATTTTTTATGCACAATGCAAATAGAATTCCCATATTTCCGCAAAAAATCAAGCCACCATGCCCCATATGTGGCGACGAAGCACTAACTTTACAGCGAAAAACTTTAGAAAGACATTTATGACAAAGAAGACTCTCGCCATTGTAGGTTGTGGCAAGCTGGGCGGCATCGTAGCCGATGCGGTAGCCAGTGGCATCCTTGCCGAGTATGAACTCATAGGCCTCTACTCACGCACACGAGACAAGGCCGAATCCCTTGCCGCTCGTATGCCTCAGCATGCCGGTACCCCCGTAGTATGCGACACCATCGAACAACTACTTACGCTCAAACCCCAGTATATCGTCGAGGCTGCCTCGCCTGCCGCCATGCGCGAACTCGCACTGCCAGCCCTTTGTGGAGGCAGTTCCATTGTAACACTCTCCATCGGCGCCTTTGCCGATGACGCCTTCTATGCCGAGGTGATAGAGGCCGCCAAGACCTACGGCACACGCGTACATGTCGTGTCGGGTGCTACGGGAGGCTTCGATGTGTTGCAGACCGCCACCCTCATGGGAGGTGCCACCGCCCGCTTCTTCAACGAGAAGGGTCCCAATGCCTTGCGTGGTACAGCCGTCTATGACGAAACCCTGCAGACAGAGCAGCGCACCGTGTTCACCGGCACCGCCAAGGAGGCCATCGCCCTCTTCCCCACCAAGGTCAACGTCACCGTAGCCGCCTCACGCGCCTCAGTAGGTCCCGAGCAGATGCATGTGACCATGCAGTCGACCCCTGGTTTCGTAGGCGATACCCAGCGTGTAGAAATCAAGAATGAGCAGGTGCATGCCGTCATCGATGTATATAGCGCTACCTCCGAGATTGCCGGATGGTCTGCCGTGAGCACCCTGCTCGGCATTTGTTCACCGATCGTATTTGTATAAACACACGCCAAGAAATATAAGCAGAGGGAATGCGACGGCACTCCCTCTGCTTATATTTCTATCTGGATTTCATCACATCCCTACCTCAAATGCGGTATATACAGCCGCATTCAAGAAGTTGAGTTTTCCAATCACCTGTAGAGGATCATCATAAGAGCGTACAAATAGCGCACCGCCATCGATGGTCATGTTACCATCTGTAGTAACACCGCGTGAGCGTGAATCCAAACCATTCGATTCGTAAGTCGAGCCCGATGCCACCGCTGTCACCAAACTATTCTTCAAGGTAATGTCACCCACATTATTGATAGCTTTGGCACCTTCACCTGTACTCTTCACACCTACCGTCATATTCTCTATTGTAAGCGCGCCCTTGCTACGGATAGCAGCCGATGAAGACAGTTCCTTCACGTCAGCCTCGTACAATGCAGCGCCCTCGGTGAAAGCAGTTACCTTACCACCGGTAAGCGACATATTGCCCTCGCTCATCAGCGCCTTGGAGCCAGCACCTCGTGTTGTAGCCTGCACGATACCTCCCGTCATGGTGAGGGTCGACATCGCACGCAGAGCATGTCCCTTCTCGCCCGTAGTAGCTACCTTTACCAGTCCGCCCTTGATCGCAATGTAAGGAGTGATTGTCGCATCCACCGTACCATCATCTTCTCCTTCGTAGGAGGCTGTGATACCCTCATCGACACTATTCACGGTAAGTTTACCGGCTCCTATCTCGATATATCCCTTACCGATATCCAAACCATCCTGCTGGGCATCTACGGTAACCGTACCGCCCGACATGATGAAGCGATCATTGGTATTGATTCCATCGCGCACTGAGTTCACGCTGATGTTACCGCCACGCACACGCACATAGTCGTCACTCACGATACCATGTCCGCCTATGCTCTTCACCTCCAATGAGCCTGCGCCTGAGAACACCAGCTGCCCCTCACTGAAGAAGGTTCCCTTCTGGTCCTCACCCGTGGTCATCGTATAGGTAGAGCCATCGGCCAACTTGTTGATAGAGCCATCGGCCAACTTCACCATAATGGTCTTGCCCGATTGTACATTAATTGCAGCGCCCGTGGGGTTCGTGATATCGACACCATCGAGTGTCACCTCCGTCTTATAGTCTGAGTAGAGTTTGAACGAACCGTTCGTGGTAGTACCCTTCAAAGTGTAGGCGATGTTCTTCTTGGTAGATAGCACAGTGACATGAGCGCCCTTTGCCATGACCGTTACTCCAGTCACCTTACCGGTTACTGTAGCCGATTCGCCATTGTATGTAATGGTAATACGGTTGGTAGGCTTATAATTTTCAATGAAGTCGCCATAGTCATCGTGCGCATCATCGGTAATCACCACCTCCTCCACCTCGCTATACGAGGTATCATCGGCAGCATCTATGGCTACATCAACATGAGCGCCATCGTAACTATATTGGCCATTATAGGTTCCAGCCTCAGCAAATTCAATGGCCTCGATGCCATCTACTGCATAGCTTACTAAAGAGTTCATACCTTCGGTAGTGATGTAGAGCACTGTACCGTCTTCATTAAATGTCATCTCTGTCATATCTCCATGATAATAGGCAACACTACCATCCTTGCATTTAATACTGAAATCAGGAGTGTCAATAACTTGAGCCCTTAACATCATTATTGTCAAAAGGACGAGAGGGAGAAGTATCAGTCGTTTCATTGCTTTACAAATTTAAGGGTTTTACCACCAAGGACAACTACATATGCACCAGCAGGAAGATGTGCCACACTGATAGGTGTACTTGCAATAGTTTGAATATGCGAAAGCGCCTTAGCGCCATTGGCGTAATAAATAGCAATTACAGTACCAGGATCGGCTCCAACAATGAGTTCTTGAGTTGCTGACAGATACGCTATCTCATGGAGGACATCCAATGCTTCGACAGACGAGTAGCGAAGGGTGTAGATTCTATTGATATCCTTAATCTCAAAAGTATTCTTCACCGCACCATTGACGTGAAAAAGCATTTTCCCGTCAGAGAAGGTGATTTTGCTGGTGGTGATATCCTCATCCAAGAAGACCTCCGTACTGTTATTAAGCGCCACTACCATCTTTTGTGCACTCATCTGCACAGCGCCCACAAACAACAGTGCAAGTATTAGGTATAAATTACGTTTCATTACACTTTTATAATTATATGATTAGAATTCGAAGGCATAGCCCAAGCCCAATACGTGTCCGCTCACCTCATCGATGTCGGCATAGTCCTGATAACGGTAATATACCTTCAGTTTGTTTTCCTTATTGATTTTATATTCCGTACCCACGGTATAGCGCACCTTGTCGAGCGCGAAAGCATTGTCGAGTTCGTTGTAGATTTCCACCTCGGCAAAAGGTTCAAATGGACATTTCTTGATGTCGTAGCTCACCTGAAGGCGGGTACGCAACTTATGGTCGCTCTTGGCCAATTTTTCATCGACCATGTATTCAGGATTTTCCATATCCCAATCCTCCATTATAGGCGGGAAATAGAAATAATAATAACGTGTGCGGTTGCACTCTGCAGCCATACGGTAGGTATACTGGTAACGCTCACGTAGCGAGAATTTGAAGCGGCCCAGTTTGAACGAACCTGTGAGCGATGCAGTAGCACGGTGACGTGCAGTCCAGTAGGCTTCATCTACATTCATGTGTTTGGGGATGAGTTCCTCCTCGGCATCTAAGATGTAGTCACCCTCATCATCAGTCTGATACTTCACCTCCGTTTCACCCATATACTGCATATACATAAATGTATATCCTACATCCGCCTTGAGGAAAGGGAGGAAATTCTTATCCTTATAGGAGAGGTTCACCGCTCCCGATACACGCTCGGTCATGGCCGACATATCCTGTGTGCGATACTCGCCCTCGAGCGAAAGCTCGAGTTTCTTATTAAGTTTGGTCGAACCTTCGATGCTTGTCCATACGCCAAAATCACTTTGAGCAACCATTGCAGTAGTTGCCAACAACAGGCACCCTGTGCCTAAGATCTTTTTAATACTTTTCATAATTTTTACTTTTTACCTGACAAAAATAGCCGCCAATTCTGAAAAGATTCTGAAAAAATCACATACATGTACTAATTTGGGTACACATATGTAAAAGAAACATTGCATGTATGCACTAAGTTCGGCACATACATGCAATTATCCTATTTTTATCCCACCTTGGGGAGACGCCCTACCTGGTTTACACTGTTCACCTCGTTGGTTAGGGGTTCATAGTAGATTTTTACCATCACGGTATCCTTTGAGAAGTCGATGGCACCCACCTCCACGCGCAAGATATCCAATCCGGTGCGTTTCTTGAGGTCCTCAATGAGTTCGCCCTCCTTCTCCGGGCTGATAAGGTTTACATTATCATACAACACCAGTTTGCTTGCCACATGCTTTACCATTCGGTTGCTCTCGAGAGTCCATATAGAGATGATAAAGAGCAAGTTGGTAGCCAACAATTCCACATAACTGATGCTGGTAGCCAAGCCGTTAATAGCACTAACGGCAATGATAACAAACAGATAAGTCATCTCACGGATGGGCACAGACTCGGTACGATAACGGATGATACCGAAAATAGCGAACAAGCCGAGAGCGAAACCAATCTTCAGTTTCACGCCTCCCATAAGGAAGATAAGCAAGAATACGCTGATAGCAATCAGCAGGAAGGTGAAGAAGTAGTCACGACGTTTGCTCTTGGGGTAGTAGAACACACGCACGATGAGTCCGATAACAACAGTGTTGAGCAGGAAGCGGATAAGCAGTTCGCTCAGTCCGTTCCAATCGACCAGCACCGATGTTGTCATGGTTTCAGTCAAGGCTTGCACATCCATGTCCATCTCTTCGGCAGCCATCACAAGGGTCTTGGCCCCTGCAGCAATCAGGTTTAATAAGTTTCCCATAATCTTAGTATTTATTTAATAGTTTTCCAATTTTTGTAAATCGCGGTTTGAATCGGTTGCGCTTGAGTGTAGGCTTGGTAAGCGCCGAGCCTATGCAATATTTACTGAATCCCGACGGTTTGATACGCAATTCGCGCAGCATGTCCTTCACAGGCGAATACACATTACCGTCGCGTTTGAGTTCGATAATCACAAGTCGGTCGTAGGTGCTATGGATATCGGTCTCGCAGTGGTGGAATTTCACATGGCAATCTATCGTGAGGCGTTCAGTCTTGGCCATATTCACCAGCGTGATACGCTCAAACCGGTTCTCCACCTTGGGCACCAGGTCGTCCAACAGGTAGTGAGCATGTTTGGCCAGCAGGGTGTCGCCACCATCTTCGCGGAGCGTGTGGATGCTACCCACCGTCATGCGTTTCTTCTTGGTGCGTCCGTGGTTATTCTTATTCTTCACTTCGAGGAAGGTATCGCCCGAGTCGAGGTATGTGCGCACACGTACCTTCTGCCTCACGAGGCGGCCGTTGTGGTGCATCGTGTACATCTCCTCGTCGGGGGTATCCAAGTAAATCGTGTGGTAACGGTTGTATCGCTTGCCTTCAATCTGCTGCACCATATATTTTCCTTGTGCCAGCACGAGCAATTGCTTCAGCTGATCGAGCGTAGCCAAGTATTTCTTGTCGATACGGTTCATCAGCTTAATATCCTTCATCTCCGAGAGGGAGATGGGCGGCAATTTCTCCAGCAATTCTATTATTTGTTGTTCCATAGCATTAGACGTACGATACAAAATTATACAAATTTACCAACTTATCCCAAACAACAAAACAAAATCTTCAAAAAATCTTCATTTTGTATCATAATTATATATATAAAGCCCCAAACTATTGCAAAAAAGGAAAAAACCGCCTACCTTTGACTTCGTTATTTGAGTTCGATGGTTATGAGAACCCGCCAACCAGACTCATAAGCCTTGAGAACTCACCGACACGATGAACACTAAAAACCATAAACTTAAACACTTATAGCAATATGCAAGAATACTTGAACGAAGCACAGGAGATGATGGAAATGGCCATCCTCCACGTTGAAGACGAACTCGCCCGCATTCGCGCCGGCAAAGCCAACACCCGTATCCTCGATGGAATCCGTGTAGACTCATACGGTAGCATGGTACCCCTTACCAATGTAGCCTCAATCACCACTCCCGATGCACGCACCATCGCCATCAAGCCTTGGGACAAGAGCATGTTCCGCATCATCGAAAAGGCCATCATCGACTCACCTCTTGGCATCATGCCCGAGAACAACGGTGAAATTATCCGCCACGGCATCCCCCCTCTCACCGAGGAGCGCCGTAAGCAACTCGCCAAGCAGTGTAAAGAGGTAGCCGAGCACGCCAAGATCAGCATCCGCAACGCTCGCCGCGATTGCATCGATGCACTGAAGAAAGCCGTTAAGGACGGCATGCCCGAGGACGTTCAGAAGGATGGTGAGGAGAAGCTCCAGAAGCTACACGACAAGTATGTAAAGAAGGTTGAAGAGCTCTACGCTGACAAGGAGAAGGAGATCATGACCGTGTAATACGCAATGGACAATTGACAATGCACAATTGACAATTAGGCTTCGCAAAAGAAATTGGAACTGCCTATAAAGAAGAAATTGTCAATTGTCAATGCCAATTGTCAATTATCCTATGCTTGGACTCGTAATCAAGAACACCGGCAGCCAGTATATCGTGAAGACCGATGAGGGTAACCTCGTCGATTGCCGCATCAAGGGCAACTTCCGACTCAAAGGTATCCGTAGCACCAACCCTGTGGCCGTAGGCGACAGGGTTGTGCTCACTGAGCCTACCGATGGCATAGCCTACATCACCGCCATCGAGGACCGCCGCAACTACATCATCCGCCGCGCCTCGAACCTCTCCAAGCAGTCGCACATCCTCGCCGCCAATGTCGACATGTGCCTGCTCATCGTCACCATCAACTACCCCGAAACCTCAACCACCTTCATTGACCGCTTCCTCGCTACGGCCGAGGCCTACCGCATCCCCGTACATATTGTATTCAACAAGGTAGACCGCTACAATGAGGACGAGCGCCGCTACCTCGATGCCATCGTGCACCTATATCGCACCATCGGGTACGACTGCTCCTGCGTGTCGGCTCTCAACAACGAAGGCCTTGATCAGGTGCGCTCCGCCCTCAATGGCAAGACCACCCTCCTCTCGGGCAACTCCGGCGTAGGCAAGAGCACCCTCATCAATGCCCTACTGCCCGACCTACGCCTGCGCACTGCCGAGATTTCCGAGCGCCACAATACGGGTATGCACACCACCACCTTCTCCGAAATGTTCCCCTTCGGCGAGAGCGGTTGGCTCATCGACACCCCCGGCGTCAAAGGCTTCGGCACCTTCGACATGGAAGAAGAAGAGATAGGACACTACTTCCGCGAAATATTCGCCATCTCAGCGGACTGCCGCTATGGCAATTGTACCCACACCCACGAGCCCCACTGCGCCGTACGCCAAGCCGTAGAAGAGTGCCGCATCAGCCAATCGCGCTACAATTCCTACTTAAGCATGCTCACCGACAAAGAAGAGGGAAAGTATCGCGAAGGTTATTAGTATTAACATCTTTTCTCTAAGACATATTCACCCCAGCCTCATCCGTGAGGTTGGGGTATTGTGTACTCATTTACAGTCGACAAATGCTCAACATACATTGCAAAATGAGGCCAAAGCAATATTCCAAATGCACGAATAACGTTTTTTTTAGTACTCTCCAATGGATACCGAGTGATTCAATAGAAGGCGGTAGAATATTTCCAAAAATAATGGCTAACTTAGCACCGAAATCTATAACATTGAGAACTATGCCTACATAGTAGGCCCATTAAAAAAACAAACGAACAGAAAAAAAATGAGAAAGAGATCTCTGGTAATCCTGTTTACCGCCCTACTCTTCGGCAGCACAACACTGAAATCTACTGCCCAGACGGTCGACGTCGACCGCACCAAGTATCCCGATTACTCGGAAAGGGTCAATCCTGACTGGTCGCTCATGCCACAGGCCCAAGAGGCCAAGGCACCGGCATTCAGCCGCACAAGCGGACAACGTCCCGACCATGTAAACAATGCGGAGACAAAACACTTCCCGCCCGTATTCAACCAGCACGGAGGTTCGTGCGGATCGGCATCGCGCATCTGCTACATGTTCAGCTACGAGATGGCAGCCTACCGCGACCTCGACGGTTCGGATCCCGCCAACTACTATCCCTCACACTTCGTATGGTTGCATACCAACTCGCCCGGCAATCAGGGTAAGGATGCCTTCGTGATGCACGTAGGTGTACCCTCGGCAGCCACCTATGGCGGACAGACCTACTCTGAACTCTTTGGCGGACAGGTTGAGACCGATAACGACTTCGGATGGATGCAGGGCTACGACAAGTGGTTCGAGGCCATGCACAACCGTATGCTGCAGCCTTCAAACTTCCCCGTGAACGTGGGCACTGCAGAGGGCCGCGAGGCTGTGAAGAACTGGCTGTGGAACCACAATGGCGACAACTCATTCGCTGCCGGCGGTATCTGCGGTATCGGTGTCGCTTCGGGCGGTATATGGAAAGATATCCCCAAGACTGCCACGAACGATGCCATCGGTGTCAGCGGCATGGGCTACGTACACCAATGGGGAACACAGGTAGACCACGCCCTTACCATCGTGGGCTATGATGATCGCATCGAGTTTGACCTCGACAAGGACGGCATCTATGGCGAACCTGAAGCCGATGAGCTGGGTGCATGGATCATCGTCAACTCATGGGGTTTGTGGGAGAACAAAGGATTCATCTATTGTCCCTACGCCCACGGAGTACCCGCCTTCAATGGCGACGGCACCGTACCCGACAATTTCTGGACTCCCGAGATTTATCGTGTACGCAAGGACTATCGCCCGCGCCGCACCATCAAACTAGAGATGGACTATAGCCGCCGTAGCGAGATTGCACTGAGCGCCGGCATCAGCGCCGACCTCAATGCCACCAAGCCAGAGAAGACCGTTTCGTTCGTGCACTTCACCTATGCCGGTGACGGTAACTACGGTAACAGCAACCCCGCTCCCGAAGTGCCCATGCTGGGCCGCTGGGCCGACGGCAAGCTGCATACTGAGCCCATGGAGTTCGGCTACGACCTCACCGACCTCACCGATGGATATGACATGAACGCTCCGCTCAAGTACTTCTTCATCGTCGACACCAAGTCGTGGGCACAGGGTAAGGGTACCATCCACAAGGCCTCTATCATGGATTACCAGTACGACCTGCAAGGCCTGGAGATCCCCTTCGGCGTTGGCGAAGGTGTAGAGATCCAAAATGCCGGCGACCAGACCATCATCTCGGTCATCGTCCATGGCAGCAACTACCATGCTCCGCAGAACGTAGCGTTCAACAACGGCTCACTCGTATGGGAAGCCCCTCAAACTTCTAGTTTGACCGTAGCATCATACTGCATCTATCACAATGGTCTACTCGTAGGCAATGTGCCTGCCAGCACCTGTACCTTCACTCCCAAGACTCTTACAGCAGGCGAATATGCCGTCAGCGCGCTCTACACCGACGATAACGAGTCGTCAAAGGTGTCAGTGCAGACTCCCGTGACTGCATCAGCCATCAACTCGGGCGTCAAGTTCGACCAGGGCGGATTCACCATCCCCGGCGTATTTGGCACCAAGTATACAAAGGCTACCATCGAATATTGGATTAAGCCCACCACTCTCACCAACTGGAACCAGAGCGGCGGACCCGGCTGGGGCACCTTCATGTTCCACGCCAATAGCGGCGGCGCATTCACTGCCGGTTGGGACACATCGAACCGCCTCAACACCAACGCTTCACTCAAGAACGGCAAGTGGAACCACGTTGCCATCGTTGTCGACGGAAACAAGATGACCGTATACCTTGATGGTGTGAGCCGTGGCAGTGTCACCTCACAGTCGTATAGCGGTATCGGCGGCTTCGGCGACCTCGTATTCTCAGCAAACGGTGCTTCAAATGCACAAAACGGAGTCTACGACGAGATCCGTATATGGAATACCGCACGCACAGCTGCCGAGATTAAAGCAAGTAAGGATGCAGAGTTTATTGGAAGTATCATGCCAAAGGGCCTCGTTGCCTACCTGAAAGGCGACGTCATCACCGATGCTGAGGGAAACCAGGTAATGTACGACTATGTAGGTGGCCATCATGCAAAGTTGCAAGGCAACTACACGGAAGTAAACACCGACATGCCCACATTGGGCACTCCGAACGAAGAGCCCGTAGTAAGCATCGATGCTCCCAAGGGCAGCATCTACGCAGGTGTTCCCGTGGTTCTCACAGCCACCTACAACACCGCCGTAACCTACATGGAATGGACATCTGAGGCTGCAGGAATCAACCACCTCGCCGTGGCAAGTCCCACTGTCACCTTCGCCACTGCAGGCACCCACACCGTATCGGTGACAGCCACCAGCAACGACGGTCGCACCGCTACCGCCACCTACGACTTCACCGTAGAGGCTACTCCCGCGGTTGACGCCAGCTTCACCATGACTACCCGTAGCATACCAGCCGGCCAACGCATCACCTTCCTCCCCACCAATCCGATGAGCGGATGCCGCTACCAATGGGATATGCCGGGAGCCGAGGAAGAGACCGCAGCAACCATCAATGCCGCTACATCATACCTCCAACAAGGAACTTACACCGTAACACTCACCGTGACCGGTACCGACGGCACACAGAAAAGCCACTCTGAGCAAATCGAAGTGTTAGAGGTAGCACCAAAGGCCGACTTCAACATCGCCCCCACCGTAGTGGTGAAGGGCGAAGCGGTGACCCTCGTCGACAAGTCGCTCTACACCCCTACCCAATGGGAGTGGTACGTGACCAATGGCGGCACCAACTACATCGCGTATGACCAGCACAAGACATTTGCCATTGACAAGCCCGGCGTCTACTCGGTGACACTCACTGCCGCCAACAATTCGGGCAGCAGCTCAGTCACCCGCAAGAACGCTATTCTGGTGACCAATGCCGACAGTAAGAACGGACTCCTCTTCAGCAACAGTGCAGCCACCGTAACGGCAGCCAAGGCTCCGCTCGCAGCCGGACAGAATGCCTTCTCTATCGACTGGTGGATGAATTGCGGTTACCCTGAAGGCGACTCGAACGGTTTGGGCGAGAGCGAGGGTACCATGATCGTGAAGACCCTGGCCAGCGGCAAGCTTGCGCTCTACGTCAACGGCAAGAGCGTAATAACCGCCGACAACTTCGTCATCCCCAACGAGTGGCACCACTATGCCATCACCTTCAACCAGGGCAAGGTATTGTTCTACCGCGACGGTTGGTTGAGACTCTCACGTCCGATGAGTTCGACCACCGCGCTGTCAACAGTCAACACATTCCGCATCGGTGGTTCGCAAGCCCCCTTCAACGGCAGCATCGACGAGTTGCGCGTTTGGGGCAAGGTGCTCACCGAGGAGGAGATGAAGGTATACTCAAACGGTCCCATCGAAGATGTAGCCCAAGCCGAAGCTGAGGACCAGCTCCTGCTCTACTACAACTTCAACCAGAGCGGAGGCGACGTGCAGGATGCCACCTCGAATGCCAACCACGGTGCACGCACCAACTTTGGCCCCGACGGTGATGCATGGGCACTCTCAAAGGGTGTCTTCAGCCTCAACTTCGAGGAGAACGTCAGCACCGACATCACAGCCGAGCATCTGAACAACTATGCCAAGGCCTTCGCAAAAAGCAACACTTGCGTGAACCCCAACCTGCCGACCCGCACCTTTGCGC
This sequence comes from Bacteroidaceae bacterium, assembly GCA_045660385.1. Taxonomy (GTDB): domain Bacteria; phylum Bacteroidota; class Bacteroidia; order Bacteroidales; family Bacteroidaceae; genus UBA1189. The sequence continues at coordinate 10,036 of JAZRDT010000048.1, read as the reverse complement.
TGCAGGGATGGACCATCGAGAACGCTGTTACCGAGGGCAACGTGACCACAGGTGCCCACGTCGACACCGGCAAGTCATCGTGCCTCACCGTCACCACCAAGTGGGACAACTTCGCCGCTATCCTGAACGACCACAAGGTGTACCAGACCGTCACACTACCTGCCGGATACTACACCTTCGAGGCCGTGTATGACGACAGCTACGAAGGCCAATGCGGCCAAAGCTACATCGTTGCAGCCGAAGGCAACACACTGCCCGCAACAGCTGCACTTGACGAGGCTTTGGGCTACACCGCCATGCAGCCGAAGGGCAGCGTGACCACCAACAAAGTGACCTTCATCCTCACCAAGGAGACCACCGTAAGCCTAGGATTGCTCATCAACATCAGCGGACAGAGCTGCATGACCATCCAGCGCTTCGCTCTGAAGAAGGACAACGTAGTAATCTACAGCAAGTCATCAGACATCGTAGCCTCTATCGCCCAGCTGAACAATACACAACTCTACTACGTATCGCAGCCCCACCACACCAAGGGCCTCACCGCATGGGCGGTCGCCGAGGGCGGCAATGCACTGAAGTCGACCGGTGACCTGAGCCTCAGCGCCGACAAGGCCGACGCACGCCAGCAGTTTGCCTTCATCAGCAACGACAACGGTGCCACCCACTACCTCTACCATGCCGCAGAGAAGAAGTTCGTGAACAAGGACGGCTCATTGGCCGACGTGCCCACCGATGCCATCCACTTCATGGCAGGTGCCTACGACACCACCTTTGTGGCCTACTTTGACGAAGCACACTACATCAACGTAGGTGGAAGCAAGGAGATGGCCATCAACGGTTGGAACACCCCCGACGGCGGCAACTCGTGCGCCATATACCCCGCCGGAACCTTCAGCCCCAAGAAGGCACTAGCGCAGTTCCCCGCCATCGAGGCAACCGGACTCACCCTCAGCCAGAGCGCCCTTACCTTGGAGGAGAGCAGCTCGGCAACCCTCACCGCCACTGTATTGCCCGACTATGCCACCGACAAGAAGGTGACATGGAGCACCTCTGATGCTGACGTAGCCATCGTTGTCAAGGGCGTAGTGGTAGGCCTTGGTATCGGTACAGCTACCATCACTGCCAAGGTTGGCGACCAGGTCGCAACCTGTGAGGTGACCGTAGTGAAGAAGACCATCGCCGTGCGCAGCATCATCCTGGACCAGACGGCAGCAACTGTCATCGAGGGCGACACCCTCACCCTCACCGCTACCGTGAACCCCGACAATGCCGACGACAAGACCGTGACATGGAAGAGTTCGGACACCTCAGTAGCCATTGTCGACAATGGTGTAGTCATCACCCTTGCACCGGGTAAGGCTACCATCAGCGCCACTGCCGGCGGCAAGACCGCTACCTGCGTTGTCACCGTCGAGGAACGCTACATCCCCGTATCGGAGGTTATACTCAACTACACCGAAGTAACACTTGAAGTGGGCGAATCGATCAATATTGAAGCTACCGTACTACCCGAGAATGCTACCGAGCCCACCATTTCGTGGAAGTCTTCAAGCAGCAAGATCGCGACCATACGCCGCAAGGTCATCAGCGCCGTAGCACCCGGTACAGCTACCATCACCGCCAAGGCTGGCGATATCGAGGCCTACTGCGTAGTGACTGTGAAGTCGGCCGACAGCATCGACGCCGCCACTGCGGAGGAGCGCTACACCATCTACGACCTCACCGGCCGCCTCGTGCGTCAGGATGCCCTATCTACCGATGGTCTGAAGCAAGGCATTTACATTATCAATGGCCGCAAGACTGTGATCGAGTAATCCACATAACACAAGGTATAAAGAGAGGGGTGTTCCGGCATGGAACACCCCTCGTTGCATCAACACGCAATACTCCACTCTTTATAAACCATACAGCAGAGCCACCTTTTCCTCACCACTCAGCAGCGATGTCAAGATACGGCAGATTGCTTTTGCTTCATAACATTCCCTGCGAGTTATAATTATCACTTCACCGGGCCGCAGCCTCGCAGAATAAAGAATAACTATATTGCTTAAAATGTCACCCCAAGACACAAAAAAAGAGAAGCCTTATGAGCTTCTCCTTCGTAGCGGGACCCGGGATTGAACCGGGGACCTCATGATTATGAATCATGCGCTCTAACCAGCTGAGCTATCCCGCCATTCTTTCGTTTTGCGGGTGCAAAGGTAGAACTATTTTTCGGTACAACCAAACAAAAATGAGATTTTTTTATATTTTTTTTCATTCTTGCAGGTTTACTCCTAAAAAACATATTTAGAATTTGCCTATTACGATATTTTTTGTATATTCGCAACAAAAAGCACAATACCATGAACAAGATCAAGTTGGAATATCCGTTGAACGGCAATTCACGTAACATCATTTGGAACTTTATCGGGACCACGGGCGGCCTGGAAGCATGGATGGCCGACAAAATCACCGAAAAAGATGGTATATACACTTTCCGTTGGGGCAAGGAGGAGACCCGTGAGGCCGAGTTATTGGGTTGCCGCGAGGGACTCTATATCCGTTTCCATTGGCTCGACGAGGGTCCGAAGACCTATTTCGAACTGCGCATTAGCGTGAGCGAACTGACCAAGACACACATGCTCGAAATCACCGAAGTGGCACGTAACGAAGAGGAAGAGGACCTCAAACAGATGTGGGAAAGCCAAATGGAAGATTTGCGCCGTGCAGCAGGGGTGTAGGCGTTTTTCACTCGCTCATTTGTATCTTTAGTAGGTTGAAATCAAGTGATGCCTCGGAAAAATCGAAGATACTCGCACTCGCAGCAAAAAACTGAAACAAGTTTCGTGTTTTTCGCCCGCTAATTCGTATCTTTAGCGGGCTTAAATTAGGCTACGCCTCGGCAAAATCGAAGATTCTTCCTCGTTCTGTAATAGAAAAGTATACTTTTCCATTACGTTCACTCGTTGAAACTTGCTTTTTCGCTCGGCTTGCACTAATTTTGTGCGTTAAATAAGAGGAAACGCTATTGTGCGCATCAAAAAACTCGACATATTTGTGCTGAAGAGCTTCGGTTTCATGTTTGTTGGAACCTTCTTCATCTGCCTGTTCATCTTCATCATGCAGTTTTTGTGGCTATATGTGGATGAACTCGTAGGCAAAGGTATCCCGATGGATGCGCTGGTGAAATTCTTCTACTACACCACCCTCACACTAGTACCCAAATCACTACCGTTGGCCGTATTGCTTGCGGCTCTTATCACCTTCGGAAACTTTGGCGAACGCGTGGAACTCACCGCCATGAAATCAGCAGGTGTCCCACTTATCCGAGTAATGCGCCCTCTCATCATCACCAGCATCATACTCGGTATCGTATCGTTCTATTTCCAGAACGTCACCGTGCCACATGCCAACTTGCAATTGCAGCGACTGCTCATATCAATGAAGCAGAAATCGCCCGAATTGGAGATTCCCGAAGGAGCCTTCTACGACGGTATCGAAAACTACAACCTCTACGTCAAGGAGAAGGACAGCAACACAGGCATGCTCTACGGTGTAGTCATCTACAACATGACCAACGGATTTGAGAATGCCACCATCCTGAAGGCCGATAGTGGACGCCTTGAGACCACTGGCGACAAGCAGCACCTGAAAATGATTCTCTATCATGGAGAGCAGTTTGAGAACCTCAAGGACGGACAAATCAATTCGAAGAACATCCCCTACCGCCGAGAACAGTTTGGCGAGAAATCCATGCTCATCGAGTTCAGCAACGACTTCGACATGATGGATGGCAGTTTTCTTAGCAGCAATGCCATGAACAAAAACATGGTGCAGTTGAGCCACGACATCGACTCCCTATCGGCACAGCAGGACAGCATCGGACGAGCCTACTTCGCCCAGCTGAAGAACAACTCTTACGGATCGCACCGCCTCTCAAAGGCCGATTCGGCCAAACTGCAACAACACATCGAGAAGGAACTGGTCACACGTATCAACGTGGACAGCCTGTTCTACTCATCCACCCGCGAACAACGCGCCGAGTGGCTCAAGAGGGAGGAGTCACGCATCAGCAACATGAAAAATGAAACGGCTCTAAAGAGCAAGACCGTATTCAATGCCGACAAGAACATACGCCGCCACCAAGTGGAGTGGTTTGCCAAGATCACCATGGCACTCTCCTGCCTGGTATTCTTCCTCATAGGCGCCCCCTTGGGTGCCATCATTCGCAAGGGCGGTTTGGGCATGCCGGTGGTGGTATCGGTATTCACCTTCATCGTTTACTACATCTTGGAATCGTCTGGTACCAAACTGGCCAAAGCGGGCGAGATACCCGTATGGTGGGGTTGCTCCATCAGTACCGTCGTTTTGGCACCTCTGGGCGTACTGCTCACCTACCACGCCAACAAGGATTCGGGCGTATTCAATGCCGATCTGTACAAGAACGCCTTCCGTTGGCTACTAGCACAGCGAACCAAACGCAACCTCACCATCAAGGAGGTCATCATCGACGACCCCGACTATGCATCATTGAACATGCAACTGAGTAAGCTCTCGACCGCTTGCAACACATACCGCCAAACGTCTCTGGCGGGCAGATGGCCCAATTACATAAGTCTCTTCACCGGAGATTGTAACCACAGCCGTACCCTACTCGTCATCAACGCGCGATACAACGACATCGTAGCACAGCTTTCAAATAGCAAGCGTCAGGATATCATCAACCTGCTGAACATGCAGCCCGTAATATCAGTAAACAGCCATGTTTCGCCCTTCCCACGCAAGTGGCAAAACACAGCAGTGGGCCTGTGCCTGCCCGTAGGCATACTCTTCTATGCGCGCGCTTGCTTCTTCCGCCAGCGACTTCAGACTGACCTGGAACAGATAATTAAAACTAACAACGAAATACAATATATCATCAATGAAAGAATACTCAAATGAAAAGGAGTGGCAACTAAGCTCAATCCAACAAGCCGTGGAGGAGTTTCGCCAAGGACGTATTGTCATCGTAGTAGATGATGAGGACCGCGAAAACGAGGGCGACTTTATCGTTGCTGCCGAGAAGATAACTCCCGAGATCGTAAACTTCATGCTGCGCTACGGCCGAGGTGTATTATGTGCACCCATCACCTTGTCGCGCTGCGAGGAGCTCAATCTGGCTCCACAAGTAAACAACAACACCAGTATTCTGGGCACCCCCTTCACCGTAACTGTTGACCTCATCGAAGGTTGCACCACAGGTGTATCGGCTGCCGACCGCGCAGCTACCATCCGTGCTTTGGCCGACCCCACACGCAAGGCCGAGGATTTTGGACGTCCTGGACATATCAACCCGTTGTATGCGCAGGACAAGGGGGTACTTCGTCGTGCCGGACACACGGAGGCCGCTATCGACCTTGCTCGCCTTGCAGGTTTGCAGCCCGCTGCCGCCCTCATCGAAATTATGAACGAGGACGGTACCATGGCACGCATGCCTCAGCTGATGGAGATTTCACGCGAGATGAATATCCCCATCATCACCATCCACGATCTCATTGCCTACCGCCTCGAGACCGAGTCGATGATCGAGCGTGGCGAAGAGGTGGACATGCCTACCGCACACGGACACTTCCGCCTCATTCCCTTCCGCCAACTTTCGAACGGTGCCGAGCACGTGGCTCTCATCAAGGGTGAATGGAGCGAAGACGAGGCTATCCTCGTACGCATGCACTCATCGTGCATGACAGGCGACATCTTCGGTTCGTGCCGTTGCGACTGTGGCGATCAGCTGCACAAGGCCATGGAGGAGATTGATGCAGCCGGCAAAGGCGTCATCGTATACATGATGCAAGAGGGACGCGGCATCGGCTTGATGAACAAGATTAAGGCCTATAAGCTACAGGAAGAGGGCCTCGATACGGTAGATGCCAACATACACCTCGGATTTGATGCCGACGAGCGTGACTACGGCGTAGGCGCACAAATTCTCCGTTCGCTCGGCGTGCACAAGATGCGATTGCTCACCAACAACCCCGTGAAGCGCATCGGACTCGAAGCCTACGGACTCGAAATCACCGAAAACGTACCCATCGAGATTGCCCCCAATGAGTATAACGAGCGCTACCTGCGCACCAAGGTGGACCGCATGGGACACACCCTACATTTCAAGAATTAAAGAATAAGAATTAAAACGATAAAAACTCTGTTGGCCGTTGACTATTATCTGTCAACCGTTAACAATAAATGAAATTACTATGAACGCATTAAGCAACCTTATCAACCGTCTGTCACCGTCAGCAACATTGGCGATGTCACAGCGTAGTGCAGAACTCAAGGCGCAAGGCGTCGATGTCATCAACCTCAGCGTAGGAGAGCCCGATTTCAACACCCCCGACCACATCAAGGAGGCAGCCAAGCAGGCTATCGACGACAATTTCTCACGCTACTCCCCCGTACCTGGATACCCCGCTTTGCGTCAAGCCATTGTAGACAAGTTGAAGAACGAGAACAACCTCGAGTATACCATCAACCAGATCTCTTGTGCCAACGGTGCCAAGCAGTCGGTATGCAACGTAGTAATGGCACTTGTCAACGAAGGCGACGAGGTAATCGTACCCGCGCCCTATTGGGTAAGCTATCCCGAGATGGTACTCATGGCCAATGGTACTCCCGTCATCGTACCCGCAGGCATCGAACAGGACTTCAAGATTACTCCCGAACAACTCGAGGCCTCCATTACCGATAAGACCAAGGCCATCATCCTCTGTTCGCCCTCGAACCCCACGGGTTCAGTATATAGCCACGACGAACTCGCAGCATTGGCTACCGTACTCGAGCGTCATCCTCAGGTATATGTCATTGCCGACGAGATTTACGAGCACATCAACTATGTAGGCCGCCACGAGAGCATCGCCCAGTTCCCCGGTGTACACGACCGCGTAGTCATCATCAACGGTGTATCAAAGGCTTATGCCATGACAGGCTGGCGCATCGGTTTCATCGCTGGTCCCGAGTGGTTGGTGAAGGCTTGCAACAAGTTGCAGGGCCAATACACCAGCGGTCCCTGTTCCGTATCACAGAAGGCCGCTGAGGCCGCATACCGCGGCACACAGGAGCCTGTTGAGGAGATGCGTAAAGCCTTCGAGCGTCGTCGCGACCTCATCGTGAAACTCGGCCGTGAGATTCCCGGTTTCGAGGTCAACGAACCCCAAGGCGCCTTCTACCTCTTCCCCAAGTGCAGCTCTTACTACGGTAAGAAATTTGGCGACAAGGTGATTGAAACCGCATCAGATCTCGCCATGTACCTCCTCGAAGAGGGCCACGTAGCATGCGTAGGCGGCGACTCATTCGGTTCGCCCGAGTGCATCCGCATGAGCTATGCAACCAGCGACGAGAACATTGTAGAGGCCATGCGCCGCATCAAGGAGGCGTTGGCCAAGTTGGTATAAAGAAAAACTGATATATCATAGTAAGAGGGAGTGCCGCACGGCACTCCCTCTTACTATTCTTGCATTACAAGTCCCACACACCCCTTACTTTTCTCTCTAAAAAATGCATGCGCACGAAAAAAAATAGGGTGAAGATGAAATGTTTTTTAGAGATAAAAAGTATCTTTGCAAATATTATGTATTAACACACAACCAAAAAATTATGAAAAAACTGACAACATGGCTACTTGGAGTAGCAAGCCTATGTGCATTGACAACAACAGCACAAGAGAACCCTAAGGTAGACTTTCGCATTGAAGCGCGTGGCGATTACCAGTACGAAAATATTGATGGTTATCCCATGGATGCAGCCAATGGATTCCGCGGCAAGCAACTCAACCTGCGCCTCAATGGCAACATCAACGACTCGTGGAGCTACGTATATCGCCAACGTATGGGCAAGCCCAACGGCGATGCCAGTTACTTCGATGCTGTGGACCACATCAACCTCACCTACACCACAGGTGCCTGGTCATTCACTGGAGGTAAGCAAACAGTGGCCGTGGGTGGCTACGAGTATGACCGTGCCCCGATAGACTTCTACTTCGGCTCTGAGTACTGGTACAATATGGCTTGCTACCAGTGGGGCGTGAATGCGAAGTATAGTCTCGGTACCGAAAGTAACGATGCACTGATGCTGCAGGTAGTGCAGAGTTCGTTCCGCAATGTCAACCCCAGCATGTTGTCATACAACTTGATGTGGGCAGGTTCGTACGGGTGGATAGATGTGCTGCACTCTGTCAATATGTTGGAGTATCAACCAGGCAAGTATGTCAACTTCATTGCCTTGGGTCACCAGTTCAACATGGGCGACTTCAAGCTCCAACTCGACTGGATGAACCGTGCTGACGTGGAGAATTTCCACTTTGATGATTTCTCTATCATGGCCGACCTCTCGTGGAGCGCATCCGACAAGCTCAACATCTTTGGAAAGTACTCATTCGATATAAATGATGGCAACTATGCCGACTACTGCGTACTGCCCGGCACAGAGCTCTCACGCGTAGGTGCGGGCGTTGAGTACTTCCCCATCAAGGAGAGCAAAGCCGTGTGCCTCCACGGTGCCTATAGCTTTGCATGGGGCAAGAACGGCAATCCCTATGGCTCGGTATATGGCGACCATGCGTTCCTCACACTCGGTGTGACCTGGAAGATGAGCATTCTTAGCAGATAACCTTAAACTGTGTATTGGTATGAAAAAGAGACATCCCCTTCGCCGTCTCTTCAGGGCTATCCCTAACGGCATCCCCTGCCTTGTCATCGTCTTTGGGCTCTTCGGCTACCTTGGCTACAAGATGGGAACCCCCAACATGCTCAACACGGTAATGAACACCGCTCACGACCTGCTGCTCAATACCGTATTCTACCTCATGGCCATCTGCGTTATCACAGGTGCTTTGGGTAAGGTGTTTGTAGAGTTTGGCGTGGTGAATCTGCTCGAGCGCTTGTTGCGTCCGCTCATGCGCCCGCTATTCAACCTTCCCGGTGTAGCCTCGTTGGGCGCCGTGCTCACCTTTTTGTCTGACAACCCCGCCATCATCTCCTTGGCACAAGACAAGCGCTTCAGCTCTTACTTCAAGAAATACCAGTTCATCTCGCTCACCAACTTCGGCACCGCCTTCGGCATGGGCCTATTGGTGATCGTCTTCATGGTAGGACAGGGATTTTACGCAGAGCCATTCATCGGCCTCATAGGTGCATTCTTTGGCTGTATGGTATCGACCCGTCTGATGCAACGTTCCGTGCTGAAGGCCTATCCTCACTACTTGGAAGAAAACGCCTGCGAGATAGAGGTTGAAGAAAAGCATGAGAACCACGATTACCGAAAGCCCCTGTTCCAACGCATCCTCGACTCACTGCTCGATGGTGGCCGCACGGGTGTAGATGTAGGTATTGCCATCATTCCCGGCGTACTCATCATCTCCACACTGGTAATGATACTCACCTTCGGTCCATCGGCCAATGGCGAATATACCGGAGCTGCCTATCAGGGTGTAGAGTTACTCCCCTGGGTAGGCGAGAAGATTGGCTTCATCTTCCGCTGGCTCTTCGGCTTCGAAGACCCGCATCTCATCGCCTTCCCCATCACCGGATTGGGTGCCGTAGGTGCTGCACTCGGTCTTGTGCCCGGCTTCATCGCCGAAGGATGGATCGATGGCAATGCCATCGCCGTGTTTACAGCTATCGGCATGTGTTGGAGCGGTTACCTAAGCACACATACTGCTATGCTCGACACGCTGGGCTATCGTCGCCTTACTTCAAAGGCGATACTTGCCCACACCATCGGTGGCATCGCAGCAGCTATCCTGGCACACTGGCTATATGTGCTATATGCATTAATATAACAGCAAGTACCTCCCTTCACTATTATCCGTGGGCTCCGGCTCACGGATTTTTTTAAGTAATAATATAGCTGTTGTTCAAGTCTCTAGGATTGTCCCCTTAGCTTAGGGGGCGTAGCAAGGTCTATAGAGGGTTGGCTAAATGCCAAGCCGTGCCGAGCGAGGGGAGTGCAGTGCTCTGCACGACGGAGGACCCGGTAGGGAGCGCAGCGGAGGGGGTATCTCTTACAGAAGTCATACCACCTC
>JAZRDT010000047.1:0-5452 GCA_045660385.1 Bacteroidaceae bacterium | reverse complement strand
AACCTGGCATGGAACAACCTCACCACAGACCTCTCCAAGGTCACCCTTCCTGTTCCTGAGCAGGAAGAGAAGCGAGAGAGCACTGCAGACTACAGATATTACCTCAACTACTGCACCTTCTCCTACACCATGGGATTCTGGACCAAGGAGCGCTGGGAGCAAGAGATTGACTGGATGGCCCTCCACGGCATCAACATCCCTCTGGCACTCGTAGGTACCGACGTGGTATGGAAAAATGTACTCACCGAAGCAGGATACTCAAGAGAGGACATTGACAAGTTCGTAGCAGGACCCGGATTCCAGGCCTGGTGGCTCATGAGCAACCTCGAAGGATGGGGTGGTCCCAATCCTGACTGGTGGTATGAACGTCAGGAAAACCTCAGCAAGTTCATCTTGGGACGTATGAGAGAGCTAGGCATGGAGCCCGTATTGCCCGGATTCGGCGGCGTGGTGCCCAGCAATGCGCCCGAGAAGTTAGGTGTAGCCGCTACAGACCAGGGATACTGGTGCTCAGGCTTCCGCAGACCCTCGTTCCTGCTGCCTACCGACGAGAGATATGCTGAGATTGCGCAGCTCTACTACAAGCATCTGGAGAAGGTGATGGGTAAGTCAAAGTATTATTCTATGGACCCCTTCCACGAGGGTGGACGTACCGAAGGCATCAACCTCAAGGAGGCTTTCACCACCATCTATAACGAGATGCAGAAGCACTCGCCCGGTGCTAAATGGGTAATCCAGGCGTGGGACAGAAACCCCAGAAAAGAGGCTTTGGACACCATCCCCAAGGGTGGATTCATCGTACTTGACCTCTACTCTGACGGCCTTGCCAAGTGGGAGGACAAGGGATACTATGGCCACGACTTCCTCTGGTGCATGCTCCATAATTTCGGTGGAAAGACCGGCTTGCACGGACGTTATGAGCCCATGCTGCAGAACTACTACAATGCTTTGGAGAAATACCCTGACGGAATCAAGGGTGTAGGTGCTACGCCCGAAGGCCTGGAGACCTGCCCCGTACTCTACGACCTTCTGTTCGAGCTCCCCTGGATGTCAAGAGAAGAGGGAAAGGACTGGATCAAGAGATATTCTGAGGCCCGCTACGGAGAGAAGAGCGAGGCTATGGAGCAGGGATGGGACATCCTGTCAAAGTCCGTGCTCAACTGCCCCACCCCCTCACAGGACGTAGAGGCTGTTATCTGTGCACGTCCCGCACTCGACGTCCGTCGCGTGTCAGGATGGGGTACTACCAAAATATACCACGACATCACCAAGGTACGTGAGGCTGCCGCCCTGATGCTCAAGGAGAAGGACAGATTCAGAGGAAACACCAACTATGAGCACGACATCGCTGACGTAGTGCGCCAGACACTCACAGACTCCACCTACTACCTCCTCAAGGACATTGCAGCAAGCTACGACAAGAAGGATATGAAGGCATTCAAGGAACAGTACACCGTATTCCTCGATGTATTGACCGACCTGAACCGCCTGCTCGCACAAATCGACATCTTCACACTAGAGCAATGGACCGGATCGGCAAGAAAAGTATGCGACGAGGTGAATGGAACCACAGAAGCAGACCGCGACTGGATGGAGTGGAACGCCCGTACACTGGTCTCTGTATGGGGACCCGAGCAGTGTGCTGAGCGTGGCCGACTCCACGACTACTCAAGCCGTCAGTGGGGTGGTATGCTAGGAGACTTCCAGCGTGCACGCTGGGAGATGTTCTTCACAGCTCTCGAGGAGGGCAAAACTATCACTTCACAGGAGTGGTTCAAGTGGGAAGAGAACTGGACACACGGACACGACATCACACCGGTGCCCGAGGAGGACCCCGTGGCGATTGCTGAGGAGTTGTACAATAAATACTTCTAATCCATCGAAAGGATTTTGAGATACCCCACTTTGGGATAATGTATATCTCTGCAATCATTACCCATCTTTTAAGGCAATACTATAAACCTATTTATATAAAAATGAACATGAGAAAGAATTTACGTACGCTATGCTTGATGCTGATAGCATCAGCTAGCTCATTGGTGAGTTTTGCTCAAGAACCGCAGAATTTCACCGACAAGTTGTGGAATCACGACTTCGAGAAGGGCCCCAATGCCTGGGATCTTGTTGGCGAAGGAAACTGTAGCTGGATGTCTCAGACCAAAGGCGAAAAGATAGCCGTAGGCTACCATGGTTTCAACGACCTTGCACTAGAAAACTGGAGAGGTTCAGGTGCTGCTCCTGACAATCAGGCATCACAGACCGTGAAAAACCTTCCCAATGGAACCTATGTATTCGGTGCCTACATGATGGCTACCACCCAATCTAGAGAACAAGATATCGAAACTGTTAGTGGCGTATTCATGTTCGCCAACGATCAGGAGATCAGCGTAGCGACCAACCGTGTAGAGGGCATGGACGCGAAGTGGGCTCACACAATCAAGTTCAACGTGGCCGCAGAGGTAACAGACGGAACCTTGACCGTAGGTGTAAAGTGTGTAGCTACCAATGCAGGATTCCTAGCAATGGATAATGCCACTCTTTGGTACTTTGGCGACATGAGCCAAGAAGATGCTCTGGAGGAGATGGCTAAGATTGACATTGCAGCCACCGTAGAGAAGGTTACCCCCTACCTAGAGGCAGGCAAAATGAACGTGGACACCCTAGCATCCCTACAGGCAGCCATCGAGGCAGCAACTGAGGTAACAGCCGAAACAGCATCTCAAATTGATGAGGACCTCTACTGGGGAAAGCGTCAAGTAATAAAGTCTGTCGCCGACTATAACGGTCTGGCCGAGGCTATTGCTGCCGCCAAGGAAGTTGCAAACAAGGAGTGGAGTGAATATGTAGATGCGGAAGTTGCTGCATTGAACGCACTCATCGAAGAAGTTGAAGCTGCATACGAAGCAGGCACTGCATTCCGTGCCGAAATCGACACCATGAAGGCTAGCCTTACCGAAGCTGTTTCCAACGTAGAGTTGGATGGTATATACAACCTTCTCGAGATTTACACCGAGCGTGTAGACTCAATCAGCGACCTTGAAGGTGATGAAATTGGTGAGTACACTGAAGATATGATCGAAAGAGCCGAGGAATTCTTGGACGAGATTGATTACGAACTTTCTATGACAGGAGAGATTAGCGCAACAGAGATTAAGAATAATTGCGACATCCTCTTTGCAAAGATTCAAAATATTGTTGACAACCCCATCAATTACTCACAGTTCCCCATCTTCATTTACGAGGGCAAAGAGTTGCTCCCCAACCAAGGTTCAGGCGAATCAAATCAGGCCTATCCCGTACTTGATGGCACCTACCTTGTAAACTATGAGGCAGGTGTGGACAAACTTGGTAATGCTTATGGTGCCAAGAACAATATTGCAGAGTACCATTCACCGCTCTATCGTTTCCGCGAGCCTCTGACGAGCGTACGCTTCATCGTTCACAAGTCTGGTAGACCCCAACAGGTTGACAAGAATGGCAACGCTAACATCTGTATTGGTGGATTTGCCATGTACGATGAGTTCGGTAACGAGATTGAGCTTACTACCGAAAACCTCATCAGTAATGCCAACGAGCCTCGCGAAGGTGGTGGTATTCCTGCATTGATCGACGGTAACCCCAACACCTTCTTCCACTCATTGTGGACTGCAGGTACTCCCGAGCCCCACTACCTTGAGGTGAGACTCCCCGAGGGTCAATACTCTGCATTCAGCTTCAAGATTACCTCTTTGAGTAGCAACCACACCCGTGCATTCCCTCGTGAGATGGAGCTTACCTATGTATCTCCCAAGGTGACCGAGCTGCAGCAGGCTATCGTGACTGCGCGCAAGGCTAACCCCCTCTTTGGTACTGCTCCTGGTTTCTGCAACATGGACCCCACTCTTTACCAATCTATTCTCGAGGAGGGTGATGCACTCACACAGAAGAAGGGTGCTAGCGATGCTGAGCTCAATGCTGCTATTGAAAAGGTAAACAATCTTTTGGCCGAAATACAAGAAAAAGGTATCAACCTGCCCGAGCCTGGCAAAAAATACCGCATCATCAGTGGTGAGCCTCGCTTCTTCACCAATCAGAACATCATGAAGGCACTCACCTTGCATACCGACACCATCTATGGTAACTGGTTGTGGTGGGAGACTGCACATGTCGACAGCGCACGTCAGGAGTTCATCCTCGAACCTTGCGAGACAGAAACAGACAGACTCTACTACACATTTAAGCATGCAGAGACTGGCCTCTACCTGAGCGAGCTCTTCGACTCGCTTGGAAACTTGATTCCCAACAGATTCGTATTCACAGAGCAGCCCGACAGTTTCTACATCAAGGACCTCGGCCAAGGCCAGTTTGGTATCTTCGCATCTGATGGAAACTCAAGAAAGCAGCTCAACATGGAGTTCCATAACAACGGTGCATGGAGTGATCAGGAGAAGAACTACGGTGCTATCGCAGGTGTGAAGAGTTATATCCATACTTGGGAATCAAGCGCTAACCAGTCTTCAGCATGGTTCTTCCGCGAGATGGTTACCCTGCCTCACGCAGCCAAGAGCATCAGCGAACTCAACTTCAGAACTGAAGCCATCTCAATCTACGAGGGCATCAACATAGTTACCTTGACTGCCGACAAGGATTGTGCATTTGCCGACCTCACGGTCTATAACACATTTGGTGAGAAAGTAGCTATAAACGAAGTGACCGTAGATGGCAAGGTAGCTGTCATCAAGCTTGCCAACAACATTGAGACACTCGCCTTCTCATTTACCAACACAGAAGGTGTAACTGAGGTGTCTGTTGACGGTATCAACGAATATCGTGGCGAAGCTCCCGAGCTCCTCGCGCTAGAGGCAGCTTACAATAAAGCCGTAGCCATAGCCCCCGTTGTTGGTACTGAGGTAGGCCAAGTAAAGAGTGTTGAAGAATATGATGCAGCCATCACTGCTGCTATTGCCCTCTTAGAGAACGGTGGTGAGATTGCCGAACTCGTATCTGCTACTACCGCTCTTGAGACTGCTGTTGCTAACCTTGAATGCAACCTTCCCATACCTGGACAGAACTACTACATCATCTCTGCACTTCCTTGGAAAGATAAGTGGCGTGCTGATGTTGCAGTATTCGCAAAGGAGAATCTCCTATACTGGGGCTTTGTGAACCTCACCAACCGCACTATGCTGTGGCAGTTCGTTGACTGTGGCGAGAAGAAGCATGGCTATCCCGCATACTACCTTTACAACGTAGGTGCTGAGGCATGGCTCTCGGTACACAGTGCTCATCTTACATTGGTAGAGGATACCACTGCTCAGGCTCGTCCTTGGGATATGCGTATGTCTGACTACGGTTCTGTAAGCATGGGTGATACCAACTGGAATAACGGTTCTGACAGCATGCAACCTTATGGTCACGCAAACGGAACTGCTTATCCTGCACAGAATAAGATGGCTACATGGGGTATTAAGGA
>JAZRDT010000046.1:0-11137 GCA_045660385.1 Bacteroidaceae bacterium | reverse complement strand
GGAGGAGGAGGGGCTTGTCTTCGAGGGAAGAGGGAAGAGGGAAGAGGGAAGAGTTGCTGAGTTCGCCCTTCTCCATTATCAATTGTCCATTGTCAATTGTCAATTGTGAAGAGTTGCTGGCATCAATCATCCAGAGGACGATGGAGGCTTGTTGCATCTTCTGATAGGTGCGCTCGATACCGATGCTCTCTACCACATCTGTGGTTTGGCGTATGCCGGCGGTGTCGATGAAGCGGAAGGTGATGCCACGTACATTGACGGTACCCTCAATGACATCGCGCGTGGTGCCGTGGATATCGCTTACGATGGCTCGTTCCTCACCCACAAGAGCATTAAGGAGGGTTGACTTACCCACGTTGGTCTCGCCGATGATGGCTACGGGCACGCCGTTCTTGATGGCATTGCCTACGTTGAACGAATGGGCCAGGCGGGAGATGACGCGCTCGATCTCGTCGGCTATCAGGGAGAGTTCGCTACGGTCGGCAAACTCGAGCTCTTCGTGGTCGCTGAAGTCGAGCTCCAACTCCATGAGCGAGGTGAGGTGCAGGAGTTTGTCGCGCAGGGTGGCAAGTTCCTTACTGAAGCCTCCGCGTAGCTGGCTCAGGGCAAGGCGGTGCGTGGCGGCCGAGGTGGAGGCGATGAGGTCGGCCACGGCTTCGGCCTGGCTGAGGTCCATTTTGCCATTTAGAAAGGCACGCTGGGTGTACTCGCCCGGTGCGGCAAGGCGGCATCCGCTATCGATGAGCAGGCGCAGGGCTTGCTGGAGGATATAGGAGGAGCCATGACACGAGATCTCTACCGAGTCTTCGCCTGTATAGGAGTGGGGCGCACGGAAGAGGGTGACGAGCACCTCGTCGAGCATGGAGCCGTCGGTAGCTATGAGATGGCCAAACACGGCAGTGCGTGCCTTACGCTCGGTGAGCGGCGCTCCGCCGATGGGGCGGAAGTGCTGGGCGGTGATGCTGATGGCCTCGGGGCCACTGATGCGGATGACGCCGATGGCGCCACCCTGGGCGGTGGCAATGGCGCAGATGGTGTCTTGGGTATGGCTCATAAAAATACGTTTCGTCTCTTTGAAGCGACAAAGATACGAAAAACGAGCGAATAAAATAGTGCCGAGTGTGAAAAGCTTGCTTGAATATTTGTGGTTACTGTGGTAATAATGTGATGGAGAGATCTCTCCACCACCAGTTCTTGTCAAGGGTTAGGCAAGCTATGCTGCTACATCCTCTTTATCGATAAGATGTTTCCCTATGATGCTATCGAAGGAGAACTCGCCGGGGCCAGTGATAAATAAGATAATGAACACGATGAAATAGATGAACGATAGTTCACGGGCGGCAAAGGCGTCGCCTCCGTGAACGACGAAGAAGGCTACGGCCATGGTTATGGTCATGGGGATGAGTACCACACGTTGCAGGATGCCGAAGATGAGAGCAAAGGAGCATACCACTTCGGCAAACACCACCATCCAGAAGGAGAGGGTGCTACCCAATCCGAAGGGGTCGGCAAAGAGGTCGGCCATCGATGCATGCTGCATCAGCTTGGTGTATCCGTGCGACAGGAAGAGGAATCCAAATAGGATGCGGATAATGAGAACCAGAGTAGAGTAGGTGCGGCTCTCGTCAAGATAGGCTGGGAAAAGGAAGTTCTTGAGTGTCATTCGAGGGAGTCATTAAGGGTTGTTTTCCCTCTTTAACACACAGTGTCGTGGCTTTGTTCAACGCCCCGTGGCACCCGGTGCGGGTTAGTTGTGGTGATAGGGTAGGTTGTTGAGTATGGAGAGGGCACGGTAAAATTGCTCGGCAAAGATGACGCGCACCATCTGATGCGAGAAGGTCATCTGCGAGAGTGAGATCTTGCCTTGCGCGAGCGCATACACCTCGGGAGAGAAGCCATAGGGTCCTCCGATGACAAATACTAGTCGGCGGCTCACGGTATTCATGCGTTGTTGCAGCCATTGGGCAAAGCCGTTCGATGTAAACTCCTTGCCACCTTCGTCGAGCAGGATGACATGGTCGCCGGGTTGGATGAGTTTGACAATCTGTTGCCCTTCGCGCTCCTTCTGTTGCTCTTGTGACAGATTCTTCACATCCTTGATGTCGGGGATGATCTTCATCTCGATGGGAGCATAGTGGTTGGCGCGGCCTAGGTAGTCGTCTACGGCCTGCGTGAGATATTTGTTGTCGGTCTTGCCGATGGCGATGAGCAGGGTTTTCATTGTGCGATGCGTTTGTCGGGCAAAATTACAGAAAAAAATTGGCATACGTTGCGCTTATTCTAAAAGAATACGTAACTTTGCAATATATTGTGTAGAATGTGAAAGAATTTACATCATTAAATCATACGACTATGAACGAACTTATCGACCAACTGATTTCGCTTTCTTTTGCTGAGGACATCGGTGATGGTGATCACACCACCTTGTCATCTATCCCTGCCACTGCCATGGGCAAGAGCCGCCTTATTATTAAGGAAGAGGGCATCATTGCCGGTGTAGAGATGGCCCGTGAGATATTCCACCGTTTCGATCCTGAGATGAAGATGGAGGTGTACATCAACGATGGAGCTCATGTGAAGCCCGGTGATGTGGCATTCGTTGTTGAGGGTAGGGTGCAGAGTCTGTTGCAGACAGAGCGTCTGATGCTGAATGTGATGCAGCGCATGAGTGGTATTGCTACCATTACCAATGAGTATGTGAAATTGCTCGAAGGCACCAAGTGCCGCGTACTCGACACGCGTAAGACAACTCCCGGTATGCGCCTGATGGAGAAGGATGCCGTGCGCATCGGTGGCGGATGCAACCACCGTATAGGTTTGTTCGACATGATCCTGCTCAAGGATAACCACATCGACTTCGCTGGCGGCATTCCCCAGGCGGTGAACCGTGCGCAGGAGTATTGCAAGGCGAAGGGTAAGAACTTGAAAATAGAGGTTGAGGTGCGCAATTTTGACGAGCTCAACCAGGTGCTCGCACTCGAAGGCGTCGACCGCGTGATGCTCGACAACTTCTCTGTGGAGAACACCCGCAAGGCCGTAGAGATCGTCAACGGCAAGGTCGAGGTAGAGTCATCAGGTGGCATCACCTTCGACACCATCCGCTCGTATGCCGAGTGCGGTGTCGACTACGTATCGGTGGGTGCACTGACGCACTCAGTGAAGAGTCTCGATATGAGCTTCAAGGCCTGCTGATAGAACCTTGTTTATCAATATAGTATGCACGCGTATGAATCCTGTTTCATGCGCGTGCTTCTTTTTTTTAAATTAAATCTTAATAATTTTTAATATCTTTTGTGTAAATTGAAGAAATGTGTAACTTTGCTCCTTTAGCGAAACATACAAATTAAAAAAATAATAAGACATGAACAAAACTATGAAATGGACGCTCGTGGGCGTCGTTGGTGTAGGCTTGGCCGCTGCGTTGAGCGTACGCGCATTCATGCCTCGTGTGAACGAGGATCTGAAGGATGAGGTTGTGAAGCAGCCCCAGGCTCCCAAGCAGAGCCGCACGCTCAATGTGCAGGCCGTTGTGCTCGATCGTGTGCTGATTGCCGACGAACTCTTTGTAAGTGGTAACGTGATGCCCGACGAGGAGGTAAGCCTCGCATTCGAGACCTCAGGTAAAGTAACGGAAATATTCTTCCAGGAGGGTGCTTACGTACATAAGGGCGACCTGCTGGCCAAGATCAACGACGAGCCCCAGCAGGCCGAGTTGCGTAAGCAAGAGGCGCAGCTCAAGCTCTTCCAAGACCGTATGTATCGTCAGAATGCCTTGCTCGAGAAGGAGGCCGTCAGTGAGGAGGCTTTCCAGGAGGCACAGGCCAACCTCGCAGGTTTGCATGCCGAGATTGATCGCGTGAAGGCCAACATCGCCCAACGCGAGTTACGCGCTCCGTTCGATGGAGTGCTCGGTCTGCGCGAAGTGAGTCTTGGTGCCTATGTATCGCCCACCACACCCATCGTGAAGCTCACCAAGATGAATCCCTTGAAGATTGAGTTCTCAGTGCCCGAGCGCTATTCGGGTGTGTTGAAGGCGGGTGCTCGCCTCAACTTCACCGTCGAGGGCGACCTTGAGGAGCGCACAGCCAAGGTATATGCTACCGATTCGCGCGTCAACATGAATACACGTACCTTCACCGTTCGTGCCTTGTACGACAACTCCGACGGCGCACTCTTCCCCGGACGTTATGTGAATGTAAATCTCCTCACTCGCGAGTATCCCGATGCTATCGCCGTTCCCAGCCAGGCAATCATCTCTGAGATGGGTCACGACAAGGTTTTCATCTACAAGGGTGGCAAGGCCGAATCTGTAATCATCACCAAGGGCATCCGCAACGAGTCGCTCGTGCAAGTAGTGCAGGGCCTCGAGGTGGGCGATACCGTAATCACCACCGGTACCATGCAGTTGCGCGAAGGACAGAAGGTGGTGCTTGATGCAGTGAAGTGAGGACCCTCCCCCTAGCCCCCTCCCTTTATTGAGGGGGTGACTGGTATTAAAATTTAAAAAGAAATAAAAAAAAGGACCTCTCTATCTCCTAAAAAGAGTACCTTAATGCAGCGATGTCTGCAAAGCCCCTCCATAGAGGTGGGGTCGGGAAGGGTCCCCATCTTGAACCATTATGAATATATCAGAATTAAGTATACGCCGCCCGGTGCTTGCCACCGTGTTTACGCTCATCATCGTGCTCTTCGGTGCCATTGGTTATATGAGTCTTGGCGTGCGTGAATATCCCTCGGTGGATAACCCCATCATCTCGGTATCGTGCTCATACCCTGGTGCCAATGCCGACGTTATCGAGAACCAGATTACCGAACCGTTGGAGCAGAACATCAACGGTATCCCCGGCATCCGCTCGCTCACCAGTGTGAGCCAGCAGGGTTCGTGTAACATCACCGTAGAGTTTGAGCTCTCGGTAGACCTCGAAACTGCTGCCAACGACGTGCGCGACAAGGTGTCGCGTGCCCAGCGTTTCCTCCCAAGAGACTGCGACCCACCTACTGTGTCGAAGGCCGATGCCGATGCGTCGCCCATCCTCATGGTAGCCATCCAGAGCGACAAGCGTTCGTTGCTTGAGCTCAGCGAGATTGCCGACCTTACCGTGAAGGAGCAGTTGCAGACCATCCCCGAGGTGAGTGCCGTAAGCATCTGGGGTGAGAAGAAGTATTGCATGCGCCTCTGGCTCGACCCCGTGAAGATGTCCGGTTATGGCATCACCCCCATGGACGTGAAGGGCGCGCTCGACCAAGAGAACGTAGAGCTACCTTCGGGAAGTATCGAGGGTAACACCGTGGAACTCTCAATCCGTACGCTCGGTTTGATGCACACGACAGAGGAGTTCAACAACATCGTCATCAAGGAGCAGGATGGCCGTATCGTGCGCTTCAGCGACATCGGTCGTGCCGAGCTTAGCGCCCGCGACATCAAGAGCTACATGAAGATGAACGGCGTTCCCATGGTGGGTGTGGTAGTTGTGCCTCAGCCCGGTGCCAACCACATCAACATTGCCGACGAGGTGTATGAGCGCATGGAGATCATGCGTAAAGACCTCCCCGAGGATGTGAACTACAAGTATAGCTTCGACAACACCCGCTTCATCCGCGCCTCCATCTCCGAGGTGAAGGATACCGTCATCGAGGCCTTCGTGCTCGTGATCATCATCATCTTCCTTTTCCTGCGCGACTGGCGCGTGACACTTGTGCCCTGCATCGTCATTCCCGTATCACTCATCGGAGCCTTCTTCATCATGTATGTGCTCGGCTTCTCCATCAACGTGCTCACCATGCTTGCCATTGTGCTCTCCGTGGGATTGGTGGTCGACGATGCCATTGTGATGACGGAAAATATCTATATACGAATAGAGAAGGGCATGCGTCCCCGTGCTGCAGGTATCGAGGGTGCCAAGGAGATCTTCTTTGCCGTTATCTCCACCACCATCACCCTGTTGGCCGTATTCTTCCCCATCGTGTTCATGGAGGGTATGACCGGCCGTCTGTTTCGTGAGTTTGCCCTTGTTATCGCTGGTGCGGTAATCATCTCATCGTTTGCCGCCCTCACCGTGACCCCCATGCTTGCTACCAAGATTCTCAAGCGCCGCAAGGAGCAGGGATGGTTCTACCGCAAGACCGAGCCCTTCTTCGTAGGCTTGAACAACTTCTACGAGCGTTCGCTCAACTTCATTCTTCGCCACCGCATGATAGCCATGGTGACGATGGTCGTTTCGCTCGTTGCCTGCGTATGGATGTGGGGCAAGGTACCTGCCGAGATGGCTCCGCTCGAGGACCGTTCGCAAATCACCATCCGCACCATGGGACCAGAAGGCGTCACCTATGAGTACATGCGCGATTATACCGAGGAGATCAACCAGTTGGCCGATTCGCTCATGCCCGATGCCGAGTTCATCACCGCCCGCGTGTCGAGCGGTTCGGGTAATATACAGATTACCCTGAAGGATATCAAGGACCGCGACTACTCGCAGATGGAGGTAGCCGAGAAGCTATCGCGCGAGGTACAGAAGAAGACCGGTGCCCGCTCCTTCGTGCAGCAGCAGTCTACCTTCGGTGGCCGTCGTGGTGGTATGCCCGTACAGTACGTGTTGCAGGCCACCGACATCGACAAGCTGGCCGAGGTGCTCCCCGTGTTCCTTGCCCGCGTGTATGAGAACCCCACCTTCCAGATGGCCGACGTGAACCTCAAGTTCAGCAAGCCCGAAGTGCGCATCGAGATCAATCGTGAGAAGGCCAACCTCATGGGCGTGCACACCCGCGACATTGCGCAGACCCTCCAGTATGGCCTTAGCGGTCAACGCATGGGTTACCTCTACCTCAACGGTAAACAGTACGAGATTGTGGGCGAAATCAACCGCCAGCAGCGCAATGCACCGTCGAACCTCAAGTCCATCTACATGCGTAGTGCTACGGGCGAGATGATACAGATGGACAACCTTGTGGAGCTCATCGAGGGCATTGCACCTCCCAAGCTCTATCGTTACAACCGCTTTGTGGCAGCCACCATCTCGGCCGGTTTGGCCGAAGGTAAGACCATCGGCGATGGTCTCGACGAGATGGACAAGATAGCGGCCGACGTGCTCGACGACACCTTCCGTACCGCCCTTTCGGGTGAGTCCAAGGAGTTCCGCGAGAGCTCATCGAGCCTCTTCTTTGCCTTCGGCTTAGCCCTCGTGCTCATCTACCTCATCCTGGCTGCTCAGTTCGAGAGCTTCAAGGATCCTATCATCATCATGATCACCATCCCCCTGGCCATCTTCGGTGCCCTCATCTTCATGCTCGTGGGCGAGCAGACGATGAACATCTACTCGGAGATTGGTATGATCATGCTCGTGGGACTTGTGGCCAAGAACGGTATCCTCATCGTGGAGTTTGCCAACCAGCGTCAGAAGAACGGCGAGGACAAGATGACCGCCATC
This sequence comes from Bacteroidaceae bacterium, assembly GCA_045660385.1. GTDB lineage: Bacteria > Bacteroidota > Bacteroidia > Bacteroidales > Bacteroidaceae > UBA1189. The sequence continues at coordinate 3,713 of JAZRDT010000046.1, read as the reverse complement.
CGTGAAGCCTCCGTGCAGCGTTTGCGCCCCATCCTCATGACCAGTACCTCCACCATGCTCGGTCTGCTCCCCCTGATGTTTGCCACTGGCGAAGGAGCCAACGGTCGCATCGCCATGGGTACAGCCGTAGTGGGCGGTATGCTCATCTCCACCATCATGACCATGTATGTGGTGCCCGCCATCTATAGTTACATTTCTACCGATCAATCAAAAGAGGAGGAAAAACAATGAAACAACGTTATATTAGCATAGCAGCAGCGCTGCTCGTGTGCGCTACCCAAGGAATGATAGCGCAAGAGGCAGCCACCCACTCGCACGACGAGCAGGGACTGACCGTCGACACCATCTCCATACTCTCCACCCTCCAAAGCGAAACCCTTCAGTCCACCCCCGAGGTGCAACCTACAACCCTGAAGGAGTGCTTGGAGAAGGGGTTGGACAAGAACTATTCGCTTCGCATCATCCGCAACGAAGAGCAGATGGCGGCCAACAATGCCACCATGGAAAATGCCGGTCTGCTCCCCTCCGTGAGCCTCTCGGCAGGCTATAACGGGTCGGCCTATGGCCGTAACACCGAGATGCGGACCGATGGTTCCGTATCGCAGGAGCGCGGCGTGTATGATGACGGACTCAATGCCGGCATCGACCTGTCGTGGACCCTGTTCGACGGATTCAAGACCGTGGCCAACTACGACCGCTTGCGTGAGCTCAGCCTTATCTCATCCACCCAGACCCGCCTTGCCGTCGAGGACTACATGGCCGACCTCACCGCCGAGTACTACAACTTCGTCCAGCAACGCCAGCGTCTGCAAAACTACGTCTCGGCCGTAGAACTCTCGCGTGAGCGACTTCGCATCGTATACGAGCGCTGGATGATTGGTTCGCTCTCACGTCTCGACCTCCTGCAGGCACGTGTCGACTTCAATGCCGATAGCGCCCAGTGTCTCAAGCAACGCGAAGCCCTCGCCTCGTCGCGCATCCGTCTGCACGAGCTCATGGCCGAAGACAGCCTCAATATCAACTTAACCTCGGCAGAGAATGGCATCGACCTCCTCGCCCTTCCTCAGTTCGATAGCCTCTGGGTGCAAACCAAGGCCAACAACGCCTCCATGCTCATGGCAGCACACAACCGCACCCTGGCCGATATTGAGCTGCGCAGCGTGCGCTCGCGCAACTACCCCTACCTGAAGCTCGGTGCAGGCTACGGCTACAACACCAACCGCTACGGCGTGGGCAACACCCTGAAGCGCAACCAGTGGGGAGGCGATGTAGGCCTCACCCTCGGCTTTAACCTCTACGACGGCAAGCGCCGTAGCGAGCAACGCAACGCCCGCCTAAGCGTGAAGAATGCCGAGCTCAAGGAGTACGACCTCACTCTCTCGCTCTACACCGACCTGGCCGACCTCTGGCAAGCCTATGAGAACAACCGCATGCTCCTTGCCCTTGAGAAGGAGAACGTCGTTGCCGCCCGCGAGAACTATGCCATCGCCCACGAGCGCTACCTCCTTGGCGACCTCTCAGGTATTGAGATGCGCGAAGCCCAGAAGAGCCTCCTCGATGCTGAAGAGCGCATCCTCGTAGCCGAGTACAACACCAAGCTCTGCGAGATCTCGCTCCTCCAACTCAGTGGTGGCATCACAGCCTACCTCGAGTAATGCAGTAGTGCACACACTACATATTATATATACATACAACGCTCCCCGATTCTGCCAGTAGAGTCGGGGAGTGCTGTATCTTGTAAATGGCCACCGTGGTCTATTCCTTGAAAATCCTCGTGCCATCACATACCCATCTTTCCGCACCATCGAGATGCCTCTCAGCCTCGGCCCTGTCAATATAGTGCACCCGCAATGCTGATGAGTTGGGATACCGGTTGAAGAACACATCGTTCGTCCGATACATCTCGATGCGCTCTATGCTGCCCTCCCTGCCCACAGCGTTGTAGTACCTCACTATCTTATCAGCAATTCGGGGCAGCACCTTGATGCCCGTCCGTCCATCCTTGAATAGTACAAGTGCCACCATATGCCAACGTTGCTTATCGCCATATAGTTGCTCCCTCTGCTCCTGTGTCGGCTTGTGAGAAACCCGGATGTGTCGGCCAAACCGCTCATTTATCTCCTGCATCATTTGTCTGAACACCCGTCCGTGCGCCGACGTATCCACCATCCCGTTGAATCCGATGTAGTAGTGTATCATCTCATGGATGATGATATCCTCCACCTCCGCTTCGTCAAGGTCTATTCTCGTGTTAATGCGCAGCTTAAAGTCATAGCACACCGTTTTTCCCAGCCACGTTCTCCTCTTTTTATATACACACAGGCCGAGAAACGTCTTCGCATCGCTCAGTTCGATAGGTAACCTGGGGAGCTTACCGTCAAACATCAGCCGGTTAAACTCCTCAAACTTCTTCTCTACGTAGTGTATCGTAGCCTTCATCGTTCTTTTTCACGCAAGATATCGTATTCATAGATGATGCAAGCAAGTGCAGTCTATCTTTGTGTTTTCAGTACAAAGATAGTATCATCCTGTCTCATAACTCGGTTCAGGATGGAGTTTTTTTCATGAATTCAGCATTTTTTCATTTTACCATTTCGTCTCAACATCATTCGGCATTTTACGAATCCGATTCATTCGGCTGATTTATGAGTTTTACGAGACGCTCGGGAATCCTGTACAAGAATTTTGTAGCATATTGGTAGGGAATTCCTGCGGATTGCTTACGGGGTATCGGAATCGGAGGTATAGACTTCTTCGCTTTCGTGGCAGATTGTCATCGGTTCTCTACTCTCTGCTTTCTTTCTGCATTTTTCTAGAGAGCCTGTTTGGGTTTTATTTCGAGTTTAGTTGAGAGTTTTTTCGAGTAGATTTATTCTCTCGGGACGCAGCTAATAGTGGTCTATTTGCAAAAAACGAGAGGAGAAAGATGCCGAAAACAACCGCAAATAAACGGAAAAGTAAGTGCTGCAACAAATAACGTTAAAATCCAAACAGTCTCTCTCTGCCCGTGGCTGCGTCCTTTTTGATTGCCTTGGGGATTGGGCGGAAAGACTGCAAGGATTCCTCTATTCGTCTTCTCTTACGAACATTAATTACCGTAAATTGGGCGGTGATCTGGACTGGATTCAATATAGCTCTAAAGCATTTAAGTTTGGTTGATTAGTATTACAACTAAAAAACTTTTATATCTTTATAGTTGGTTTTAGCAACAAAGAGGTAATACAATGAAGGATTTGACCGTTACAAAGCCATTCAGCCAAGATGAATATAACGAATTACTGCGACAGGCTGTCGCAGTTATCGAAGCATCCCAATTACAGATTGCAAAGTCGAGAGGCAAAACTGCTACAACCTATTGCACTTTTGTATCGCATTGACAATAACGAAGATAAAGGCTTCCGAATATGTGGGTAAGATGAATTTCTATCTATCCTTGTCGGACAAGCCGGTAAAGGCGCCCGAAGAAAATCCATCTATCGGTATCTTTAGATTTGGACACCCCAAATTACAAACTTGTCGGGACGGGCCAAACATGGCCGGTCCTTTTTTACTACTTAATCGAGACACACTTTTTGAAACAGTATCGTTATCCGTAAACTTAAAACAGCCTTCACTGTATGCTCTCAAAATACGACCAACCTGAAAACACGAAAGAAGCTGCTATCTTTTCAGATAACAGCTTCTCTTTCGGAGTAGTGCCACCAGAAAACGAG
>JAZRDT010000045.1:0-11427 GCA_045660385.1 Bacteroidaceae bacterium | reverse complement strand
AGGAGTTTGGCGAACTGGGCTGTGCCTGGGCTCCGGAGATCATCTACGATCCGGCAGTGGACAAGATGATGGTGTACTTCACCATCCGTAAGGAGGCGGGCGGACGCACGAAGCTCTACTACTCGTATACGAACGACGACTTCACCGACCTGGTGACAGAGCCCAAGCTGCTGTTTGAATACCCTGACCAGCGCATTCAGGTGCTCGACGCGGACATCTGCCCGATGCCCGACGGCAGATATTTCATGACCTACGTGGCACAGGAGAACCCGGGCGGCATCAAGTATATGGTGTCGGACAAGATTACCGAAGGATGGCAGTATGTGGAAGGGCAGATCGACGCCGAGCGCGGTGCCTGCGAGGCTCCCAACACATGGAAGCGCATCGGTGAGGACAAGTGGGTGGTGATGTACGATATCTTCAGCATCAACCCGCACAACTTCGGGTTTGTGGAGACGACAGACTTCAAGACATTCACTCCGCTGGGACGCTTCAACGAGGGGGTGATGAAGGCGGAAAACTTCGTGTCGCCCAAGCACGGTAGCGTGATCCAGATCACCAAGAAGGAGGCCAAGCGACTGGTGAAGTATTGGGAGAAGAAGAATAAGAAATAGTGTTTTATTCCTATATCTTATAGCATAAAGGAGGCGACATTGCCTCCTTTATTGTTGTGGCTCTCTGTTAAATATCCAAATAAATTTGGCATTTCACTCGCCTTGCACTAATTTTGCAAGATATTATGGATATTATGGATAAACTGATTACAGACGAACGGCTGCGCCAAGGTGCCGAAGAGGGCATGGACGGCTTCTTGAAGGTGTTTACCGATGCCTATCTTGCTTGCGTGGGGGGCGAACTGACGGCTGAAACCATGGCGCGTCTTACAGGTGCGCAGCATGCGTTGCTGGGCTATCGATTCTTTCACGAGGAGGTGATGGATGGCGGTTTCTGCCAGCTCGTCTATAATGGCTATGGACCGTACATCTTTGATAATCCCTTCGCTAAGGTGTTGCGCCTGTGGGGACTTAAAGACTTCTCAAAGATTATCTACAAGGCTAAGGAGATATATGATGAGCATAAGGAGGACCTCACGCGCGAACGCTCGGACGAGGAGTTTATGGCGATGTATGAGCTGTACCCGCAATTTGACGACCTCGAGGATTACTTCATTGAAAACGAGGAGCAGATAACGGCGACTATTGCCTACTATGTGGACGAGCATATCGAGGAATTCTTGATTTAATTCACAATTCACAATTCACAATTGACAATTGACAATTGATAACGAAGACGAAAACGAAAACTATCATCCGAAGGCCGACTGTTGACCGTAGACCGTAGACTGTTGACGAAGACGAAGACTGTTGACGAAGACGAAGACGAAAATTATCATCCGGAGGCCGACTGTTGACCGTAGACCGTAGACCGTTGACCATAATAACGAAAACGAAAACTAAAAAATCTCATAAAAACAATGAAAAAGAATTTATTCGCTTTAGTATGTGTGGTGGCATCGCTGATGTCGTTGACCTCATGTTTCGAACCTGTTGGCTATAGCTATAACTCAACCTTCTCGCGCATCGTGACCATCGATCGTAGCAAGACGCCGCTTGAACTGGTGGCCGACTACTCGAACGAGCGGTTCAAACTTGAGAACCTTACCATGCCTGAGCAGTTGAGCAAGTATGGTTTGCAGGATACGGAACGTGCATTCGTGACAATCAACTTGCAGGTTGACAATGCATATAAGCAGACCTTTACATTCGTGGAGGGAAAACCTCTCAAGGTGTCTCCCGTATGGAACAAGCCGTTGCCTGAGAATGCAACGATTCACCCCTTGTCGGGTCTTCAGAACTTTCAGGTGGAAACGGCATGGAGCTATCCTACGGTGTGGATGGCTGGTAGCTATGTGAATATCGCTCCGGTGATAGAGTCGCTCGGTAGCGGTACCTATTACTTGCAACCCAATACGGTGTATGGTGATACGCTGCGTTTCGATATCAAGGCTGCTTACACTCCGACCGATAAGAAGGAGTATGTTGCCGACTTCGTGAACTTTGACCTGCGTACGTTGACCGATACGCTGGAGGCCGACGAAGCGACACGTGGTGTCGTGCGCAACATGTTGGATGTTATCGCTGCCAAGGATTCGGTGTGCATGATGATTGTAGGTGATTTCCACGATACCTACTATAAGGTGGACACTTTGGCCGACGGTACGGTGAAGTATGAGCAGCGAGACACCATAGGAAAGTATCCTGCTTTCACCAACTATGCCCGACTCAAGGCATTGGTGAAGTAATGCGTTAAGAAATATTCGTGTATTGAATGGATTATAAGGAGTTGTTCAGACGTATCGGGACGCTGATTGTGGCACCCAAGAAGGCGTGGGTGGAACTCGTCACCGAGTCGCCCCGTCGCGATGTGATGGCAGCATTCGTGTATCCGCTCATCGCACTGTGTGGCCTTGCCGTGCTGCTTGGCAACTTTATGCGCGAGGGGATGGAACGTGGGGTATACCAGCCTGCAATCATGGAGATGTGCAGCTACTGCTTCGCTCTCTTTGGCGGTTTCTTCCTTGCCTCTTATCTGACCGATATGATACGACAGAAGTTGCTGATGCAATCATCAAGCATGCCCGCTGCTCAGTTCTTTGTGGGGTATGCCATGAGTGTCATGTTTGTTTCCGATATCATTGTGGCGTTGTTTCCCCAGTTCTTTATATTCAAGTGGGTACTCATGGCCTATACGGTGAAAATCGTTTGGGAGGGAAGCGAAGTGGTGTTTGCTGTCGATGAGGAACGTCGCATGACGTTCACCGCACTCGTGTCGGTCGCACTTTTGTTTTCACCCGTGATTATCCGTTTTCTGTTCAACACCTTATCAAACCTTTTAGGCTGATGGAAAAGAAAAAACATACCGCTCCTATAAATATAAAGAACAAGAAGGCATCGTTCGATTACGAGTTTATCGATACCTTCACGGCGGGTATTGTGCTCACAGGTACCGAGATCAAGTCGATCCGTCTGGGAAAGGCAAGTCTCGTTGATACCTACTGCTACTTTATCAACGGTGAGCTGTGGGTGAAGAATATGCATATATCGGAGTACTTCTACGGTTCGTACAACAATCACACGGCTCGCCGCGAGCGTAAGCTGCTGCTGAGCAAGAAGGAGCTGCGCAACCTGCAGAACGAAGAGAAGACCCCGGGTTTCACCATTGTGCCCACACGTCTCTTCATCAATGAAAAGGGATTGGCCAAACTTGTCATTGCCCTTGCCAAGGGTAAGAAACAATACGACAAGCGCCAGTCGTTGAAAGAGAAAGACGACCGTCGCGAGATGGACCGAATGTTTAAGAGATAAAAAGAAGACCCACCCCTAACCCCTCCCTCTATGGAGGGGATTTCCAATTGAAAACGACCAATGCCCAAACTACCACGCGTACTACTCAGACTCTATAAGTGTGTGCTCCGCGCCATACCGCGTTCGATGAGCATCTGCCTCTGGCTATTCAAGGTGATGCTGCCCATCTCGTTGGCTGTGAGGGTGCTTCAGTATGTAGGTGTCATCGATTGGTTGGCCGGATGGCTTACGCCGGTGTTTTCATACATCGGACTCTCGGGTGATTCGGCCATTGTGTTCCTCACCAGTATATTCCTTCCGCTGTATCCGACCATAGCGGTGATGACTACGCTCACGCTCACGTTGCGCGAAGCCACCATCCTGGCTGTGATGTGCCTCGTCTCGCACAACTTGCCGGTGGAGTGTTCGGTGGCGCATAAGACGGGTTCGCACTTTGGTGGGATTGTGGCTTTCCGTATTGGTATGTCGTTCGTGTCGGCCATCGTGCTCAACTGGCTGATGCCGCAGAGCGATGCTACCTTCAGTTTTTTGAGCATGGGGGCTGCCGAGGTGTCGTCGTGGGGAATGCTCTTTACGCAGTGGCTGGCTTCGTCGCTCACGCTGATTGTTACGATTGTGCTCATCGTGACTGCCTTGATGGTGCTGCAGCGTGTGCTCGAGGAGTTTGGCTGGATGCACCGCATAGCCCATATCTTGTCGCCTCTGATGCGTTTCTTCGGACTCCCCTCAGGATGTTCGTTGCTTTGGCTTACAGGCAACGTGGTGGGCATGGCCTATGGTGCCGCCATTATGATTGACGAGGTGGAGGAGGGGAGGCTTACTCGTGAGGAGGCCAATCTGGTGAACCATCACCTCGGTGTGTCGCACTCGCTACTTGAAGATACCATGCTCTTCGTGGCCATGGGTATCAGCTTCTGGTGGATATTCCTCACACGACTTGCACTTGCCATGGGGGCTGTGTGGACGATGAGAGGGGTGAAGAGATTAAGAGTTAGGAGTTAGGAAGGGTTGCAAGAGTAATTAAAAGCACTGTCCCCTCTTCAAGGGGGACGAGCGAAGAGAGCGGAGCGGAGGGGGTCTAAAGATTAACCTATTTAACTTAAATTCATGAAACGCCCCAACAACATTAAAGAACAAACTACCCAGCGTCAAGAACTCCGCAATAAGGGTACTGCAGCAGAGGCCACACTATGGCACGGTCTTAAAGGGCGTCAGATAGAAGGAATGCGTTGGCGTCGTCAGTTTGGAGTAGGTCCTTATATTCTTGACTTCTACTGCCCACAACTACATTTGTGCATTGAATTAGATGGAGCACAACACTACACGATACAAGGCGAAGAGAATGACTTACAACGCGAAGAATGGTTATTGCAAGTACATGGGATACACACTATACGCTTTGAAAATAAAGATATTTTCAACAATTACGATGGCGTAATCGAAAACATCCGTGAGGTTACGAAGGAGATTTTGGGAAGCGCCAAACTTTTTCAGACCCCCTCCGCTTCATTCCGCTAACACTTCATTCCGCTCGTCCCCCTTAAAGAGGGGACAGTGCAAGGCAGTGCCATACAACAAAAAGCAACGACTCCATTCGGAGTCGTTGCTTTTCTATATCAGTAGGTCCTGGTTACTTCCACCAGTCTTTGGTGTGGTGGAAGATGCGGCTATCGCCTTTGCGCAGGCTCTTCTTGAGGAAAGGTATCTGGTAGCCTATGCCAAACTCTATGTACTCGCAAATGTGGAGATGGGTCTTGGCACTGGCTTGCAGGTATAGATTGTCCCACACACGATATTTCATACCGAAGCGGATGTAGTGGAAGGCTTCGTCATTACCTGCACCATCATTCTTGTAGAACAAGGGACGCTTGCCGTAGCCATAGATGGGATGGTCGCAATCATAGTAGTGGCGTGAGGGGTTGTAGAGGTATACGCCCCAATCGACAATGGCGGTTACGATGCCCATACGGAACTCATTATTGAGGGCAACGCCTGCACGAATCTTGTCGGAGAAGCTGTAGTCTATGTCCTGGCGGTATAGCGAGCGACCTGTGTTCTTGTCGATAGCTCCATTATAGAAGACATCCACGCCCGCACCGATGCCATACCAGTTGTTTACGCTATATACTGCACCGGCATGGAACGATGAAATGGGGTATAGGGGATATTCCATCCATGCTCGGTGGGCACCTCCTGAACCGGTGATGTTGAGTGCCCACTTGTAAGGAAGGTCGGGGAACTGGATAGGTTCTTTCTTTTCTGCAGAATTAAAGGTGGTAACGACACCTACGCCTCCGTAGAGCACGTTAGCACCGAGGTTGGGCATGCAGGTGCGGCCATTGCTCAAATGAAAGTAGCCAAACTCTCCATGGAGCGCCACATTGCGTGTAACGGCATAGTTGAAGTTTGCTGCTGCACTCAAATAAGCATTGAGATGGCTGCCAAAGACGTTATTGGTCATGGCTGCATCATTGAAATAATTGTCGGGGTCGTGATCCTCTTGCGTATACCATGTCTCATTGACATAGCTCAAACCTCCGGCAACCTTGAAATTGAATTGGAACTGCTCGGTGCGCACGGCAGGAATAAGAAGATAGGGATACATTGCGATGGCCTTACCCAAATATTCGCTCTGCCAATCGATGACCGACAAACCGATACCGAGAGTCGCGTTATTAAGGTATTGCTGCCAGGGGCGTTGCTGCTCAGAGGGAAACTCTATACCCAGGTTCATACCGCTCAGATTGTCCAGGCTGAGTTTCTCGAAGTGATGATTGTTCTTGTCGAGATAAGAACCTAAGAAGGGCTGCACCTTGATGGAGAATTTATCGTTTTCAGTCTTAAAACTTTGTGCCGAAACAAGTGTCGTGAAGAATATCGCCGTTATCAAAAAAGTGAGAATCCGTTTCATCGTATGTGTTAGTTATTATTGTTGTTGTCCGAAACCGGTGCAAAATTACCGCAACTCTATAGAGAAACCAAGCCTTTTAACTCTTTTAACCTCTATACGTTTGACTTTGACTCCCGGTTGGGGGGGATAAAGTTTCATTTCCCGCAAAAAGCCATGTGGGTTGAGCAAAACAGTAATTTGTAGACGAACAGAAGTCAGGAGGCTGAAGATGGCGAAACGTACGAATTATTGCATGCAGTGTTTGTGCGTATCAAATATTTGTGCGAACTTTGTACACTATTAGATAAAACGACATTATGCAACAAATACAAGATATTATCAAGGAGCGTATCTTGATACTCGATGGTGCCATGGGTACCATGATACAGCAGTGCGGACTCACTGAAGGGGATTTTCGTGGTGAGCGTTTCGCTGATCTGCCCGGACTACAGAAGGGTAACAACGACTTGCTCTGCTTGAGCCGTCCTGAGGTGATTGCCGGTATACACAACCGATACCTCGGCGTGGGGGTAGACATCATCGAGACGTGCTCGTTCAATGCGCAGCGCATATCGATGGCCGACTATGGCTGCGAGCATCTGTGCCGGGAGATCAATCTTGCCGCAGCACGTATAGCCCGTGAGTGTGCTGATGCCATGAGTACACCCGACAAACCGCGCTTTGTGGCTGGCTCTATAGGGCCGACCAACAAGACCTGCTCTATCAGTCCCGACGTGAATGACCCCGCCAAGCGGGGTGTCACCTATGACGAATTGGTGGAGGCGTATGACGAGCAGATAGAGGCGCTCGTCGAGGGTGGGGTAGACGCGCTGCTCATCGAAACGATATTTGATACACTCAATGCCAAGGCGGCTATCTATGCGGCCGAATGTGTGATGGAGCGCAGGGGACAACGCTTGCCTATCATGCTCTCGGTGACCATCTCGGATGCTGCCGGACGTACGCTCTCGGGACAGACGCTGGAGGCGTTCCTGGCTTCGGTGAACCATGCAGATATCTTCTCGGTGGGACTCAACTGTTCGTTTGGTGCTGCACAGATGAAACCCTACCTCAAGGCACTCGCAGCACGCGCTCCTTATTATATATCGTGCTACCCCAATGCCGGACTGCCTAATAGTCTCGGCGGATATGACCAGACGCCTGCACAGATGGCCGAGCAGGTAAAGGAGTATATCGATGAGGGATTGGTCAACATCATCGGTGGATGCTGTGGCACCACGGATGCCTATATTGCTGAGTATGCGTCGCTCGTGGTGGGGGCTAAACCTCATGTGCCTGCATTGCGTCCTGATGCGTTGTGGCTGTCGGGACTGGAACTCTGCGAGGTGACTCCCGAGCGCAACTTCATCAATGTGGGTGAGCGTTGCAATGTGGCGGGTTCGCGTAAGTTTCTCCGCCTGATAAATGAGAAGAAATATGACGAGGCGCTCGCCATTGCCCGCAAGCAGGTGGAGGATGGTGCACAGCTGCTCGATATCAATATGGATGATGGGTTGCTCGACACCCGTAGCGAGATGGTGCATTTCCTTAACCTCATCGCCTCGGAACCCGATATTGCCCGTGTGCCGATCATGGTGGACTCGTCGCGCTGGGAGGTGATCACGGCTGCAGTGAAGTGCATACAGGGAAAGTGCGTGGTCAACTCCATCTCACTCAAGGAGGGCGAAGAACTGTTCCTTGACCATGCTCGCGAGATACGACGCCTCGGCGCTGCTGTGGTGGTGATGGCCTTTGACGAACAGGGACAGGCCGATACGTATGAACGACGCATTGCCATCTGCGAACGTGCCTATCACTTGCTGGTCGATGTGGTGGGTATGGCTCCTCAAGACATCATCTTCGATCCTAATATTCTCGCCGTTGCTACAGGTATAGAGGCACACAATAGCTATGCGCTCGACTTTATCCGTGCTACAGAGTGGATACGTGTTCATCTGCCCGGTGCTCATGTGAGCGGTGGTGTGAGCAACCTCTCCTTTGCCTTCCGTGGCAACAACTACTTGCGCGAGGCGATGCATGCCGTGTTCCTCTACCATGCCATCAAGGCAGGTATGGATATGGGTATCGTGAACCCTGCCACCTCGGTGCGCTACGATGATATTGCTCCCGAACTGCTCGGTGCAATTGAGGATGTGATATTGAACCGGAAGGCTGATGCTACCGAGAGACTAATCCGTATTGCATCGGAGTATTCTAATAATTCACAATTCACAATTCACAATTCACAATTAGAGAAGTCTACCCTATCTTTAGAGCAGCGCTTGCAACAGGCACTCATCAAGGGTAGTAGTGATACATTGGAGGCCGATCTGCAAGAGGCGCTTACGGTGTATCCCTCGGCTGTAGCCATTATCGAAGGTCCGCTGATGGCGGGTATGCAGGAGGTGGGTCGCTTGTTTGGCGAAGGTCGCATGTTTCTTCCCCAAGTAGTGAAGACGGCCCGCACGATGAAGCAGGCGGTAGAGATCTTGACAATTGACAATTCACAATTGACAATTGACAATGGAGAAGTTTCAGGATTACCCCAAAACTCGGGAGTAAATCGTTCGGAAAATAGTTGTCAATTGTCAATTAACTCCGTTGAAGTTGCTATGCTCGACAGAGCCTGCAAGCAGTCTTTGCCCTCGCTCAATCGCAACTTTGTCAATTCTCAATTAAAAAAGGTTCTTCTCGCCACGGTCAAAGGCGATGTGCACGATATTGGTAAGAACATCGTGAGTGTGGTGATGGGATGTAACGGTTATGATATCGTTGATATGGGTGTGATGGTGCCTGCCGAGGATATCGTGCAGAAGGCGCTTGAATGCCGCCCGGACATTATCGGGCTGAGCGGACTCATCACTCCTTCGTTGGCCGAGATGGTCGATGTGGCTAAGGCGCTGTGTGCCGCTGGCATCAACGCTCCCTTGCTTATTGGTGGTGCCACAACGAGTGCTATGCATACGGCACTAAAGATTGCTCCCGTATATGATGGCCCCGTGGTGTATGTGAAGGATGCTTCGCAGAATTCGGGTGTGGCGGCTGCCTTGCTTAATGATGATACGCGTGAGGCCTTCATCGCTGAGCTGTATCAAGAACAGGAGGCACTTCGCCTGCAGTATGCCGCCAAAGAGCAGACACCCCTATTATCGCTCGATGAGGCTCGTGCCAAGAAGCCCAACTTCTTTGATTGACAGTTCTGTGTAGTCAATAATTGTCTGCAACTCATTTGTGGACATCGCATAAAGAAACAATATCCCCCGGTTCCACCATGTGGAGCCGGGAGATTTGTAAAAGTGCACAAACGTATGGTTCGGTATCCTCAAAAAGAACTGTGCCACTTACCCCATCACCAGCCAAGCCACATAGGCGGCGTAGATGAATAGGAGCAGGGTGGCTTTGAGGAGTAGAGCACACACTTATTGAAGGTGAAGTAGCCAGTTGGTTCCCCCTTACCTCTCCGAGATGAGCAGCAGCTTGTCGCCAGCCTGTAGGTGGAGCGAGCCGTTGGGTACGAGGAACTCGGTGCCGCGCTTGACAATCATCACCAAGGCACCGTCGGGAAGGGTGATTTCCTTCAGCGTGTCGCCATCGGCAAGCATGTCGGGGGTGATGGTGAGGTCAGTAAGGTCGGTGTCAATCTCGTCGGGGAGTTCCACGCCAAAGTCGTTGCCGGTCTTCTCCATCGGGGCCGAGAGACCCAGCTTACGGGCAAAGAAGGGGAGCGTGGTGCCCTGCAGGATGAGCGAGAGCAGGGTGATGAAGAAGACGATATTGAAGATCTGATTTGAGCCCTCGATGCCGGCTACCACGGGATAGGTGGCAAAGATGATGGGCACGGCACCGCGCAGGCCTACCCACGAGATGTAGAGGCGCGAGCGACCTGTGAGCCAGCGGAAGGGGAGTAGGCTGATGAGCACACTGAGGGGTCGGCCCACGAGAATCATGAACACGCCGATGAGCAGTGCCACGGGAGCCACGCCGAGCATCTCCTTGGGGTTGACGAGCAAGCCCAGGAGGATGAACATCACGATCTGGAACAGCCACGTCAGTCCGTCAAAGAAGGTGGCCACCTCCTTGCGGTTGGCAATCTTGGAGTTGCCGATGATCATACCGGCGATGTATACCGCCAGGTAGCCATTGCCCTTGAAGAGGTCGGTGAAGGCAAAGGTGAAGAAGGCCACAGCGAGCATGAAGACGGAGTAGAGCGACTTGTTGTCGAGGTTGAGTTGGTTGATGATATATACCGCCAGTTTGCCCACTCCGTAGCCGATGGCACCGCCAAAGAGGAACTGCTGTCCGAAGGAGAGAAGTATGCTGCCCGCACCGCTCACCTCGCCCCCGATGAACTGGATGATGACGATAGTGAGCATATAGGCCATGGGGTCGTTACTACCGCTCTCGAGCTCAAGCATGGGGCGCAGGTTGTGCTTGAGGTTGATGTTCTGTGAGCGCAGGATGGCAAACACCGAGGCCGAGTCGGTCGACGACATCGTAGCTGCCAGCAGTAGCGAGGGCAGGAAGGCAAAGCCTACGCTGCTCCACTCCATGCCCGAGAGCCACCACACGAACACGCCCGTGAAGAGGGCCGTGAGCAGCACGCCCACCGTGGAGAGCACCAGTCCGGGACCGAGCACGGGCTTGATCTCGGCAAACTTGGTGTCCATACCGCCCGAGAAGAGGATGATACACAAGGCTATCATACCCACAAACTGGGCACCGCGCATATCGTCAAACTGGATGCCGAGGCCATCGCTGCCGAAGAGCATGCCTACGAAGAGGAACAGCAACAGGGTGGGCACACCGAAGCGTGCACTGGTCTTGCTCACTGCAATGCTCACAAAGAGCAGTATGGAGCCGATGAGGAGGATGTTTCCTGAGGTGAGGAGGGTCATGTTATTGAATTCTGATTTATGAATTTTGAATTATGAATTCTGGAAGTAACTAAAAGGCACTGTCCCCACTCCCCCTCTGTTTATAGAGGGGGTGTCGCGAAGCGACGGGGGCGTTATAAGCGTAGCGCGTAGTGATTCTGCTCCGCACTTCGTTTGGAACTCCCTCCGCCCTTCGGGCTCGTCCCTCTATAAACAGAGGGACAGTTTGCAGTGCTTTTGAGGTTTGTTCTTTCAATTTTCAATTTACTTACAGCGCCATCAGCACCAATATCTGTGC
>JAZRDT010000044.1:0-5266 GCA_045660385.1 Bacteroidaceae bacterium | reverse complement strand
GGCTTCTCCTCAACAGCGATAGAGGGACAAATCTCGAGCATGTGGCTCTGGAGGCATGATGACTGGGCGCCAGCGAAGTTGAGGGTGTAGTCCTCGAGGAATGAGCAACCCTTAGGCATGCCCTGCTGGATAACCCAGAGTGTGCGGCAGAGGCAAGCGGTCTTCCAGTCACCCTCAGCACCGAAACCGATACCCTCGGCCATGAGACGCTGTGAAGCGAGACCAGGAATCTGGTCGAAACCTACAAAGTTGGGATCGTCAATATCTGCACCACCGAGGTCGTCAAAGTTGGTAGTGAAGGCGGTAGCACCCTCGTCTGCCAATACGCGGCGCAATGCAATCTCTGCCTTAGCAGCGTTCTTCACCTTCTCCCAGTATACCTCTTCGCCGCTCTCGTCAATCTTGATTTCATATAATTTCTTATATTCCTCAACGAGTGCATCTGCTTCAGCATCGGTTACCTTCTTGAGGTACTCCATGAGTGATGATACGGGGTAGTAGTCAACGTGATAACCCATGCGCTGCTCGAACTCTACGCGGTCGCCATCGGTAACGGCTACGTTGTTCATATTCATACCGAACATGAGGCAGCGTGTGTTCTTAGCATCAGCTACACCAGCTGCTACGCGAGCCCAAACGGCAATCTTTTCCTGTGCATCTTGGCTCTTCCAGTAACCGCAAACTACCTTGCGGGGTACGCGCATACGAGTGCAGATATGACCGAACTCGATGTCGCCGTGGGCAGACTGGTTGAGGTTCATGAAGTCCATATCGATGGTATCCCAAGGAATCTCGGCATTGTACTGTGTGTGGAAGTGGAGGAGAGGCTTCTGCAAGGTTTGCAATGCCTTAATCCACATCTTAGCAGGTGAGAAAGTGTGCATCCATGTGATTACACCTACGCACTTCTCTTCGTTGTTGGCTGCTTTCATCACTGCATCTGCCTCTTTAGAAGAGTTTGCTGTACCTTTATATACTACCTTGATAGGGATTATACCACTATTATTGAGGCCATCCACCATCTCTCTTGAGTGACCGTCAACGATTTTTACGGTTTCACCTCCGTAGAGGAGCTGGGCACCTGTGACCCACCAAATTTCATAATTTTCAAACATAATATTTAAGTTTTAATTCACAATTTACAACTTGCCATACAAGTCGTTTGTTGTTAGGTTAATAATTGGATATTTATTTTTAGAATTTTATTAATGCTTTTGTCCTTTTTGTCCATAGTAGGCATTAGGGCCATGCTTGCGACTATAGTGCTTCTCGATGAGGAGCGGGTTCATCGTAGTCTCAGGGTTGAGAGTGAAAGCAATGTAGGCCATCTTGGCACACTGCTCCATAACCTTGGCATTGTACACTGCATTGGCGGGACTTGTACCCCATGAGAAGGGACCGTGATTCCTTACCAATACTCCGGGAGTGTGGTCGGGGTTGATGCCCTCGAAGCGCTTCACGATGACGTTGCCCGTCTCCAGCTCGTACTCACCTTCCACCTCTTCCTTGGTCATAGCCTCGGTGCAGGGAATCTCCTTGTAGAAGTAGTCGGCATGTGTGGTGCCGATGTTGGGGATGTCCATGCCTGCTTGTGCCCAAGCGGTTGCATAGGTGGAGTGGGTATGCACTACACCTTGTATGTTGGGGAATGCGCGATAGAGCACCAAGTGAGTAGGGGTGTCTGATGAGGGGTTGAGATCGCCCTCTACAACCTTGCCTGTATGAAGGTCTACTACCACCATGTCTGATGCCTTCATGTTGTCGTAGTCAACACCGCTGGGTTTGATGACTACCAGACCCTTTTCGCGGTCGATGCCCGACACATTACCCCAAGTAAAAATCACCAAGCCCTGCTTTACAAGGTCGAGATTGGCCTGGAAAACCTTTTGTTTGAGTTCTTCTAACATAGTCTTGTACCTTTATTAATAGATGTACGTAGGCGTATTACATCTTGAATCTATTTGATTTGTTGTATTTTGCTTCGTTGAACTTATAGAGTGAGGCGCCTCGGCGCGATGTGGTCTTGTCAATAAGGCGGGTCTTCTCTACATAGTTCATCTCTGCGATACGCTTTCTGAAGTTTCGCTTATCCATGGGTTCACCATTGATGGCTTCGTAAAGACTTTGCAACTGGGTCAGTGTGAAGTACTCGGGAAGCAAGCTGAAACAAGTGGGCTGCATTGCTGCTTGTACCTTCATCACCAATCGAGCTCTTGATACCATCTGCTCATGGTCGAAGAGTAGGGTGGGGAGCTCATTGATGTTGACCCAATAGGCATTGTGCTGCTCTACCAACTGGCGGTCATACTCGTTGATGTTGATGAGTGCGTAGTACGCAGTAGAGATTACTCGTTCACCGGGGTCTCTGTCTACCTTGCCAAATATGCCTACCTGCTCCATGAATACGTCGGTAAGACCTGTGAGCTCAAAGAGTACACGCTTGGCTGCATCGTCAACACTCTCGCCTTCTTGGACGAATCCACCCATCAGTGACCACTCGCCTTTGCCGGGCTCAAACTTTCGTTTCAGTAGGAGGAGATTGAGCTCTCCTCCACTGAATCCGAAAATGATGCAGTCTACTGCATGGTAGAACCTTGGATGTTGAGAATAATATTCTTGCATTACTTTTGATTACCAGAAGTAAATGTAGAAGGCAACTGTGATGCTAAGGATGATAACGGTATGGATAACATCCCACTTGTCCCAGCTACGCTTGGTCGCAGCTTTCTGCTCGGGAGTAGAGGTGCCGAATACCAGACCCTTAATCTCTGTTTCATCCTTGGGCTGAGTGCAGAGGCTCACAACGAAGCACACAAGCAAGCAGAACACCAACATACATCCGCAGAAGAAGAGCCAGTTGAAGTCGTAGAATACTGCCTTGAACCAACCTTCGGGAGCACCTGGCACGCTAGTGTAGAGAATCTTAGCACCCAGGCGAGTGAGACCCACGATAAGACCTGAGATCAATGCCCACTGACCACCCTTAGGTGTAGCGCGCTTCCAGCAAATACCCATCAAGAAGGCTGCAGCAATACCAGGTGCAAGCACTGATTGTACATCCTGCAAGTAGAGGTAAAGCACGTCACCGATGCTCTTCATCACAGGAATCCAGAGGATACCGAGAGCTACGATGATGACTGTAGCAATCTGACCAATCTTAACAAGCTTCTTGCCATACTCCTCAGAGTCAGTCACACGACCATCAGCTGCAATTACAGGATTGGGGTCTGGATGCTTCACCTTGTATACGTCGATGGTGTAAAGCATAGCAGATGAATTGAAGAGCGATGCCAATGATGACATCAATGCAGCGAGGATTCCGCATACTACTACACCCTTGAAACCTGCGGGGAGCAACTTTGCTACGAGCAAGGGGAAGGCAACGTCACCATTCTCCAATACGGGAGCCATAGCGTGAGCGAGGTCTGAATTCAATACGCCAGTCTTAGCGCCCTGTGCCAATGCGAAAGCGATCATACCAGGGATGAGGAACAAGAATACGGGGAGCAACTTGAGATATGCACCGAAGATTGCACCACGGCGAGCCTCACGCTCGTTCTTACCAGAAAGTACGCGCTGTACGATGAACTGGTCTGTACACCAGTACCAGAAACCGATTACAGCAGAGCCGATGAGTGCGCCCAACCAAGGATACTGGGGATCGCTATTGCTACGCATAAGGTGAATCATTGTGCCCTGTGCGCCTTCATAGGCAGGAGTTACATCGCAAAGAGTCATCAAATTGTTCCATCCACCGAGCTCTTTCATTCCGAGCACGAGGATTACGACAGAACCTACCAAGAGGATTGGGGTCTGCAATACTGAGGTTTTCAGTACTGACTCCATACCACCGAGGATAGTGTAGATAGCGGTGAGCAATACAAGTCCTATAGCTGCTACCCAGAAGAAGTCTATGGTGAAGCCAAAGATGCTGATTGACTCAATGCCGAATACCTGTTGGAATACCACACCACCTGCGTATACGGTCACGGCTACCTTGGTGAGCACGTAGCTGATGAGCGAGATGTAGGTGAGGATGGTACGTGACTGCTTGTTGAAGCGCTTCTCCAAGAACTCGGGCATGGTGAGTACCATACTGCGCTCATAGAAGGGGACGAATACCCATGCAAGTACCAGAATCATCCAGCCTTGAATCTCCCAATGTGCCATGGCCAAGCCGCTTGTTGCGCCTGAGCCAGCCAAACCGATAAGGTGCTCTGAACCGATGTTAGATGCAAAGATAGAGGTACCAATAGCCAACCATGTAGCATCGCGGCCACTCAAGAAGTAGTCAGAAGAGTTGTCCTTCTGCTTTCTCATTACACTTATTACAATCCATATCATGGCTGCTGCAAACAAGCCAATGACAATCCAGTCTAATACTGCCATAATGTTTCGTTGATTTATGTTTCGATTTAATGAATTACTTTTCTACAGAGAATTTATATATACAGTGGCTGTAATACTCTTGTCCGGGCTCCACTGTTGCTGAGGGCCAGCCTTCGAGGTGGCTCTTGTTGGGGGTGTCGGGATACTTCTGTGTCTCGAGGCAGATTGCGGTGCGTCTGTTGATGCTCTTGCCGTCCTTGCCGTTGGTGGTACCATCGAGGAAGTTACCTGTATAGATTTGGATACCAGGCTCGTTAGTGTATACATCAAGTATGATACCAGTTTCGGGGCTCTTCAGAGTAGCACATACCTTGGTGTCATCGCACTTTGTGTTGAGCACCCAGTTGTGGTCATAACCATCGCCATTCTTCAGCTGAACGAAGTCGTAGTTGTCAATCTCCTTACCAATCTCCTTGAATGTGGTGAAGTCCATCGGAGTTCCTGCTACGGGAGCAATCTCACCAGTAGTCA
The DNA here is from genome assembly GCA_045660385.1 of Bacteroidaceae bacterium. Lineage (GTDB taxonomy): Bacteria > Bacteroidota > Bacteroidia > Bacteroidales > Bacteroidaceae > UBA1189. The sequence continues at coordinate 406 of JAZRDT010000044.1, read as the reverse complement.
TGAAGGTGCTATCCACGGGAGTGTAGTAGTCGGCGTTGAGCTTCAATTCGTGGTTGAGGATAGGCTTTTGAGGACATCCGTTGAGGTTGAAGTAGGCATGATTGGTCATGTTGATGACGGTTTTCTTGTCTGTGGTAGCTGTCCATTTGATATCGATAGCATTGTCATCAGTCAAGGTGTAAGTGGTCTTTGCCACTACGTTGCCAGGGAAACCTGCCTCGCCATCGGGACTTGTAGTAACCAATACAATCTGGTTGTCCGAAACTTTCTCTACATCAAAGATGTGGTATTGCCATCCAAGAGGGGTGGGCTCCAAGGTACAGCCACCGTGGAGGCAATGTCCGAAGTTATTATTGGGGAGGTCGTAGGTCACTCCATCGAGGGTAATCACGCCATTGGCGATACG
>JAZRDT010000043.1:0-5338 GCA_045660385.1 Bacteroidaceae bacterium | reverse complement strand
CCTCAGCGAGCAGCAGAGCCGCTATGTGAACCGCCTCATGGCGCGGATGAACGACCACTTCTTCTTCCTCTACGGCCATCAGGACATCGTGCCTGCCGTGCGCCGTCGCCACCTCGATGCCAAGCGGCTGATGCTGCAGGTAGCCCTCATGCGTCGCTTTGAGCAGTGCGGCTCGTGGATGGAGGCATTGGCCGAGCCTGCCATCACGATCGATGATGACGACATCGACACTGTGCTCTTCATCGCCTACTGGAGCGTGCAGCAGACCATGCACCTCTACCGCCGACTGGTGCGCTACGATGACACGGAGGTCACTGCCACCCCCACGAAGCCCGAGGAGGTGCTCGCCCGACTCCCCTCGGAGTTCACCCGAGCCGATGCGGTGCGTGTCGGTGGAGAATTTGGTGTTGCCGTGCGCACCATCGATCGCTACTTGACTATATGGCAGAAAACCAGCGTGATAGAGACCGTTTCGCGCGGTCTGTTTCGCCGCATCACCGTGTGATATATCTATAGTGGCAAATTGGCAAAATGGCAAAAACTCACATGCGTTACCGCTTAGCCCACTCAAGAGAAATCAAGAGAAACCGATGGAACAAGATTTGTCCCATCTGCAAGCAACCGAAGTTCTCCCCCTACATCGACACCGTCACCAACGAACCCATAGCGCCCAAGGAGTGCGGCCGCTGCTGCCGTGAGAAGAGCTGCGCCTATCACATGACACCCAGCGAGTGGTTCAAGGATAACCCACCCGAGAAACGCGAGTGGCTGCCGAAGGAGCAGTACATCGAACTGATGAGGCAGAGGAGGAGGGAGGCAAGGGTGGCCTCTCCCCCCACCCTCTCCCAAGGAGAGGGGACTAGCTCCGCGATGCCTGTATCACCCCTCCTTGGGAGGGGAAAGGGGGAGGCCGCTTCTTATTTGTCCCACATGTCCACCCTCTGCCACAAGTCCCGCTCCGACAAGAACAACCTCGCCCGATGGCTCTGCACCCAATTTCCCGAGGAGCAAGTGGCCGAAGTGCTTGCCCGCTACCGCACAGGCAGCTCCCGCGACGGCCGCATCATCTACTGGCAGATAGACCATCGCGGACAAGTACGCGCAGGCAAGGTGATGGCGTACAATCCCGACGGCCACCGCAGAAAAGAGGGAAGCGGAAATGTCTGTTGGGTACACTCGATAAAGATTGATGGCATCCGATTTGACGAGATGCTGGCACCGCAATGCCTGTTTGGAGAACATCTGGCCCCCCTCTTATCCCCCCAAGGGGGGAAGACCGCGATGCCTGAGTACTCCCCCTTGGGGGAGATAGAGGGGGCCGCTATTGTCGAGAGCGAGAAGACCGCCCTCATCATGAGCCTAATAAAGCCCGACACCGTATGGCTCGCCACAGGCGGCAAGGCGAACTTCAAGGAGCAGATGCTCGCGCCCCTCATAGGACTCGAGGTAGCCGTATACCCCGATGCCGATGCCCTGCACGACTGGTACACCCGCGCCGTAGAAATGAACCGCACCCTCGGCACCCACCTGCATATCCCCACCTGGTACTACAACCTGATGGATCACGACGAAGCACGCCGCGAGGGATGGGACCTGGCGGATGTGGTGATGGGTTAGGCTATGAACAGTTGCAGCATCAGCCAAGTGGCAGTCATATGGCAGATGTCGCCCAATATCACAAAGAGATGAAAGACGGAGTGGATATAGGGCACACGCTTGAAACTATACAGTACGGCACCAGTGATGTAGGCTACGCCTTCGCCCACTACCCACAGCACGATGGGGAGTCCGCAGGTGTCGTAGAAGGGCTTGAAAGCTATGAGGATGGTGAGTCCCATAAGCACATAGCAGATGGTCTCAAGGTAACTCTGTGCCTTCATCTTGCGGAAACTCATCGCGGTGCCCACGATGGCACAGAGCCACACGAAGACAAAGATGAAGATGCCCCACACGGGCTCGCCTCCCAGACGTATGCCGATAAGGGTAAGCGGTGTGTAACTGCCGGCGATGTGCCAGTAGATGGCGGCGTGGTCAAACTTACGTGCCTGCGCCTTGGCGTGCTCATGCACAGAAGGGATAGCGTGGTATACTACCGAAGCAAGGTATGAACTGCACACGCCGAACAGGTACAAGGCGAGACTCAACGGAGCCATCCAAGTGTGGAGAGCGGTGCTCTCCACCAAGAAGACAGTGCACACGGCAAGACCCATCAAAAGCCCCACACCGTGCGTAGCCGTATTGACAATCTCCTCGCGTACTGAATAGGTGTTTTGCTTTTCCATACGGCAAAGGTACCCCTTATCCGCCACATCGCAATTTCCTCACCCATATTTAGCACAAAAAGGAGCAATAATTTGACATAAATCAAAAAAATGTAGGAGTGAGGGGGTAAATTCAGAGGCAAAATCTCTTGTGTCTCGGAGAAAAAATATATTTTTGTAACAAAAAATAGAGTGTTTTATCTAAAATTGCTATCGCTATGACGAGATTGACACTAAGATTCTGTATGGCGCTGCTCTGTTGCAGCCATCTTCCGCTTGCTGCTCAGGTGCAATATACCAAGGAGCGGGAGGACTCAATCCACAAAGGTGAATCGGCCGAACTGATTCAGCCCAGCACAATCAAGAAGGGGCTGGTGAACAATGCGCTGGAGGTGCTCAGCGGTCAGGCGGCAGGTGTGAACGTGACGACCAACGGTACTGATCGTATGGCTATGCTCAACAGTGTGCGGGTGCGCGGTACGACCTCTATCACTGGTGGCAACGACCCGCTGGTGATTATCGACGGGGTGACCTCGGATGTGGCGACGCTGTCGACTATCTATCCCTCGGACATTGCGAGTTTTACGATCCTGAAGAATGCTTCGGAGACGGCACGGTATGGTTCGCGAGGTGCTTCGGGTGTCATCGAGGTGAAGACCAAGCGCGGAACGGGAGGCGGGTTCCAGATTTCGTATAACGGAAACTATGGTGTGGAGCCGATGTACAAATACCTGCCGATGCTCAGTGCGGCACAGTACAGGGCTACGGCCGAGGCGTGGGGACTGGACTATAATGACGGAGGCTTCGATACGGACTTCCACAGGGTCATCACACGCACGGGAAGCGTGCAGCAGCATCATTTGGCGTTCAGTGGCGGCACGGAGACGCAGAACTACCGTGCCTCGTTCGGACTGATGGACCACAACACCATCGTCCGCGTGAACGACTACCGCAATATGGTGGCCAAGATCGACGTGACACAGAAGGCTTTCGGCGGTAGGCTGACAGGTGACTTCGGGGTGTTCGGGTCATCGGCCGTGACACATGACATATTCGACACGCAGATGCTCTTCAACTCGGCAGCAACACAGAACCCTACCTATCCTGCAGGACAGGATGCCAACGGCAACTGGGTGAAGAACTCGACCGCAGCATGGATAAACCATCCGGGCATATTGCTTGATGAGAAGAACGACTCGAAGGATGCTACGCTGAACACACACCTGAGACTGACCTACGATATAGATCCCCATCTGCACCTGTCGCTCTTCGGTGCCTATTCATACTATTCCACGGAGCGTGCACAATTCTGCCCCACCTGGGTATGGGCACAGGGAAATGTCTACAGGGGACAGTTCAACGGCGAGGACTATCTGGCCAATGCCGCACTCAACTACGACAATGCGTGGGGTAAGCACAAGCTGGATGCCAGCGTAAGCGGCGAGTATCACCAGCAGTTGCGTACGGGATTCTGGGTACAGGCCAAGGGGATAACGACCAACGATTTCTCTTATAATAACATCGGTGCCACCTCGTCGCGTCCCTTTGGCGGTACGGGCAGTTCGTACGAGGATCCCTCGCTGGCTTCACTGATGGGCAGTGTGGCGTACCATTTTGATGGTCGCTACAGCCTGAACGCTACCCTGCGCACCGACGGTTCGTCAATGGTAGGAAAGGACAATACGTGGGGAGTATTCCCCTCGGTATCGGGAACGTGGAACATCCATAAGGAGGCATTTATGAAGGATGTACCCCGAGTGACACTGCTGCGCCTGCGTGCAGGGCACGGTAGTTCGGGCAATTTGGGCGGCATCGCCTCATACACCACACTCAATACGGTGAAGGAGAACGGCATCGTATCTATCAACGGTGTACCCACTGTGACAATGGGCACGATGAAGAATACCAATCCCAACCTGAAATGGGAGACACGCACCACCTCGAACGTCGGCATCGACTTCGGGGCATGGGACAATCGTCTGATGCTGACGGCCGAGTATTACTACTCGCTGACTACCGATATGCTATACTCCTATGACGTACCTGTACCGGCCTTCGCCTACGACAAATTGATGGCCAATATCGGCTCGATGTCGAACCAGGGCGTTGAGCTTGGCGTGTCGATGATGCCTATCCAGCAAAAGGAGACCGAACTGAACATCAACCTGAACGTGGCATACCAGCGCAACCGCCTGCTCTCGCTCAGTGGCGAATACAACGGGATGCAGATGACAGCAGCAGAGGTCACTCCCATAGGTTCGCTCTACGGAGCCGGACAGCACGGAGGAGACAACAATGTGGTGTACCAGATAGTAGGGCAGCCGCTTGGCGTGTTCTATCTGCCTCACTGCAAGGGACTCGTCAAGAACGAGCAAGGCAACTATCGCTACGACATAGCCGACCTCGATGACAACGGGGAGGTGAACCTGGGCGATGGCGGCGACCGATACGTAGCCGGACAGGCCACGCCGAAGGTCACACTGGGCTCGAACATCAGTTTCCGCTACAAGGACTGGGATATTGCCATGCAGGTGAACGGTGCATTCGGGCACAAGATATTCAACGGAACGGGACTGGCCTACACCAACATGTCGAGCTTCCCCACCTACAACGTGTTGCAGGGGGCACCAGAAAAGAATATCGTGGACCAGAACGTATCGGACTACTGGCTGGAGGATGGCGACTATGTCAACATTGAGTATATCACCATAGGGTACAATATCCCCATAAAGAGCAAGGCCATACGTTCGTTGCGCCTGACAGCCAACGTGAACAATGTGGCGACGCTCACCGCATACAGCGGACTCAGCCCGATGATCAACAGTTATGTGGTGAACGGTACGCTGGGTATCGATGACAAGCGAGCCTATCCGCTCTATCGCACCTTCTCGATGGGAGTGAGTGTACAATTCTAAAACGATTACTGGTATGAAAAACTATAACAGATTATCCCTATTCCTTCTTCTTGCCACGACCTTGGTTTCGTGCCTGCAGGAGAACCCGCGTGACCAACTCTACGAAGAGGACATCTACAACAATGCTACAGACATCTATGTCAATGCCGTTGCCGTACTCTA
>JAZRDT010000042.1:0-5467 GCA_045660385.1 Bacteroidaceae bacterium | reverse complement strand
GGCACCATTCATTACCTCATCAGTGAGGCTTCCAGCTTTGTGACGGGTACGGTCGCTGTGGTAGACGGAGGATTCAATGCATTTTCAATCTAAGAACACATCTATGATACTTTGTGAACAAACATGGCGTTGGTATGGACCGAACGACCCGGTCAGCCTACAGGACATACGTCAAGCTGGAGCAACCGGCGTAGTAACTGCGCTCCATCACATTCCTAATGGTGAAGTATGGACAGTAGAAGAAATCGAAAAACGCAAGGAACTGATAGAGGCCGCAGGCTTGCGATGGTCGGTAGTAGAGAGTGTACCGGTACACGAACATATCAAGACACAGACCGGTAATTATCAACACTATATAGACAACTATAAGGAGAGCATACGCAACTTAGGATTGTGTGGCATACGCACCGTCACCTACAACTTTATGCCCGTGCTCGACTGGACACGCACCGACTTGGCTTTCGAGCTACCCGATGGCAGTCGCGCTCTACGCTTCGAGCGTGCTGCATTCGTGGCTTTTGACCTTTTCTTACTAAAGCGTCCGGGAGCAGAGGGTGACTATACGGAGGATGAAAAGGTAAAGGCGAAGGCCCGCTTCGAACAGATGAGCGAAGAGGACAAGCAGCAACTGATACACAACATGATTGCTGGACTCCCCGGTTCGGAAGAGAGTTTCACCTTGCAGCAGTTCCAGCATGAGCTTGACCGATACAAGGACATAACACCGGAGACGCTGCGCGACCATCTTATTTATTTCTTGCAGGAGATATGTCCTGTTGCAGACGAAGCAAACGTAAAGTTGGTGATCCATCCGGACGACCCTCCCATGAGCATCCTCGGTCTACCGCGCATACTAAGTACGGCCGAAGATTTCCAGGCCCTGATTGATGCCGTGCCCAACGAGAGCAACGGCCTTTGCTTATGCACCGGTTCCTTGGGTGTTAGCAGTGCCAATGACTGCGCTGCTATGATGCATCGTTTTGCCGACCGCATCCATTTCGTGCATCTTCGCAGTACGCAGCACGATGCAGAAGGCAACTTCCATGAGGCCAACCATTTGGAAGGAGATGTAGACATGTATGGTGTGATGAAGGCTTTCCTTGAACTCCAGCAAAGACGCGGGGCAAGCATTCCCATGCGCCCCGACCATGGGCACCAGATGATTGACGACCTGCATAAGAAGACCAATCCCGGCTACTCATGTATAGGCCGATTGCGAGGCCTGGCCGAATTGCGAGGGTTAGAGATGGGTATCGCCAAATCTTTCTTTCAATAAAAGAGCTGCTATTATTTACATTATAGGATGTGCCGGTGCGCATCCTATATTTTTTGGAGATAATATAGGAGTTGTCCATAACACAAGCATTGTCCCCTAGGGGGACAATTCCCTAAGGAATCCTTATATCGAACTCACGTTAATTGTAGCGTAGGAATAGATCCTTCCCATCTGATTTTGCTCAGTATATTTTGCAATTTCATCATTTTTTCTTTGTTTTTTGTTTGTTTTATTGTAAAAAAGTGTAAATTTGCGGCCGAATTCGTTCGGAATAAAGGTATTAGTATTAGGACATTAGTATAAGGTAAAGAGATTCTATTTGCAACATTAATAATTAAATCTAAAAAATCATTATGAAAAGAAACTATCGTAACCTATTCATGGTAGGTCTGCTGGCTTTTGCTGCTTGTTTTACAGGCTGTAAGGAAAAGGATGTTCCTTTCTTGGAAGCATCATTCGCTAGCAACGAGCAATTTGCAGAGGAGATCCGCTCTACTTCTGCTTCATTCACAATCAAGACTTCTGATATTGAGTCAGTAGCTTACCTCGTAGAGAAGGGCAACGTATCAGAGTCAAGCAAGGATGCTGCTGTAGTATACATCCAAGCTGAGGAAGAAGGCCGCGTAGTAACTGTTGCTGACGGTGACAACACCATCAACGTTTACAGCCTCGAAGGTGACACAGAGTACACCATCTTCTTCGTTTACAAGAAGGAGGGTCAGTTGGTAATCACATCTAAGGTGTTCACCACACCCGCTTATGACCGCTTGATTACTGTGGTTGAGTCAAGAAAGGATGGCTTCAAGTTCCACTTCAATGTGCCCGACACCATGCACTATAAGTATGCACTTCTCCCCACAGAGCAGTACAACTCTTTCCGTGCTTCACGTTGGGCCGATGACGTTACCTTCTTGAGCGACGGTATCCTGCTCAAGGGTCCTCAGACCATCGATTATACCAGTGAGCAAGACTGGTACGAAGAGGGTGACGGTGGCTTCTTTATCCATCCGGGATCTGCGTTCACATTGATGATTGGTCAGTGTGATGCAGAGGGTAACCTCCTCTATGAGCAGAATCCCAATGTAGATTTCGGTGGCGAAGACGACTGGGGTGGCGAAGTATGGGGTCCCATGGCTCCCGCTACTCGTGCTGGTGAGGTTAAGGCTCCTCGTATGGGTGCTTACACCGAAGAGCCTTGGTATACCGACGACTTCTATCCCACAGGCCTCTATGCTCGTCAGAACCTTCTTGCAGCACTTGAGATGGTAGAGAGCAAGGTTAAACTGGAATTCATTGGTAAGACCGAGCGTCGCATCAAGATCCGTTGCACCGCAGATGATGATGTACAGTATGTTGTAGCTCCTTTCGACAAGATGTCATACAATATGCTCGTAAGTTATGTAAATGAGGAGGCGATGCCTTCTACGCTGCTCGACTACTTCGGCGCTGAGAGATTTAGCGGTACTCAGAACATTGAACTTGACGAGAATGCCCTCGGTCTCGTGGAAGTAGACTCTACCTATATCATCAGCGTTATTGGTGTATATGAAGAGGATGGCTCAGTGCTCAGCTACGACTCAATCCATGTGACTTTGACCAAGTCTACACTCCCCGCAGCCGAGGTGGTTATCACAGGTTGTGAAAATCCCTATGGTGACCCCACCCCCAACTTGGTATGGTTCAACATCAAATCTGTAGGTGAGACTCCTGTATTTGCAGCCAAGCATATTGCCAACTACACCAAGGATGTGGTTAAGGAACTTAGCTATGGTTTCACCTATGCTGACTTGATTACCTATTACGGTGGCGAACTCTCTGAAGAGGATGTTCAGGCTATCAATAGCGAAGAGGGCCTTTACTTGAGCTTGTACTCTCTCGAGGATGCTGAAAACACATTGATTATTGCAACCTACAACGAGGAAGAGGGTGAGGCAATCTATACAGGTGTAAGCCGTGCAGCAGCACTTCCCGCACAGCCCGAAGTGAGCAGCACACTCTTTGAAGATCTGAAGGGCGACTGGACTGCTCGCATTATCCGCATCAAGAGCGAGTATGACTACGAAATCTGGGAATATGTAACATCTGTTGATACTACATACTCAACCATCACATTGGGTGGAGACTTTGACAACTCACCCGAGACTTTCGATGCTAACCACGAGGCTTATGAGATGGTTTACAACGACTACTTTATGAGAGCATTGGATAAGGGTGCTTCTGAAGACGAGGCTAAAGTTGCAGCCGAGAAGCGCGTAGCAGAGCAGTTTGCTGAGTACAAGAAGATGGTGACCAAGTACGAAGAGAAGTATAAGGGTCAGAACTATATCCTCGGCCTCGGCCTTGAGGAGGCTCACACCTTCGCTACTCCCTGGGATCTCTTCTGCTCACCGGAGTATTCTGCATACGATACAGAGGAACTCTTCTATGCTTATGGTCCCAAGTTGTTCTTCCAGGTTCAGCAGGATGGTAGCTTGAGTCTCCTTGGTGATGCCAACATTTTGTCTTTGCCTCCCGTAGCTGCATGGGGCTGGTATGAGTTTGTATTGGCAGGTAACAATCCCGACGACTCTTCTATATTCTACTCTGGCGCATTCCCCGTAGAGGTATCTGATGACAAGAACACACTCGTTATCAAGGGCGTTGAGGAGCAAGGCATGAAGTTCTATCCTGCTATCGGTTATCAGGATTGGGGCTTGAGCTATCTCGAGGGTGGTTTCCAGACTATCGCCGACATCGTGCTCACACGTGGCGCAGCCGAGTATGAGAGCGCAGCTACACGCACCGCAGCTAAGATTGATGTCAACAAGGTTGCTAAGTCTAAGAACAATCGTATCAAGCGTACATACCTCCCCGCTGAGGATGTGAAGGTGAAGACTGTGAAGATGAGCTTCATTCCCGTACTCGACCAGATCAAGGAGAAGTACAGCGCTGATTTGAACAAGTAATTCAAACAAAACTTATTGACAATGGAGGGAATAGCTTCTCTCTATTGTCAATACTTTTTTATATAACGAAATGAAAAAGTTAATCTATTCACTCTTCGCATTGACCCTGCTGTTTGGTATGGCTTCATGTGAAGAAAAGCCTGTTGAGGGCAAGCCCGTACTGTCGGCATCGACCGACCTTTTTGTTGCCGATGGCGAGGAGGGCGTTGAGTTTACCGTTAAGGTGGGCGATGTAGACGTGACTGCCGAATCAGTCATCTATGTCGACAACAAACCCATTACTGGCAATTTCTTTACCGCTACAGAGGCTAAGTTCTATAAGGTGTTTGCCACTTATAATGGTCAGCTGTCCAATCAGCTTTCTGTGCAGGCTGCCAACCCCGCACTCTATATCGAGTTGCCTGAGGATACACAAGCCGAAAAGTTCGACGGATTCCACCACAACGTGCTGATGACTCAGGCCACGGGCACCTGGTGTGGCTACTGCCCCTATATGATACGTTCCATCGAACTGTTCCGTGAGAACGGTTCCAATGCAGCCAACACAGTAGTGGTGGCTACTCATAGTGGGGACGAGTTTAGCTGTAAGGCATCAGATGAGGCTGTAAGTGCATTGCATGTAGAGGGATTCCCCTCATCATTCTTCAACCTTAACCCAGATGTGATTGTCGAAAACAACGACCCCAACATCAATGCCGAGATTATCAATGCTACTGCCGGCATGGAACTCAAGGAAAGGGCCAATGTAGGTATCGCTGCCGCAGTTGCTACCAATGCCAACAAGTCGGTGGTTGCCGTGCGTGCCGCTGTCAAGGTGGGCAAGGCTGGTGCATACCGTATCAATGCCTGGCTTGTAGAGGACAGTATCCCTGCATATCAGTCGAGCAACTGGTATGAGTTCTCCAACGGTATGTCTACCGTACTCATCAATCACGACCACGTGCTCCGTGGCGCCAGCTGCGTATCGCCTATCCAGGGCGAATTGCTCGGTGGTAAGGCTTCGTGCGAGTGGGGCGAGACCATCGAGTATTACTACGAGTTTAAAGCTAATGATGTCGACTTTGCTGACGCTGCCAACTGTAAGGTGGTAGTGCTGGTATCTACTGGTTCTGGCAAGAAGTTCTATGTAAACAATGTTATAGAGTGCCCCGTGGGTGAGTCTATTCCCTTTGCCTACAACTAATCATCATCACCGATGAACGTGTACAAGAAAAGTTATATCCTGATTGTCACGCTGCTCCTCTTT
>JAZRDT010000041.1:0-6213 GCA_045660385.1 Bacteroidaceae bacterium | reverse complement strand
TCCCTCACTCGGATTCTTGGGTACTGTGATCGGTATGGTTATGGCGTTCGACGACATCCAGAAGGCTGGTGATATTAGCCCCACTGTTGTTGCCGGCGGTATGAAGGTGGCTTTGATTACCACTATCTTCGGTATTATCGTTGCTCTCGTTCTTCAGATTTTCTACAACTTCATCCTTTCTAAGATTGAGTCTCTCACCACCGATATGGAGGACAGCTCTATCACACTCTTGGATTTGATCATGAAGTACAACTTGAAGAAGTAATTAACATTAACTGAGAAAATAACAATGAAAGCGAGTAAAATAGCATCCATCGTATATTATACACTCCTTGCCATTTCTGTAGTGGTATTGGTGTTGTTCTTCTGCGTTGGATTCGGAAATCAAGAGTCGCTCCCCAGTGGCCTCTACAAGTCACCCCAGTTCACCGATTTGTTGATGGGTTGGATGTATGCATTGGCTGCAATCTGCGGTATCTGCACATTGGTAGGTGCTGTGACAGCTAAGGGAGGTAAGATCGACTCTAACATGCCTGGTTGGGGTATTGCCCTTGCTAAGGTAGGTTTGTGGTTGTTTGTTCCTGTAATGATCGTTACATGGTTCTTGGGTAGCAAGGCTCCCATCATGACCGGTACAGGTCTTTATGAAGACGCCTTCTGGTTGCAAGCTACAGATGCAATCATCTATACCGTTTATGTATTGCTTGTTGTAACTGCACTTGCATTGGTTGCTAGCCTTTCAGGAATTTTCAAGAAGTAAGTCATAATTTATAGGAGATTTTAATTATGGCAAAGAAGAAAAGAAAAGTTCCTGGATTGAATGGTAGCTCATTGGCCGATATCTCGTTCATCCTGTTGATCTTCTTCTTGATCACCACATCAATGGATACAGATACTGGTTTGGTGCGCCGTCTGCCGCCCCCACCAGATCCCAACCAGTTGGAAGAGGATGTAAAGGTTAAGGGTAGAAACGTATTCGTCGTACAGGTGAATATGAACAACGAAATCCTTTACTACTATGGTGATGAATCAAAGCGCGTGACAAAGACCGACGTTAAGCCCGAGGACTTGCGCGAGATAGCAAAGGAGTTTATTGCTAATCCGGAGAATAAGGCAAACATGCCGGAGTTCCATCCTGCTGATCCGCCCCTGCCCATCCTTGGTGCATATCCGGTGACAAAGAACCATATCATCTCAGTGCAGACCGACCGTAGCACAAACTACGAGGTATACTTCCAGATTCAGAATGAGTTGATGGCAGCATACAACGAGTTGCGCGACGAGTTGGCACGCGAGAAATTCGGAAAGTATTACAGACATCTTGATCCCGAGTCAGATGAGGCTTTGGCTATCAGAGGTGTGTATCCGATGAAGATTTCAGAGGCTGAACCCAAAAAGTATGGAGGAAACTAATCATGGGAAAATTTAATAAGAATGGTAGCAAGGAAGTTCCTGAACTGAATACCTCGTCACTCCCTGACTTGATCTTCAGTATCCTGTTCTTCTTCATGATGGTAACTTCTATGCGTGAGGTAACCTTGAAGGTAGAGTTTGATACTCCGAAGGGTACTGAGATTGAGAAGCTCGAGAAGAAATCATTGGTGTCTTACGTATACATCGGTAAGCCCACCAAGGAATTCCGTGCAAAGATGGGTCTCAGCAGCCGTATTCAGCTCAATGATGACTTCGCTGAGGTAGGTGACATCCGTGATTACATCTACCAGGAGCGTGAGGCTATGCCTGAGCGTGATAAGCCCTTTATGCGTGTGTCTATGAAGATCGACCAGGAGACCCAGATGGGTATCGTGACCGACGTGAAGATGGCACTGCGTGAAGCATGGGCATTGAACGTAGTTTACTCAGGTGGTAAGCGCCAGTAATTCGTAAGAGTAAATCTTATATAAACGACAATAGAAGCGAGCCGTTGGTTCGCTTCTATTGTTTTAAACGATATAGTCATCCCTATGGCATGATTGAATAAGTTTGTAGATAATGTTCGTTTTGCAGACAAACTATCGATATTTTTATTTACTTTGCAGTTTCAAGCGGACTATGTTCGCTTTTTGGATAGTAACAATATATAAAAGAGACTGACATGAATGTAAGACATTGGTTGATGTTGTTTGTGATGGCACTTTTGGGTGCTACGATGACAATGGCCCAAGAGGGCGAGTCTACGATGGATGGCGTACCTGTGGTGGAGGAACTCGTAACTGATGCTGTTGCATCCGATGATACGACGACTGCCACGACAACATCGACGCATGTAAGCTCATGGCGCATAGCAGCCTATACAGACGATAGCCTGATGGCACAGAAGACTATCGAACTGACTGAAGAGATGATGGATGAGTTCTTCGAAGGCGTGCCCGGTCTTTTCAAGGGACTGTTAGGACTTTCGGGAATAGGTATGGCCTCGGGTGCCATCCTCTTTGTTGTCGTTGTGCTGTTCTGTATTTTCGGTTTGCCTCTCATTCTCTTGCTCGTACTGCTCTACTTTCTACTCCGACGGCGCCGTACCGATGAACAGCGCCAAACAGAGCGTCCTACCGATGACAGTGCGGATTCACCGCGCGACCGTTCCCTCATCAACAAAGGTGTCAGGAACATTTGCCTCGGCATCGGTCTTGCCATCTTCCTCGGTATATGGATGGGTAACTTTGGTGTGGGTGTCGGCGTACTCATTGTGTGTGTTGGCGTAGGTGAGGTTCTTGTCGATTATTTGGGAAAGAGGTAGAAAGCATCCTGTAGAATTGCATATAACGGATTTTATATCTAATTTCGCAGTCAGAAAAAAACATAACAACATATATGAAGCAATACTTAGACCTGCTCAACCGTATCATGACGGAGGGCGTAGAGAAGAGCGACCGCACCGGTACAGGCACCATCAGCGTGTTTGGTCATCAAATGCGTTTTAATCTCGAGGATGGGTTCCCTTGTCTCACTACTAAGAAACTGCACTTGAAGTCCATCATCCACGAATTGCTGTGGTTTCTCCAGGGCGACACCAATGTGAAGTACTTGCAGGAGAATGGCGTGCGCATTTGGAACGAGTGGGCCGATGAGGATGGCGATCTCGGACATATCTACGGTTATCAGTGGCGTTCATGGCCCGACTATAAGGGCGGGCATATCGATCAGATTACCGAAGCCATAGAGACCATCAAGAACAACCCTGACAGCCGTCGCATTATCGTATCGGCATGGAACGTGGGCGATCTCGACAATATGAATCTACCCCCTTGCCACGCCTTTTTTCAGTTCTATGTGGCCGATGGCAAGCTTAGTCTGCAGCTCTATCAGCGCAGTGCCGACACCTTCCTTGGTGTACCCTTCAATATTGCCTCTTATGCATTGTTGCTCATGATGGTGGCACAGGTGACTGGTCTCAAGCCTGGCGAGTTTGTGCATACTTTGGGTGACACCCATATCTATAGCAACCACCTCGAGCAGGTGAAGCTGCAGCTCACACGTGAGCCGCGTCCCCTGCCTAAGATGAAGATCAACCCCGATGTGAAGAGTATCTTCGACTTCAAGTTTGAGGACTTCGAACTCGTTGACTATGATCCACATCCCCATATCAAAGGAGTAGTAGCCGTATGACAACACTTGACAATGTATCTATCATTGTAGCGACAGCTAAGAACGGAGCCATTGGACTCCGCAACCAGCTGCTCTACCGATTACCGAATGATTTGAAGCGCTTCAAGGCGCTCACTACTGGGCATACCATCATCATGGGCCGTAAGACCTTTGATTCGCTACCCAAGGGTGCACTGCCCAATCGTCGTAACATCGTGTTGAGCCGCCAAGAGGGGCTGCACTACGAGAATGCCGAGTGCTACCGCAGCCTTGAGGAGGCGCTGATGCAGTGCGACTACACCGAAGATGTGTATATCATTGGTGGTGGTGAACTATACAAGCAAACCCTCGGGTTGGCCAAGCGCATACACCTTACCCTCGTGGATGATGTGCCCGCCGAGGCCGATGCCTTCTTTCCTGACCTTAACCTCGAGGAATGGAGCGAAACAACGCGCGAAGAGCACGCCCCCGATGAGAAACATGCTCAGGCCTATACCTTCATAGACTACGTTCGCAAGTAAGTCTGGGAAATAACCGATACCTTTGGCACTTGCAAATTTCAATGAACCTACGCTATGAACCTACCTCCCTCATTTGAGCATACGACGCGCGAACTGCTGGGCGAGAGTTACGAGTCCTTTCGTGAGGCGCTATTGGGCGAGCCTGCTGTGAGTATACGCCTTAACCCTGCTAAATGGCGTGGTGCCGTGGACTACGAGCCGGTGCCTTGGGCGACTGATGCTTATTATCTGCTCGAACGTCCCCCCTTCACCTTCGATCCGCTACTTCATGGGGGATGCTACTATGTGCAAGAAGCATCGTCGATGTTTGTGGAACAGGCCGTGAGACAACACTTGGGCGAGGCGCGTGTGGCACTTGATCTCTGTGCTGCACCCGGCGGCAAGAGTACACTGTTGCGTTCGCTATTGCCTGACGAGTGTGTGTTGGTGTCCAACGAGGTGATGCGTCCCCGTGCACAGGTGTTGGCCGAGAATATCACGAAATGGGGCCATAATCGGTGTGTGGTGACCTCGAACTATCCAGCAGACTTTACCTCTTTGGGCGAACTGTTTGACCTCGTGCTGGTGGATGCCCCCTGCAGTGGTGAAGGGATGTTCCGTAAGGATGAAGTGGCGGTGGCCGAGTGGAGTCCCGATAATGTGGAGGTTTGCTGGAAACGCCAGCGCGATATCCTCACCGATATATGGCCAACGTTGCGTCCGGGCGGACTACTTATCTATAGTACCTGTACCTTCAATACACAAGAGGATGAAGAGAACGTTCGCTGGATGGTCGACGAATTGGATGCCGAGCTGCTTCCCGTGTCCACAGAAAAGTCGTGGGGAATCACGCCGAGTCTCGTGCCTGGTGTGGAGCATGCCTACCGCTTCCTCCCGGGACGCACGCGTGGCGAAGGCTTTTTCCTGGCAGTACTCCGAAAGGGTGGGGAGCCTCACCCTGTATGCGAAGAAGAACCGGGTGGAGCGACGATGAAGCGGAGGTCGGCCGATAAGAAGGCAAAAGGCAAGCAGCCCATGATGGCCGTGCCTTCTGAGTGCAAGAGTTGGCTGGCTGCCAGTAACTATATATATAAGGTAGAGACCGATGGTGTAGTGGCTATGCCCGCCGACATGGAACCTTTGGTGGCAACCCTTGCGACACGCTTGCATCTAGTGCACTATGGTATTCCATTGGCCATAATGAAGGGTCGCGATGCAGTGCCTACCCACGAACTTGCTATGAGCACAGCACTCAGTGCCGAGGCTTTTGCTCGATGCGAACTTTCCTATGCTGATGCGTTACGTTATTTGCATAGAGAGGCCGTGACGCTTGCTCCTGATACGCCGCGCGGATTTGTTGTGGTCACCTATCGTGGTGTACCCCTTGGTTTTGTGAAGAACCTGGGCAACCGTGCCAATAATCTTTATCCTAACGAGTGGCGCATACGCAGTGGTTATTTCCCTGATGAGGTGGTGACGGTTGTGTAAAAAGATGTTGATATCTTCTTTTGGGAAGAGTATTGTTCCTTTTTTGAATAAAATTGTTTAATTTTTTCTTTAATAAAAATAAAAAACACTAACTTTGGCACTTGTAACTCGCTAACGTCTTGGTAAAGGCGGTGGCACAAACTCAAAAACTATGGCAAAAACTAATGGCAAATTTAAGCGTTCGATGCGTCCTCTCGATGTGTGGGCATTGGCATTGGGCGCTATTATTGGTTGGGGATGCTTTGTGCTCCCAGGTAACGCATTTCTACCTAAGGCAGGTCCGTTGGGTACGGCATTGGGTATGCTCATCGGCGCATCTTTGATTCTTGTGATTGCACTCAGCTACGGTTATCTTATCCGCAAGTTCCCCGTCAGCGGTGGCGAGTTTATATATACTAAGGAGGCTATAGGCAAGCGTAATGCTTTCGTCTGCGGATGGGGTATGATTTTGGCTTATTGGAGTCTTATACCGCTCAATGCTACAGCTTTGGCACTCATCAGCCGTTATCTGTTCCCGGGTATCATACAGGTGGGCAAGCTTTACGAAGTAGCTGGCTGGGATGTGTATGCTGGCGAGGTAGTGCTCGCATCGGTGTTCATCATCGCCATGGGATTGCTCAATATCAAGGGTATCAAGCAG
>JAZRDT010000040.1:0-4694 GCA_045660385.1 Bacteroidaceae bacterium | reverse complement strand
AAGTCAAGTTATGCGTATCAGCATTTGCCGCTAGCACGTACAGGAAAGCTGACACATATAACAAGCATCTTTGTATACTTAAAGCTTTCATGGCAATTGTGTTTACTTGGTTAATATCATCCGCTTGGTATCAATCACCTGTCCGTCGGCAATGAGGGCATAGAGATACATACCAGCCTCTAGGCTACGGCCTTCGACAGTGATGCTTGTGGCACCGCGCTCTGCAATTGGATAGGTCGTAATCTGCTTGCCGTTCATATCATAGATGTAGATATCTGCTTGGGCTACACCTTCAGCAATATCGCATTGTACAAGTGTACTTTCCGTGAAGGGGTTGGGCGTATTCTGATAGAGCGTTGTCACGATGGCATCGACAGCAGTTGCTTCTTCCTCGGCAGAGCGTGTAGCCTCCCTTTGTACTGGAGCATTACTGTGCTTTGAAGCGTCCAGCTCGGATTTCAATTCTTGCACAGAACGAATCAGTAGAGGAATCATCTCCAAATAGTTGATGGCCAAGTAGCCATCCTGGCTTTCTACTACAAGGTCAGGATATATCTCTTGTAGTTCTTGAGCAACCAAACCGTAATGCTTGTTATTAAGGATGGGGGAGTCTTCGTCATACCAGTGAGAAATGGTATCATTCGCATCTTTTTCAATAAGAGCATTCACTTCCATCACTTCACCTTCTGCTAACAACTCTGAAGAATCAGAAAAATGACGTGTTGTAATAGAAGTTGTAAATTGTCTTTGTTTGTTATTGAATTCAACAACATTCATATCCATCAGTTTATTCAGGCATCCGTCAGACTTTGAAAGCGAGCGTACATTCTCTTTCAGTCGATAATCTGAAGAAGTTACAAAAGCACCTGCTGTCATTGTACCTGTCACACGTGTGTCGCCACAGAAATAGCCTGCATATTTTCCTTGAACATCTACGGTCTCGTATCTTGACGCATCAATTGTTGTCGCTAATATTGCAGCACCATTATAGGAACAATCCAAACGCCCTAAAAGACCAAAATTGTATCCGGAATAGGCTGAACCTGCGCGCCCAAATACTCCGATTGTAGAGCCATTACCAGCATACCCATTAGCAACTCCTACAACTCCATAGTTAGTCCGCCCATTTGCAACATAATTAATACCTTGTATACTGCAATGATCTCCTGTTGAAGAAAGATTATTACGAACAACTCTCAATCCATAGTTCTTTTCTGACTGAATATAAGCCGTAGCGATGCTAGATAGTCCATTTATTGCAAATTGAGTATTCAATGAATCGATGCCCTCGATACCTATCGCGACATTGCCATTATGATCTACCATTAACTGCGCATTTGCGGTGCAAAAACATGATGCCATCATAAGCATCGTGAAAAGTGTCTTTTTCATAATACTAGTTTCTAGTGTTAAATAATAATGCTCTATCTTTCTTAAAGTTCAAAATCACCCACAAAGCACTCGCCATACTCGGTCACAATTTCCACGGTATAGCTACCTGCTTCACTATCAGAAATGCAAATTTCGCCCATTCTATCGGAGATATCGGTGGTAGTGCACCACATTTGACCTGTAGTTTCATTCTCCACAGCAATGGTAATTACCGAGAACTCAGCAGAGGTACTTATATAAATAGTGCCTCCTTGGTAGTAGGCAGTGAAAGGAACAAAGATATTCCCTCTGTAATCATCACCATTGAGAACTTCACCCGTACCTATAGGTATAGGGACGGTCTTCACCTCTTCATCATCTGCCATCACTGATACATTGCTTACAACTAAGAGGCATAATGCGGCTAAAAGCCATTGAAATGCGTGTTTCATAATTTTGCGTTTTTTATAAATTTCTACGGCGCAAAGATAGAGGTAAACAGCAAAAACAGAAAAAAAATAGGGGTGGAAAAATCTTACATGAAAGACGTACTATGTGCTGATTAGTAGGATGTTAGATTAATGTAAGATGGCAAAAAATCTTACAGTAAAAATGGAGCAACGAAGATTTTATGAGAAACCTTGCATAACGAACAGTAAATCAACCATTTACCCCCCCCCTATAATTTAACTAAAAGAGTAGAGAGGGAACTGAATGGAATCTTGGAATGTAAGACGTTAGGTTATTCTTTTGATTATGTGTGAGTTATCGCATACTCTCTAGGAAGAAATCTTTGCAGGGAGCATCAGAAGCCTTGATTATGTTGCAAAGGCGATACTTCATCTGATAGACATTGTTGCGTTTTAGTTCCATAAACAAAGCAATCATATTACCCGAAAAACCGGCATAAAGGTAGATAAGAAATATATAATCCTTTTCTGTTAGATGGGGCAACTCCGTACGTAAGCGTGCCATGATATTATTGAGATGGCTATTTAGGATGGCTTCCAACGCTGCAAGTTTATTGCCTTTGCGAAGATCTAAAATCTCCTTCTTCAGCTGGGGGATTATACACTCCGTTACCTTCTTGGTGTTCTTGTCTACATAGTAAGCTTCATCCAGACTATTGAGCAATCTGGAATAATTGCTAAACAGAGCCGCTATCTGCTTTCGCATACGTGCGGCAGAATCCTCATGTGCATCTATGCGGTTGCGAAAATCTTCCAGTTCAACACGAGTTTTCTGCAGCTCTTCGCTAATGCGAGCAATGGATGCATCCTTATCTGATAAGGTATGACGTAAATCATCAACCAACTGTATATTGCTATTCAGTTCTTCGTTTATGTGCTCGATAGAATTCTCTTTGTCGGATAGGGTATGGCTCAAATCTTCGGCCAGCTCCATGTATTCGTTCAACTCCTCCTGCTTATGGCGGATGAGATTGCGTATATAGATGCCCAATACTACAGCCACCATCAATGCTACCACTGCTGCCCCTCGCATCAGATAGCGTTGTTGCTGGTTGCGCAATTCCTCTACTTTCAGGCGAGTCTCATAATGATCGCGCTGGGAAGCTATCAGAGGTTGCTGCAGGGTGATGCGCACCACAGAATCTTGATGAGCGAGCAACTGCTCATGATTGCGCAAGGCATCGTAGGGAGCGTCAAGAATCTTGTTTATTTGATAGCTCTTATGCCAAAGTTTGGCTGTATCTTCAGGCGCAGTGCTCATTTGCCACGCTTGGTCCAATGCATCTTCGGCCGCAACTCTGTTTCCCTTCAGTGCATGATAATGAGCCATGATTCCATAAGTGGTGGCAGACCGCAGTGCCGTCTCTATTGGATATTTACCAAGAAGATAGTCCAAAGATACTATATCTGCAGTGGCATCGTACAAACGAAGCAGAGGAGTAAGCACACAGTTTATAATATAGGAGTCATCGTGTGCTTCACCCCAGACCAAAACTTCGCTCAGAAGAGAATCGGCCTGTGGAAATTGATGCATATTCAAATAAATCAATCCCATATCGCGTTTGGTAATATATGGCAAACGTTCTTTGTCTGCCTTTTCAAAATAGCGCAACGCCTCCTGCATAAACTCAAGCGCCCGCTGATAGTCATAGTCGTTGCCATAGAGTACACTCATCTGCGCATAGAGCAAGCCTACGGAGTACGGTGTATCCACCTCGGGTACGAAATCCTTAGCACGCGTGTAGGCCGTCATGGCCTCGTGGTGGAGACCTGCATTGGCATGTACACGGCCATGGTAATAGAATGCCTGCAGGCGGCGTAGCGGAAGACCTCGGTGGTCATAGTAGCGCGTAGCTACACGGATGAGCGAGTCGTCGGCCACCTTCAGACCCTTCTTGTCCTGTGCCTGTACGGTAAGCAGCGCATAGAGCGCACGTGCCTCGCCCCACCGCGGCATGTCTGTAGCGGTGAGCACTGCCAGCACGGAGTCGGGCACATCGTTCATGCATGTCTCCAGCTCTTGCAGCTGGCGCATACCGATGCGGCCGCCACACCCAATGCAGAGAGTGGCGACAAGGAACAGGTATAGTGCTATGCGATGCTTCATGCTGCGAAGATAAACAAAAAGAGGCAAATTAGCAACATCAAACCAAACGAACTATCAAGCGTGTCCCCTCTTATACCCTACCGCATGAAACAAGAAAGGCAGCCTTGCGGGCTGCCTTTCTCATATTATATAAGCAATTCTATGCTTAGTCGGCAAGCTTAGCCTTGAGGTACTCGCGGTTGAGGCGAGCGATGTTGCTGATGCTTACGCACTTGGGACACTCGGCCTCGCAGGCACGAGTGTTGGTGCAGTTACCGAAGCCGAGCTCATCCATGCGGGCGAGCATAGCCTTGGCACGACGTGCAGCCTCTACCTGACCCTGGGGAAGGAGGGCGAGCTGACTCACCTTAGCTGATACGAAGAGCATAGCAGAACCGTTCTTACAAGCTGCTACGCAAGCACCGCAACCGATACATGCAGCAGCGTCCATAGCCTCGTCGGCGATGGGCTTAGCGATGGGAATTGCGTTAGCATCGGGGATACCACCGGTGTTCACTGACACGTAACCACCAGCCTGCATAATCTTATCGTAGGCAGAGCGGTCTACCATCAAGTCGCGAATCACGGGGAAGCCTGCTGAGCGCCAGGGCTCTACGGTGATGGTATCGCCATCCTTGAAGCGGCGCATGTAGATCTGACAGGTGGTAGCACCTGTAGCGGGGCCGTGGGGGTGACCATTGATGTAGAGTGAGCACATACCGCAGATACCTTCACGACAGTCGTGGTCGAAGGCAATGGGTTCCTTG
>JAZRDT010000039.1:0-43654 GCA_045660385.1 Bacteroidaceae bacterium | reverse complement strand
AAAAGGATGGCGCTATCGTCTATCGGTTAGGACGTGAGATTTTCATTCTCAAAAGCGGGGTTCGATTCCCCGTAGCGCTACAAAGTTAAATTAAAAAATAGGAAGATTAGAAATGGCAAACCACAAATCATCGCTGAAGAGAATCAGACAGACTGAAACCAGAAGATTGCGCAACAGATACTACGCAAAGACCATGCGTAACGCAGTTCGTAAGCTCCGCGCAACAACTGATAAGGCTGAAGCTCAAGCTTTGTATCCTGCTGTTCAGAAGATGTTGGATAAGCTCGCTAAGACTAACAACATCCACAAGAACAAGGCTGCTAACTTGAAGTCTAAGCTCTGCGCTCACATCGCAAAACTCTAAGAGATACCTTATCACAACAATAAGTATAGGGTCGGAAGAAATTCCGACCCTTTGTTGTAGAATAAGGAAACTCAAAAACATTTCACACTCCAATCACCAACCGTTATGATCGAATACCTCAAGGGCGACATCACCGAGCTGACACCCACCACAGCCACTATCGAATGCCACGGTGTGGGATACCTTACCAACATCTCACTCAACACATACACAACCATACAGAACCGTCCGCAGACAAAGTTGTACATCTATGAGGCCATACGCGAAGATGCCTATATCCTCTATGGTTTTGCCGACAAGCGGGAGCGCGAACTCTTCATGCAGCTCATCTCCGTATCGGGCATCGGAGGAAACACGGCACGTACCATCCTTTCCGCACTTAACCCGCGTGAACTTTGTGAGGTAATAGCTTCCGGCAACGACAAGCTACTCAAGATGGTAAAGGGTATCGGAGGAAAAACAGCCCAACGCATCATCGTGGAGCTCAAGGACAAGATTGGCGCTATCGAAGGCAACACTCAAGGTAGCGATCTAGACAATGCCCTATTTGCCGACACCACAAACGAGGTGCTCGACAGCGCGGTAGCCGCACTTACCATGCTGGGCTACACGGCAGCAGCATCACAAAAGGTGGTAAAGGGAATCATCAAGGAACAGCCCACTGTAAGCGTAGAGGGTGCAATCAAAGAGGCATTACGCAGATTGTAATGCACGAATCCATAGGGTCATCAACAGAAATTCATTCGAGACAACTCAAAGATTCGATTCGCCCAACTCACCGAGCTTTGCTTGGAGAGTCTTCAGTTCATTCAGTACGTTCTCCAGCTTTGCAGCCAGTTTCTGGCGATCCACAACCTGCTCTCTGCTAGTCTTGAGACGCGCACGCGCAGCCTTGATTGTAAGGCCTTGCACTTTGACCAAGTGGTGAATGAGTCGCACCAACTCAATATCAGCCTCCTTATAGTGACGCACGCCCGTCTCGGTCTTCTGAGGGTTCAAGGCCGGTATCTCCTTCTCCCAAAAGCGCAACGTAGCCTCCGGTACGCCTACCATGGCCGACACCTCGCGTATACTGTAGTATAGTTTCAGATTCTTGGACATTACTTGCCTTTTCTTGATTTATAAAACCGAGGAGTTCATGCATCCGTCCTCATTCGTATTAATCCACCCTTTTAGTCCAACACCTTACCATGGTTATCAGCCATGCGTATCATCTCCTCATACTGATCGGCGTCCAAATCCATAAAGTAGTAGTTGGCCGGGTTTATATGACGACCACGCTGCAACACCTCATAATGCAAGTGAGGCCCCGTAGAACGGCCACTATTGCCCGATAGGGCAATGGTTTGCCCGCGCTGTACGCGTTGGCCCTGCTTGACATTAAAACTCTTAAGATGCGCATAGCGTGTCTCATAGCCGTAGCCATGATCGATGACTATGACATATCCATATCCGCTCTCACGACGAGCCTTCTTCACCACACCATCAGCAGTAGCATACACCGGAGTTCCGATATCGCAGCTAAAGTCCATACCCTCATGAAAAATGCGGGTCTGATAGATCGGATGTATACGATATCCGTATCCTGAGGCCATACGCTTCAAGTCCTTATTGGCCACAGGCTGTATAGCCGGCAAGTGACGCAACATATCCTCGTGATTCTTATAGAAATCCACCACTTCATCAAACGACTTCGACTGTATATAAAGCTGACGGCTCAACGCATCCAATTTCTGCGTAGTAGCTATCACTAAGTCGGCATTAGCAAGATTCTCGAAAGCCTCGTAGCGATTGGTGCCGGCATAGTTTGCATTACGCACATCAGAGGGTACTGGGTCGGCCATAAACATGACTCGATAGAGGTTATCGTCGCGCTGACTAATATCATCCATCACCTCCATAGCCTCATCGACACGTTGTGACAGCAATAAATATTGTCCCTTCAGACGTACATTCTCTTCACGCAACTCCTCTACATTCTCCGGAGTCCCCAAGATAAGCAGCATAATGCCATATCCCGCGACACCCAGCAACACACAGAAGAGCATAGTACGCAGTGTCGTCAGAAGGCGTTCCCTACGACTTGGGAACACACGGTCATACATCTTCGTTTTCTCGTTGTACTTGTAATATACGTTTCTCATAAGGCTCTTACGAGTAATTCGGCAGGGCGGCGATTCAACTACCACCATATTTCATACAAAAGTACAAAAACACACGTTCCCATGCAAACGATTACCCTATAAATTAGCCTTTTTTACTTGATTCAGAAGTTTTTTAACATACCCCCCACCCTACTACTTGTATAAAAACGGAAATATTCATACATTTGCAAAAAAAGAACAACTTTATGAAATTGCGACCATTAGGAAACACAGGTCTCGAGATTTCGCCCCTCAGCTTCGGAGCATCATCATTGGGCGGTGTTTTTCACGGAATTAATGAGAGTGACGCCATACGCGCTGCACACACAGCGATAGAAGGTGGAATGAACTTTATCGATGTATCCCCCTACTACGGACATTATAAAGCCGAGAACGTATTGGGCAAGGCTCTGCGCGAGATTCCGCGCGACAGATATATCCTCTCCACCAAGGTCGGACGCTACGGCAAGGACGGAGTCAACACATGGGACTATAGCGGCCGCCGCGCCACCGAAAGCGTATACGAGAGCATGGAACGCCTCGGCATCGACCACATCGACCTCATCAACGTACACGACATCGAGTTTGCCGACCTCCGACAGATTGTCGAGGAGACCCTCCCCGCCCTTGTAGAGCTCCGCGACAAGGGCATCGTGAGCCATGTAGGCATCACCGACCTGCAGCTCGAGAACCTGCAATGGGTGATCGACCACGTACCGGCAGGTACGGTAGAGACGGTGCTCAATTTCTGCCACTTTTGTCTATGCGACGACAAGCTCACCGATTACCTAGACTATTTCGAGTCGCACGGCATAGGCATCATCAACGCCTCACCCCTCTCAATGGGTCTGCTTTCCGAGCGCGGCGTACCCGTCTGGCATCCTGCACCGCACCCCCTTGTAGAGGCCTGCGCCCGTGCCGCAGCCCACTGCAAAGCCAAAGGATACCCCATCGAAAAACTTGCCATACAATACGCCATCAGCAATGAGCGCATCGCCACCACCCTCTTCAGCAGCGCCAATCCTGACAACGTGAAACGCAACCTGCAATGGGCCAGCGAACCCATTGACAGACAACTTGTGCAAGAGGTGCAGGACATTATCGGCGACCAGAAACGTGTGAGCTGGAAAAACTCTTAATCACAGCATTTACACCCAAGAAAAGATTACCCTATGACAGAGGAAGCACACTATTTTGTTTCTTCTGCCGTAGGCCAATTCACCAGATACACCTGCTCGGTGGCACGGGTAAAGGCCGTATAGAGCCACCTGTAATAATCCGTAGCCGAGGTATCAGGGGGAAGGAATCCCTGATCAAGATAAATGGCACTCCATTGTCCGCCTTGTGCCTTATGGCAAGTAACCGCATAGGCATACTTAATCTGCAGCGCATTAAAATGAGGATCCTCGCGCAACCGTTTATAGCGTTCCTTCTTCTGCGAAATATCCGCATAATCCTCCATGACAGCCTCAAACAAGCGGTTACTCTCCTCGCGAGTAAGCGAGGGCGACTCCGAGTGCAGGGTATCGAGCAATACCGTAGTCTCCATCTCATAATCATCGTAATCAGGAAACGAGAGCAGCACATCGGCAAAGCGAAATCCGTAGAGTTCGCGCGTACGGCGCACACGACGCACCACTGCTATGTCACCATTGGCAATGAACGACAGCGGCTGAGCCTGATGCTGTTCGCGCACAAGACGCTCTATCCAATAATAATTATTCTTGACCACCATGATACGGTCACCCGTAGAGAGTTCTTCCTCCCGATAGAGAATCATGTTCCGTATACCCTGATTATAGATATTGGCCCGCTTGTTTGAACGACATATAATCATACAATCATCAGCCCCCCAATGCGAATAGGCCGTAGTGAGCGACTCCACCAGTTCATCGCCAGGCAAACGGCACACATCGGAGAACGCCTTGTAGTCGATGACCGATGCCAGAGACGAGTCTGCCGGTTCATCAGAATAAGCCTCCATAAAATCGGGCAGTTCCGCTCCATTCAGTCCCATCAGTCTGCACCGTATCATAGTGGCATTATAAAGTATGCCCGACTCCGACAGTTGGCGCATCACTTGAGTGAGCGTATGCTCATACACCTGCAAACCATACGAGGCCAGCACCGAAGGCATCAAAGCCGGACTCTCCTCTTCGCCCACAGGGGGGAGCTGTGCCGTATCTCCCATAAGCATCAGGCGGCAACCCTCACCCGAATACACATACTGAATCAGGTCATCGAGCAAACGCCCCGTGCCGAAGGTCGACGACGAGAGACCATCATTGGAAATCATGGAAGCTTCGTCAACAATAAACAGCGTATACTTGGATAGGTTCACGTTGAGTGAGAAACTATCTGTATCAGTAATCGTTTTTTGTCGGTAGATGCGCTTGTGTATGGTGCAGGCAGGGCATCCGGCATAAGATGAAAACACCTTTGCAGCACGTCCCGTAGGCGCCATGAGCACCACCGGTTGCTTGAGTTCAGCCAGCGTCTTCACCAAAGCGCCCACCAGCGTAGTCTTACCCGTACCAGCATAACCACGAAGCAGAAAAAGCTCCATATCATGGTGCGATGTTAAGAACTGCCCCATCTTATGAATAACCTCCGATTGCTCCGTAGTGGGAACAAAACCGAAGTTTTCTTTGATTTTTTCCGTTAGGAAGCTATTTATCATCTACTTTAAGAGAAAAAAAACGATTATTTATAGCATATTCAAACTATTTGTTTTACTTTTGCAGTACGAAATTAATTAAATAAATCATATAAACATGAAAAAATTAGTAGTAAATTTAATTTTGTTGCTCTGCGTATGCGGCCTTGGCTACATCTGCGTGGGCAGCATCATGGGTTCTATCAACTTTGGCAAAGAGCGTGAAGCAAGAGAAAAGCAGATTATCGCACGTCTTATCGACATCCGTACTGCACAGGTTGCTTTCCGCGAGCAGAACATGGGTCAGTATACTGACAATTTCGACGAGTTGATTTCATTCGTAAAGAACGATAGCATCCCCTTCGTGAAGAAGGTAGGTGAGCTCACCGACAAGCAGCTTGAGGCTGGTATGACCGAGACAAAGGCAGCCAAGTTGATTGAGGAGGCACGCAAGGCTACCCGTCCCGCTGTTGCTAAGAAGAAATGGCAGGAGGCTGAGAGCGCTGGTCTCGTAAAACTCAACAAGAAGGGCGAAGTGGAAGAGTACATCTTCAGCCGCGACACATTCTGGGTAGCAGCTATCGACACTCTCTATCCCGCAGGTTTCAATGCCGACTCATTGCGTTATGTTCCCTTTGGTGAGGGCGCACAGTTCGAGATGCGCACAGGTTGCGACTCAAGCAGTAAGTCTGGTAACAAGATTTTCCTCTTCGAGGCTAAGACTCCCTACCGTACCTACCTCGATGGTATCAACAAGGATGAGCTCAACAACCTCATCGACCTCCAGTTGGAACTCGGCCGCTACCCCGGTTTGAAGGTGGGTGACGCTGAGGTTGGTAACAACAACGCCGGTAACTGGGAGTAATACTCCTTACGGAATAAAGCAATACGCACATCCTGTGATTGACTTTAAGAGAAGCAAGCAATATACATTATCCATCCGTCTGAGCACGGATGGATTTTGTTTTGCCGTACACAATCCACAGTCGGCAGACCAATACGCCTACCAACCCTACCGCATCAACACCCACCAATCGATGACCGCCAACCTCAAGGCAGCCATTGAAACCACAGAACTGCTCCGCCACCACTATGGAGAGGTCAACATACTGCTATCGCAGGCCCCCTATACCATCGTTCCCAAGGAGTACTATGCCGAACAGTGTGCCCACGACATCTTCGTGCAGAACTTTCCACAGGCGGCGGCCAATACACAAATATTGAGCAACATCGTGAGCGAGGAGCAGGCCATCGTGCTTTTCGGAATGGAGCACCAGCTCCACAAGTTCATCACCGAACGCTACCCTAAAGCCAAGATCTACGCCTCCATCAGTCCACTCATCGACCACGCCGTGGAGCGGAGTTACACACAATCGGGTAAGCCCTATTGCCTGGCCCACTTGCACAAGCGCGGCACCGACTTGCTCTGCATCAGCAATGGAGCCTTGCAGTTCGTGAACACCTTCGACAATCCCGACACGGGCGATGCTATCTACTACCTTCTCAACTGCTGGCAGATGATGGGACTTTCACAGACCGATGATACATTACACATAGCAGGCACCGTACGCCACGCCAAGGCCCTTACCAAGGAGTTGGGTCGGTTCATCAAACACATCCACACCGTGCGCCCAGCCGAGGAGTTTCACTCTACAGAGCTTGCACGCATCGACGAAATACCTTTCGACCTACAAACCCTAATCTCATGCGAGTAATCAGCGGAAAATACAAACGTCGCACCTTCGAGGTGCCACGCACCTTTAAGGCACGCCCCACTACGGACTTTGCCAAGGAAAACCTCTTCAACGTGCTCACCAACCTCATCGACTTCGAGGAGTGCGCCAACGTGCTCGATCTCTTTGCAGGAACGGGCAGCATCAGTCTCGAGTTTGTATCGCGCGGATGCAGCAGAGTCATCTCAGTCGAGCGCGATCCATCACATCACGCATTTATATACAAGGTCAAGGAACAGTTGAGCGAGACAGGTTGGATCCCGCTTCGTTCCGATGTATTCCGCTATATTGAGAAATGCCATGACACGTTCGATCTCATCTTTGCCGACCCCCCATATGCACTCACACGCCTGGCCGAGCTCCCCGACCTCATACTTGGCAAGGGCATGCTCAGCGAGGGCGGCATGCTCATCCTCGAGCACGGCAAGGACCACAGTTTTGCCGAGCACCCCAAGTTCGTGCAAGAGCGCGTGTATGGCAGCGTACACTTCAGTTTCTTCGAAGCATAAGCCTGGCAAGCCAATCGTATAAAAGACAACGTATATATATATCCAAAAACAACAGAGCCATTGACGCATCAAGCATCAATGGCTCTATTTTGCCTTTCTAAGTAGAGAGGTGCTTACTTTGCAGCCTCGAGAGAAGCCTTACGGAACTCCTTCATCAACTTCTCAAGTTCGAGAGAAGCCTTACGAGCACGTGTACCAGCAGCCTTGTTACCCTTTTCTACCTGGAGAGCTGCATCTGTAGCGAAAGCAGCATACTTTTCTTGAATTTTTTCTACGAGTTCTTTCATAATCTTTAGTTATTAAGTTGATTTACGGATGCAAATATAATAAAAATCAAAACATTACAAGCAATTTTGAAAAAAGTTTTGGAAAAAAACCATGTTTTTTCCCCTACATACGGCCAAAACCACCTCCAGGGCCACCAAAACCGCCACCCATAGGAGGACCACCTGCTCCCATGGGGAAGGGAGGACGATCGCCCATAGGCATACCTCCACGCTCACGGGCAGCCTCACGAGCCTGAGCGCGCGACTCCTTGTCTCCGAAGAGGTTAAGTCGGTAGATGAAGTGCACCATAAAGTAGCTGTTCACGGTGTTATACCACGTATCGCTTCGCATGGTGGCATTAATCACGCGACTCACGTTACTCTGCTGACGCAAGATGTCAAACATCTGCACACTGACAGTAGCCGCATTCTGCGCGAGGAAACTCTTTGAAATCTGGGCATTCCAGATGAGTTCGTCAGTATTGAAGTCCGGGTCGCTATAACCACGACGACTATTCATAGAGATATCCGATGACAGTTTCAAATTCCACCAAGGCAAGTTGATGTTGGTCGACGGGCCGTATGAGAAGTTATAGGTGTCGCGATTAGCAGTGGGCTGCAAGTTATTACGTGCACGGCTATAGTTCAGGTATCCCTGCATAGTCACCTCGAACCAGTCGTTCTGGAAGCTACCCGAGAGGCGCTCCGATAGGTTCACCGAGCGTGTAGCAGCCAAGGGGAATCCTGCCTCAGTAACCGTACGTACATAACCCTCTTGGTAGTTGTATCGGGCGTTGGTCGATGAGGTCACCTTGAACTTTTGGTTGGGCAATGCCGTATTATAGGTAAAGCCTGCATTGGTACTCCAGTTGCTCCATATACCATCGAGGTTGGTCGGTTGTGAAATACGTCCACCAGTAGCCTCGTCATAGGTAATCTTGTTCACGATGCTGTTGAGCGTATTGTTGAATCCCACGTTGGCTGAGAGGTTGCGCAGGGTCTCCACCTTGAAATCCTGGAAGTTCACATTCAAGCTATTGTTAAATGTAGGCTTCAGTCCGGGGTTACCCATGGTGATGTTCAGCGGGTTGCTATTATCAGTGATGGGCAGCAGGTCGGTCATCGAAGGCTGACTACTACGTCCACGGTAGTTGATGCGCATGCTGGTCTGCTTGGTCCAGCGATAACGGAAATTCATCGTCGGAGTAAAGTTGAATACGGTACGTATCGTATCAATATCATGACCCATATACTTGTATTTCATCTTACTACGTTGAGGAAGCAGAGTAAAACCTACATTCATATTATACTTATCACGGATGAATCGCAACTGTGCTGTAATGTCGTGATCGAAATTCTCGTATGTTGCATTACGGCTGAGGTCTTCGCTCAAGTAATTACGGAAGTCATCAGGCAATACCCACTCGGGCAAGTTCCAATCCTCGAGGTTGCTTGGCAAATCGAATGTCGAACGCTGACTGTCGTTGTATCGATAGTTAAATTGGTAGCTCAACTGCAGGAAAGTAGCCTCCCATAGGGGCTCACTCCACATAGCACGTGTGCTATAGTTATAGGTTTTTGATGGAGTCGTATTGTATCTATTGATAACCGATGTACTGTCGTCACGCTGGTAGAATCGGGTAAACGAGGTAGAGTTAGAGTAGTTCTCGCTATCGCTGTATCCACCACGCAGGTCGAGCGTAAGACTGCGTCCCTCGTTGCCAAACTTACGATTCACGGTGAGGTTAGCATTTACGTTGGTACTCTCTCCACCACCACCTGACTGACGATTGCTGAAGTTGACGCGGCTATTGTAGAGTGAGTCAACCCATGCATCATCGAGCGGATCAGAGTCATGCTTCTCCAGTTCATCAAGCGTTTCGTAGGGATCGCGATTGAAGGTTGCCGAGAGGTTCTCCGAGGTGTTACCCGAAGTAGAGTATCCCACACTGGGACGGAACACGATATCGGTCAATGTATCGGGGCGCCACTCGAAGCGCAAGTCGGCATTCACACTCAAACTGCGGTTGTTCGACGTACTACGGCTATTCGAGAAGGAGTTGGCATTACCTGCCGTAAGGAAGGTCTCCGAAGCACTTTCGCTCTGCACATCCGAATTTCTGTGCGAAAAACGCACGCCACCACCGAGCATATATTGATACTTGTTCTTCTCCACCTCATCACCGAAGTTTTTGGCCATTGAGAAGCCACCCATCGAGCTCTGCGTCATCCCGTTGCCACCACCGCGACCCCCACGGCCACCGCCTCCGGGGAATCCGTTGTCGTTCACATTGTTGGTCGACATGATGAGCGAGTAGTGCTCGTTATCCTTGAAGCGATTAACCATCCCTTTCGCCGAATACAAGTTATTGATATCATAGGCAGTCTCTTGCGTGGGGCGTCCATAGCCCAAGTCGAAGTTCGAGAACCAACCCTTCTTAGCATCATCCTTCACCACGAGGTCAAGCACCAGTTCCTCCTCGCCATCATCGATACCTGTCATCTCGGCCAAGTCGCTCTTCTTCTCGTAGCTCTTGATCTTCTTTACCATCTTGGCGGGCAAGTTCTTCATGGCAATGTTCTTATCTCCAGAGAAGAACTCCTTACCTCCCACGAGAATCTTTGTCACCGTCTGTCCGTTATAGGTCACGGTACCATCATCGCCCACCTCATATCCGGGTAACTTGCGGATGAGTTCCTCCAGCATCGATCCCTCGGGCACGCGGAAAGTCTCAGCGTTAAACATCACCGTATCGTCCACCACCTGCACCTGGGCAATCTGCGCCTCTACTACAGCCTCCTTGAGCAACAGGGCATCTGTCTTCAGGCGAACCGAGTCAAAACGCACAGTATGCGTATCACCGGTCACTGCAAAGTCGCAGTTTTCGCTACCATAGCCAATGAACGACACCTTTAGGGTATACTTACCTTGAACCAATTTCTCCTCCAATTCGAAGTTTCCCTTCATGTCTGTGGTTGCACCGGCACGGAAAACACTATCCGGTAATGTCATCAACTGCACCGTAGCCTGAATCACCGGCTCGGCGGTTTCAAAATCGGTAACATTACCCGAAACCTTGACCTTCTTGTCTTGCGCCATCGAAAAAGTCGCAGCAAATAAAGCCAACACGAACAGTAAAAATGGTCTTTTCATTTTCTCTTATTTTGTTTATTCTTGTACACTCATTTACATAAAGTCACAAAAATGTGACTCTGCATTTTTTAAAAGGTTTAAATAATAAGTGCAAAAATACACTTTTAGTTTTATTCCTACACGTTTAAGTCTCCAAAATGTTATTTTTACCGAGCTTACAGCACTGATATTTGCATATTCACACGGCAAACACTAATTTTGCAACCAGTAGACATCTATTTATTACAGCAATGACAAAGCAACACATCATAAGCACCAACCACTTGAGCGACACACTCGAGCAGCTACTTGCCGATACCCACTACGACCGCCTCTTCATCCTTGCCGATGAGCACACCGCTCACTACTGCCTACCTCTGTTAGGCAACGAGCTGATAGGCCGGGCACACCTCATCACCATTGCAGCCGGCGACGATCACAAGCACATAGCTGCCCTCACCCATGTGTGGGAAGAGCTCAGCACCCATGGCGCCACCCGCCACTCGCTCCTAATCAATGTAGGGGGCGGCATGGTCACCGACCTTGGCGGCTTTGCCGCAGCTACCTACAAGCGCGGCATCAGCTGCATCAACATCCCCACCACCCTGCTCGCCATGGTCGACGCAGCCGTAGGTGGCAAGACCGGTATCAACCTCGACTCGCTCAAGAACGAGATTGGAGCTTTCTATCCCGCGCAAGCTGTCATCGTATGTGCCACCTTCCTCAACACCCTCGACAAGGCAAACCTATGCTCCGGCTTTGCCGAGATGATCAAGCACGGACTCATCAGTACCGAAACACATTGGGCATCGCTCATGCGCTATGACCTCCATACTCCCGACCTCGGCACCCTGCAGAGCCTCATCATGGAGTCCATTCAAACCAAGGAGCACATCGTAACGCAAGACCCCACCGAGCAGCACATCCGCAAAGCTCTCAACCTGGGACACACCCTCGGCCATGCACTTGAGACCCACTACATGCGTCGTGGCACCCCCTACCTGCACGGTTATGCCGTAGCATGGGGCCTCATCGGCGAACTCTACCTCTCCCATGTACGCGAGGGGTTCCCTGCCGACAAACTGCGTCAGACCATCGCCAACATCAAGGACATTTATGGTACCCCCACTTTCGACTGCAAGCAATACGACGAACTCTACGAACTCATGCTGCACGATAAGAAGAACCTCGGTACCGACATCCGCTTCACCCTCCTCGGAGGTATCGGCGACATCCGCATCGACCGCACCATCGGCCGCGACGAAATCTTCGAGATGCTCGATTTCGTGCGGGAATGCTGATTTTTAGGAAATTCCCCCTAAAATTATAGGGAATTTCCCCAAATAGGAATGCAAAGTATTCATTATTTTTGCCACCAGTAAAGACTAACATTATTATACATAGCCCCCATGAGACACCTTGCATGCCTATTGGCCCTTCTCTATAGCAGCACCCTGCTTGCCCAGTCACCCGCCCTGCAGGAGCAGGCGCAAGCCATCCTCATGCAGGCTGCCCACATCAACCACTTCAACCGCCTGTGTCCGCAGGAGAAGGTATACCTCCACTTCGACAACACCGCCTACTTCCAGGGCGAGACCATCTGGTTCAGTGCCACGGTAGTGAAAGCTACCGACGGCACAGTGGCCGACAGCAAGGTACTCTACGTCGAACTGCTCTCCCCCACAGGCGTGGTGCTCCGCCAACAGAAGCTGCAGGTGGAGGACGGCCGCTGCCACGGCTCGTTCCCCCTGGTGGACGCCTCCGTCGACGAAGCCAACGCCAAGCGCGGCGTACTGGGCTACCCCAGCGGCTACTACGAGGTGCGGGCCTATACCCGCACCATGCTCAACTTCGACCCGCACGGCTGCTTCTCCCGCGTGTTTCCCGTATACAAGGCTCCCGAAAAGGAGGGCGACTACAGCCATCCGCAGATGGATGTATACAACGCCATGGGCGATGAACGCCCCTCCACCCCCAAGAGCAAGGAACTCAACATCGACTTCCTCCCCGAAGGCGGCCACCTCATCGCTGGCGTCAAGAACCGAATCGCCTTCAAGGCCACCGACAAAGTAGGCCGCAGCATACAGATCGACTCCCTCACCACCGCCGACGGCATAGGCCTTGCCCTCTCACCCCAACACCTCGGCATGGGCAGCTTCCTCTACACCCCCACCGAGCCGCGCACCAAGGTAAAAGCCTACCACCACGGCAAGGCACACACCTTCACCCTCCCCGATGCCCAGCCCACAGGCTACGCCCTGCGCCTCACACCCCACGACCAGGCACTGCAAGTATCCATCGCCACCCCACAGCCCGACGCCACCCGCCTGCTGGGCTACACACTCGTGCGCCATGGCAAGTGCGAACTGATCGACACACTCACGATGCGTCAACGCACACACACGAAGACCGTCGCCACCCATAAACTCCCCACAGGCGTGTACCAGTTTACCCTCTTTGACGCCTCCGGCACCCTCTACGCCACCCGCATGTTCTTCATCGACAACGGCATAGAGACAACCCCCATTACCGTCACCACCGACAAGGCGGGCTATGCCCCCTTCGAAGAGGTGAAGCTCCGCCTGCAAGTCGAGGAAAAGGGTGAGCACCACCTCTCCGTAGCCGTGCGCGACGCAGCCGACTACGGCACAGGCCACACCGATGACCTGCGCAGCTACATGCTGCTCTCCTCCGAACTGAAGGGCCACATCGAATCACCTGCCTACTACTTCGAGTCCGACGACGAGGAGCACCGCGCCAACCTCGACCGCCTGATGCTGGTGCAGGGCTGGAGCCGCTACGACTGGCGTCAGATGTCGGGCAACGCTCCCTTCCAGACAACCCACTTCACCGAAGGCGCCCTCGTGCTCGACGGATGGGCACTGCACCCCCGCAAGGAGGAGCCCATGGCAGGCATCGAGGTAAAGATCAGCCTCTACTCACCCGACCGCAAACAGGTGCAGGAGGTCAGCGTCACCACGGACGACAACGGTTACTGGAGCACCAACCTCGAAGACTTCGACGGAGCATGGGACCTCAGCCTGCAGACCTACCACGAAGGTAAGCCCATCGTGGTCCGCATGCGTCTGGAGCGCTCCAGCGCCCCTGACGTGCTCGCCTACGAGGCAAGCCAGCTACACCTGCAGCACCGCACCGACAGCACAGCCACCACCCCCTGGAAGGAAGAGGAGATAAAGAAGGACTACCTGGGCGACAAGAGCATCCTGCTCGACAACGTAGAGGTGGAGGGCCACCGCAAATACATCGACTACTGCACCTTCCAGGCCTTCGATGTGACCAAGGATGCCGAACTCATGACTGACAAGGGAGAGTACACCTACATGGTGTCAGATTACCTTAAGGACAAAGGCTACACTCTCACTAATTGGGATGGTATATCATACGAGCAATATCTCTCTGAAGCATCTGAAGAGGAATCGACTTCAAGTGCAATCCGTAGCCAGTACATTAATTGGCTCATACGGCAATCTACCATCAATGACTTCCGTACACTTTGGTACGTTAAGGAGGGAACCAACAACAATACCACCCCTTCGTTTCACCCCGGATTCGATATTGATATAGCCGATGTGAAGAGCATCATTGTATACGACAGTCCGCATAGCTACTGGGGTATCGAAGAAATAATTAGGGAATATGGGACAGAACTTATCGAGGAGGTAAAAGTTCCTAAAAAACCATTTCCCGCAGGACTCTATGTCGTAGAAATCCATCTTCACCCCGGCCGTAAGAAACGTATAGCATGGTACGAGAACGCACGCCAAACCACCTTCGACGGCTACTCACCCAAGATGGAGTTCTATGCACCCGAGTATCCCAACGGTCCCATTGAGGGCGATGTGGACTACCGCCGCACCATCTACTGGAATCCCGATGTGGAAACCAAAAGAGGCGTGGCAAACATAAAGTTCTACAACAACAGCTACTCCCGCTCGCTGAATGTAAGTGTAGAGGGCATGGCCAATGAAGGAGCTCCTCTTATTAAAAAATTATAATTATTGCAAGATGAAACTTAAATCCACGATAACCATCCTATTGTTACTGCTCAGCCAGGTGCTACATGCCGATGAGCGGCAAGCTTTATTCAACGAAGCGTGGCGCTTTCATCGGGGCGATATAGCCTACGCCATGAAGGCAGACTTTTCTGATGAGCACTGGCGCATGGTCGACCTTCCACACGATTGGCGCTTAACTCCCGACTCATTGAATGTCATCGAAGCATCATACGACACCGTGGGATGGTATAGAAAGACCTTTACAATATTGCCGGCTGATACGACCAAAAGAGTATACCTATGCTTAGAACGTATACATGGAAAATCCGAAATTTGGGTGAACGGACAACAAATACGCCACTCACATTGCAGTTACGAGCCCATGAAGATAGACGTGACTCCCCATCTCAATGCCCCTTATGAAAACAACACGCTTGCCATTCGCGTAACATGTCCTCCAGCCGAAAGAGCGCTCTACCAAGGTGCAGGAATTACACACGACACGTGGATGGTAAAGGCAGACAACACCCACATCGACGAATGGAATACCTCCATACAAACTACGAATGTCTATGTGAAGCGAGGACGCTGGTATGCCGATTTGAAGCTGAACATACTGATGCGACATATCAACAGGCCTGCAATAGGCGGACAATTGCGTCTGCATATCGCAGACCCTGACGGAGAGAGCGTATATGATGCACCACATACAGCCCAGTTTGCCGATAGTGCAAGGATCTCCATCGGATTCACATTACCCAAGCCACGATATTGGTATGCAGATACGCCTGAGATGTATAGGGCGTCGTTGTATGTTATGGATAGCGCTGAGGTGGTGTGCGACTCACTGCATATTCCATTTGGCATCAGCACCATAAGCTACTCGCAGCAAATGGGACTGCTACACAATGACGAGACTCCACTCATTCAGGGATCAACGCTCGACTTCAACAACCGCCTCACAGGCTACACCGCCTTTCGACGAGCAGAGGCACTGCTTGCAGAACATTTGCAGACCAATGGCTACTCAGCCATGCGTTGCCCTATGGGACTGCTCTCAGAGCACCTGCTAACAGCATGCGACACGTTGGGTGTAATGGTCTTCGTCGATGCCTTCAGCCCTATGCAACCAGGCGAGGAGTGGAACACAACCGCCACCATAAGCAATATCAAACGCTTCCGCAATCACCCCTCTATCATCATGTGGTGTATTGCCGACTCTGCCACTGAAACATCCATTGTAGCCGCCGCCGACAACAGTCGCCCCATTGTCACTACAGACATGCTATTTGCCCATACATGGAGCAGGGAACGCACCTCCATTGGCGACAAAACCTCCCATGCCTATCTCATGGATGCCGAGCGCTTTGTCAGTAGCATTACAATGGGGGTGTCGGCACCTGACACCTTGAGGAGTGACACCACCTTATGGTTACCCGAAACGCAACGGTGGACATGGCCTGGATACGAAGGTGACACCCTAAGAGTCAATGTCTATAGCAGAAACGACTGGGTTACATTATACCTCAACGACAAACTCGTGGGCAACGAAAAATCAAACAAGCGCACCCATTGCACCACATTCTATGTCCCCTATGTGCCGGGAAAACTTGATGCGGTCACAAATGTTGACATGCGCCTCCTATGGCAACCCAAGAAAGCCAAATCGAAAATCAAATTTAGCGGACGCTTAAACGATCATTTCCGATTGTATACGGAGGGGGTTCCCAAGCATCTTTACCTGACAGCCGACCGAAACATCTCCTCATCGGACAATGGTGAGCTCATCTTTGTTAAAATCGAGGTACTTGATGCTGATGGCAATATATTGCCCGATGCCGAGATTCCCCTTTCGCTCCACATCCGTGGCCCCGGCCTCATCATGGCTGCAGGAAATGACCGGGGCATATCTTCATCGCAGCACACGTTACAGACACATAATGGCAGTGCTATGGTAGTGATTCGCCCTTTCAAGGCTATTGGTACCATCCGCCTTACCGTACGCCCCGAAGGACTCGACGCCAAGGATATTACGATTAAGATTACCCCGGAAGTAAAGTAAGTTCAACCTGTTTCAAAACAATACATATCGGAGTCGGATCATATCCGGAACAGGGTAGTTCTCGAAAGTCTGTCAGATGCTTCTTGCTGCGCCATTAATCACGGACACACGGAGCGCACGGATTGGACGAATCACATTTGTATGCGGTTAAGCAGAACAATCATCGGATGGAGTAACAGCGACAAAGAGAGAATATTCGTGAGCATCCGCGTCAGCGTGCTCCGTAAACAAAGTGGTTCTCTACGAATTATTCGAAGTAGAGGGTGAGGACGACCATGCGGCTAGAGACCTCGTCGAGCGACTGGGTATATTTGAGGAGGTTGGTGTCGATGAGGTCGGTGCGCTCCTTGACAAGGAGGTCGGTAAGGCCGAAACAGAACTTGAGTTCGGGGATGAGTTTGAAGAAGGGGAGGTAGAAGTCACAGCCGAATCCGACTTCAAGGGCACAATCGAAGCGCTGGAGGAGCAGGGGCTTCTGCTTCTTCTGGGTAAGGTCGACCATGGGGGCGACGCCAGCTACGAGGTAGGGGCGGTAGTTGTTGAAGCGCTGGGCAGCATACTTCACATCAAGGGGCACAGAGAGGTAGGTCGACTTCATGGTCTGCTTCACAACGGAACCGCCGACCTGGTCGCGAAACTGCACCTGCTTGTCGCCAAAGTGCATAGTGGGGATGATACGCAAGGCAAGGTACTGAGTGAGGTAGAGTTCGCCCAACACGCCCACCGAGAAACCGGGACTATAGGCTGCCACATCGGCATACCACGATTCGGGCGTTCCGTCGTCGAGTTGGTGCTGGTAGCCGTTGTGCACAAGCTCGAGATCCTGCGAATGCAGACCAAAGAGGAAGCCGTAGTGCCAGCGGCGCATATCAATGTAGGGGCGATTTTGCACCTTGCGCTCCTGAGCAAAGTGCTGCTGGGGCAGCAGGGCCAACACAAGGAAGAGCACTACGGCCACGAGGGAGCTGTATTTGATATGCTTGGGCGATTCCATACCTTTGTATAACGCAATAGGAAGCTGATTATTATCATGGGCGGCAAGTTTTTTAGAAAAGTGGCGCTACTGACGGGCAAACTATTTAGACATAGTATAAATATAGAAGAAAAAGGGTACAGCAGAGAACATTCATTCGAGAAAAGCCTTACCTTTGTGCTGTTAGTACGAATAACTTAAAACAATACTATTATGGCTTACGTAATTAATGACGACTGTATCAAGTGCGGTACTTGCGTTGATGAGTGCCCCTCTGAGGCTATCTCTGAAGGCGATACCAAGTATGTAATCGACCCCGCTGCATGTGTTGATTGTGGCACATGTGCTGACGCTTGTCCTTCTGAGGCTATCCAGCCCGAGTAAGATACGGTCCTAAATGGTTAAAGAAAAAGGATGCCCATGGCATCCTTTTTCTTTTTCAGGAGTTGATATTGCTGTTGTCCAATGCTCCTTAATTCTCGACCTGGATCAGGGACAATCTGAAACTTACAGAATCTCTTTCAGCTCTACGAGTGAGTTGATGACGTGAGTGGGCTGCGCCTCGGAGGGGACGGGTTTGTTCATTGGATTGTAGTATACCTGGTCGATACCTACGCCACGGGCTCCAAGAATGTCGACTTCGAAATTATCACCCACCATAAGTGCATTGTCGGCGGTGGTGGAGGCTACGCGCAAGGCATGAAGGAAGATATCAGGATGGGGTTTGTTGACACCGATATCCTCGGAGAGCACCATGCCATCGAAGTAGTGGGTGATGCCAGCCGACTGCATCTTGCGGGCCTGCAACTCGGTAAAACCATTGGAAAGGATATAGATTTTACGGTAGCGGGGACGCAAGTAGTCGAGCACCTCGCGCGCATGTGGCATGAGGCGTTTGCCCAGGGGCAGGCGCTGCATGGACTCGTGCCAGAAACGGGTTCCCAGGGTGTCGGGATCGGGAGCACCGACTACACGCAGGGGATGGGTGTAGCGCTCGGCATTGAGGTAGTCGCGCGTAATCTCTCCCGCGGCATAGCGCACCCACAGCTGGGCATTGTAGTCTGTATAGATGGTGTAGTAGTGCTGGAAATCGTCAAAGTAGCGGTCGTAGTCCAACAAGGTATACACCTCCTCGTAAGCATCTCGAGAGTTGCTCGAGAAGTCGTACAGGGTATCATCGAGGTCGATGAAAAGGACGTCGTAGTGCTTCACGATGGATAATCAGCGAACAAGGATTACCATATAGCGCGACACACTCCAGAAGGCCTCGGCATCAATGATGGAGAGGGTAAGCTGCTTCGACTCGTCCTTGGTGAACTCATAAGATCCGGCAGGATGAACGGTGAGAAGCTTGGCGTGCTTGGCATAGAGGGGGAACACACTATCGTCGCGCGTATCGATTTCAGTAAAGTAGTTCTTGTTGAAGTCGGCCGACGACATCACCTTGCCATCCTTGAGGATGTTCTGCTCCTTGAGTTCCTTGGCTGTGCCGTATACGTACCATGCGGTGTGAAGCTGGGTCACCTGTTGCTCGATGACCTCATGCTGGGCATCGGTGATCTCCTGCAAGGTGTTTACATCGGTTGTGAGCATCACGACAGCGCTGTCGAGTTCGGCAATGCGGAAGTTTTTCTGCGCAAGCTCGCTATGGAGAGCTGCAATGCTTGCAGTCTTATCGGCCAACTCCTGCTGGAGGTTGGCAAGCACCTTTCGCAGGCTGGCTGCCTCGGAGCCGCTGGCATTGAGTTTCTTCTGTAACTGCTCAATCTGCTTGCGGTTCTCCTCCATCTTCTGCTGAATAAACTGGAGGTCCTCCTTGAGGCGCTGGGCATCGGTAACACCCTCAACGCCGGTCTGGATGGCTACACGGCCTTCGGCCTCATTTATGGCACGAAAACCTTCCTGTATATCGGCAATGGACTGCATAGCTTGGTCGAGAGCAAACTGCTTCTCGCTGAGCGCTACGGTAAGCGAATCATTCTGGGCTGTAAGCTGTTCCTTCTCACGGGTGAAGTAGTCACAAGAGGTAAGAGCTGCGAGGCAAGAGACAAAACATAGAATCTTTTTCATACATCAATCTTATAAAATGACATTCTACATAAATTTAGCATGACAAATTTAGACATTCTATTCTGATTTGCCAAGAAAACACAATAAAATGTAGCATTTTTTAAGATTCAATAACATACACTCGCAGGGGGTACAACTGGAATATTTTAGCGATGAAAAGGGGCGTTTTTATATCCTTTTTCTATTTCATTTCATTATTTCGCCCCTAAATAAGGGAATTTTACCCCATATAGCAATTTTACCCATAGGCGAATGTATGTAACCTGCATATCGCAAAATTGTAAAAATAATGTGCGAACTTTGCACAAAACAAGCGAAAACTCACGTTATGATCAAACATTATCTGAACCACGTGGAGAA
Source organism: Bacteroidaceae bacterium (assembly GCA_045660385.1). Lineage (GTDB taxonomy): Bacteria > Bacteroidota > Bacteroidia > Bacteroidales > Bacteroidaceae > UBA1189. The sequence goes on along the minus strand of JAZRDT010000039.1, from coordinate 23,368 downwards.
TGCCATCAAGAGCTATTGGAATTCTCCTGCCATTACAAACTATGGTAAAAATACTTTTACCTTCGGACAAGTGGCCGAGAAGATTGAGATGCTGCACATCCTGCTTCAAGAGGCTGGTGTAACCAAAGGTGACAAGATTGTGCTCTGCGCCAAGAACTCGGCCGAGTGGGCTGCTTCGTTTATTGCAATCGGCACGTTCGACGGTGTAATGGTACCGCTACTCAACGACTTCTTGCCCGAGAGCATCCAAAACCTTACAAACCACTCTGACGCAACGGCAATCTTCACCGAGCCCGAGATATGGGACAAGATGGATGCTGCCCAGATGCCCAATATCAACATTGCCATCAACATCCAGAACTTCACTCCGATATATACGAAGGAAAATACGGTGGATGCCGTCGAATTCCATGATAAGTGCGAGAAGATCTACCACGAACGCTTCCCCGAGGGCTTGAAGCCTGAGCACATCAGCTACCCCACCGGTAACCTTGACGAGTTGGAGCTCATCAACTACACATCGGGTACCACCAGCGACCCAAAGGGTGTGATGCTCTCGGCACGCTCAATCAGTTCGAACGTGGAATTTGCTATCAAGCACATGCCCAACCAACCCGGTTGGCACATCCTCTCAATGCTTCCCCTGGGACACATGTATGGCATGGCATTCGAGTTCCTCTACCCCTTGGCATCGGGCTGCCACATCTTCTTCCTGGGTAAGACCCCCACTCCTTCGGTGCTCATCAAGGCATTGAGCGAGGTAAAGCCCTACATGCTGGTGACCGTACCTCTCGTAGTGGAAAAGATATTCAAGGGCAAGGTGATGCCTACACTCAACAAACCCATAATGAAGATACTCACTGCCATTCCCGGCATCAACAAGATCATCTACAACAAGGTACGCGCCAAGCTGCTCACCACCTTTGGCGGTAACCTCGAGCGCGGTAGTCTCATCGTGGGTGGCGCAGCCATCAACGAGAAGGTTGAGAAACTGATGAAGAAGATGAACTTCCCCTACACCGTAGGTTATGGAATGACGGAGTGCGGTCCGCTCATCTGTTACCGCAACTGGAGGACCTTCGCGATGCGTTCATGCGGACAGAAGGTGGAGCGTGTGGATGTACGTATCGACTCGGAGGATCCGATGAACGTAGTGGGTGAAATCCAAATCAAGGGCGATAACGTGATGATGGGCTACTACAAGAACCCCGAGGCTACGAAGGCTACCTTCACCGAGGACGGCTGGCTCAAGAGCGGCGACTTGGGCGTGGTGGACAATGATGGCAACGTATTCATCAAGGGACGCTCAAAGAACATGATCCTAAGCGCCAGCGGACAAAATGTATACCCCGAAGAGATCGAAGACAAGTTTAACAGTCTGCCCCTCGTAATGGAGTCGATCGTTATCAGCCGCGGCAACAAGATTGTAGCGATCGTAGTACCTGACATGGATGCATACAAGAAACTCGAGGGTAACACCAAGAGCGTGGAAGAAATACTGAATGAATACTTAAAGCAAGTGAATAGCGAACTGCCCGCATACAGCAAGGTAGGTCTCGTAGAACGTCACGACGAACCTTTCGAGAAGACTCCCAAGCGCAGCATCAAGCGCTTCCTCTACTCGTAAGCAAGTCTAAAAACCAAGACCTTTACTATGACAATAGGGTGCACCAACAGTGCACCCTATATTTTTATCCGCAGAGAGAGAAAAAATAGGGAAGTTTTTCGGGTCGAAAGTGCTGATTTATGCAAAGATTGTTGTAATTTTGGCAACGAAAACGAAACTGCAAATGGATTTTTTCTCACAATTCATTCCCCGATACCTACTCACAAAGCGCAGCCTGACCATCATGGTGACCTCGGCTGCCGCCTTTGCATTCCTCTTCATTATTATATATAAGCCCTTCAATGTGGAGCATTGGGCCGAGGTGTCTCGATTCGTATTCGCGGCCTGCGTATTGGGTATTGTACTGCTGGGCATGAGCATCGCTGCCATTAGCCGAATCATCATGTGTTACTATGCAAAAAAGCACACGATTACCTACTTGCAATACAGTGCGTGGGTGTTTGTTGAGCTGGTACTAATGTCGGTAGCCTTCACCATCTGCTCGACGCTGACCGGCGTGCAACTCGACATAGCAGAAGCATTCGAGAAATCGTTGCTCAACACCTCGCTCATCCTGCTTATCCCCTACATCGTGAGCATCACTGCATTTACACTGCAAGACCGCAACCGCCGCCTGCGCGAGATTGAGGAGGACTACGACAAAGCCATCCAACAGCGTGCGGAGGGCAAGGGTATCATTTCATTCTACGATGAGCGCGGTGAACTACAACTCTCGGTAACCAAAGGGAATCTACTCTATGTGGAAAGTGCCGACAACTACATCAACATCTGGTATATGAAGAGTAACCTGCCGAAAAAACTCATGCTGCGAAACACACTGAAACGCACGGCCGAACTGCTGGAGGGCACCAACGTGATGCGTTGCCACCGCGGGTATATGGTGAACATGGAGCAGGTAAAGGTGCTGCGACGAGAGAAGGAGAACTTTTTCCTTGAACTCGGCATTGAGGGGGTGAAAGATATCCCCGTATCGAGGACCTACAGCGATGCCGTGATGAAATGGCTATCGATGTAACAATGACATAAAGCTGCAAATAGAGCGACCGATTCGAAAAATATATGAATAGAATCTTCGCATAATCGATTTTTTACATTAACTTTGCCACAGTTATATATTTACAATCATGACAAAGAAGATATTGTTGCTCGGTTCAGGCGAGTTAGGGAAAGAGTTTGTCATCGCTGCACAGCGATTGGGTCAGTATGTAATTGCTTGCGACGCCTACGAAGGTGCCCCAGCCATGCAGGTTGCCGACGCATGTGAAGTATTCAGCATGCTCGACGGCGATGCGCTGGATGCAGCCGTTGCCAAGCATCAACCCGATATCATCGTACCCGAGATTGAAGCGATACGTACCGAACGCCTCTACCACTTTGAGGAAGAAGGCATACAGGTGGTACCCAGTGCCAAAGCGGTAAACTACACCATGAACCGCAAAGCTATACGTGACCTTGCAGCCAAGGAGTTGGGATTGAAGACCGCCAAATACTTCTACGCAAAGTCATTGGAAGAGTTGCGCGAAGCTGCTGCCAAAATCGGATTCCCATGCGTGGTGAAACCGTTGATGTCGTCATCAGGCAAGGGTCAGTCGCTCGTAAAAAGTGCCGACGAACTGGAGCAGGCATGGAAATATGGTTGCGAAGGTAGCCGAGGCGATATCATGGAGCTCATCATCGAAGAGTTCATCCACTTCGACAGCGAAATCACCTTGCTCACCGTAACACAAAAGAATGGGCCGACCCGCTTCTGCGCACCCATCGGACACGTACAGAAGGGTGGCGACTACCGCGAGAGTTTCCAGCCCGCCCCCATCCGTCCCGACCATCTTGCTGAGGCACAGGACATGGCAGCCAAAGTGACTGCTGCACTCACGGGTGCCGGCATTTGGGGTGTAGAATTCTTCCTCAGCAACGAGAATGGCGTGTACTTCTCAGAGTTGTCGCCCCGTCCGCACGACACAGGTATGGTGACCCTCGCCGGCACACAGTGCCTCAACGAGTTTGAACTCCACGCACGCGCCGTATTGGGTCTCCCCATTCCTGAAATCGAGCAATACCGCATGGGCGCCAGCGCTGTAATCCTATCGCCCATCGCCTCGAAGGAGCAGCCCCGCTATCGCGGCATGGAAGAGGCTGTAGTGGAACCCGACACCGACATACGCATCTTTGGCAAGCCCTACACCAAGGTGAACCGCCGCATGGGCGTGGTGGTATGCAACGCCCCCAACGGAAGCGACATGGATACCCTGCGCGACAAGTGTAAGGCTGCAGCAGCCAAGGTGGAGGTTTATTAAGCCATAGGGGAATTATTTTCACACGAATTATTTTATTTCTATTATTATTCGTTGTACATTTGCAACCGATTTAGAAAAACAATAACGCCTTCGACGAACAAGAACAACATACAGACACACTGACGAGCACACACGCTCTGGCTACCTGTCGCCACGTATAAGAAACATAACTCGGCAAGCACTCCCCATCAGTGGGAGTGCGGGCTGTTTGTGTTTTTTATCTTTAGTACAAAAGAACGAATTATGGAAGAACAACTCATTTATATTATCATGATCATCTCGATTGCATTGTCGGCCCTATGTTCGATGCTTGAGGCCACATTGCTATCGACCCCCCTATCCTATATCGCCGGACTGGAGGAGCAAGGCGTGAAGGGAAGCATCAGACTGAAACGACTGAAAATGAATACCGACCGTCCCATATCGGCCATCCTTTGCCTCAACACCATCGCCAACACTGTGGGTGCATCTATCGTGGGTTCACTCGTATACGAGGTGTATGGTGATGCTCTGGTGGGCATATTCTCGACCATCTTCACACTTTGTATCCTCATACTCTCGGAAATCATCCCCAAGACCATCGGTACAAGTTACTGGCGCACATTAGCCCTCCCTGCATCGGTCATCATCGATGCCATGATATTTATCTCATTTCCCCTGGTGTGGGTATTGGAGCACCTGCAACACCTCATCTCATCGAAATCAAATCAGGTGAGCGTGAGCCGCGAGGACATCTCTGCCATGGTGAGCGTGGCCACCGAGGAGGAGGTCATCGAGAAGGACGAGAAAAAAATGATCCAGAACCTGCTCAAGCTGGATGAAGTCACCGCACACGAAATCATGACACCCAGCGTGGTGGTGGAAATGGTTCCCGGAAGCATGACCATCAAGGAGTTCTACAACAGCGAGAACACCCACTCGCGCATTCTCATCTACGATGAGGAGAACGATGAATATATCATTGGCTATGTGTTGCGTCAAGAGGTGCTCGAGAAGATGGCTGAGGACAAGTTTGACATGCCGCTCAACGACATCATACGCCCCATCATGACCTTCGGTGAGGAAGACAACGTGGCCGATATTTGGGAAAAGCTACTCGAAAAGAAGGAGCACATATCGGCCATCCTCGATGAATATGGCTCGTTGCGAGGTATTGTCACCATGGAGGATGTGATTGAGACCATGCTCGGGCAAGAGATTGTGGACGAGAAGGACGAAGTCGTTGACATGCAGGAATATGCCAAGGACCAGTGGGAAAAGGCACAGAAGGACCTCGTAGCAAAGAATGACTAATCCTTAGCACTAATTGCATCAAAAGACTTCCAATAGCACTATGTTCAAGAAATTAGTAGCCATAGAGCCTGTCAGCCTCATTCCTTCGGCTGAACAGGAATTACAGACTTTTGCCCATGAGGTGGTACTCCATACTGACATTCCTTCCACCACCGATGAAATAGTACACCGCATAGGAGATGCCGATGCTGTATTGTTGAGTTACACCTCTACACTCACTGCCGACATCATGGCGCAATGCCCTAACATCAGGTATGTGGGCATGTGCTGCTCACTCTATTCGCCTGAAAGCGCCAATGTAGACATACGCTACGCCGAAGCGCACGACATCACCGTCACCGGCATTCGCGACTATGGCGACGAAGGTGTAGTGGAATATGTGGTGAGCGAACTGGTGCGCCTGCTGCACGGATTTGGGCAGGCCCCCTGGGAAGGCATGCCGCGTGAGATCACGGGACTGAAGGTGGGTATTGTCGGATTGGGCAAATCGGGCGGTATGATTGCCGATGCCATGCGTTTCTTCGGTGCCGACATCGCATACTTTGCCCGCAGTCTGAAAGATGAAGCCGAAGCACGCGGATACCGCTTCATGCCCTTGGGCGAACTGATGGAATGGAGCGATGTGGTGTTCTGTTGCCTCAACAAGAACACGGTGTTGCTCCACGACGGAGAGATGCAGCATTTTGGCGAACATAAGGTGCTGTTCAATACGGGCCTCTCGCCCGCATGGGACGAGCCAGCCCTGCTCGAATGGCTCGGCAAGGGCAACAACCACCTCTACTGCGACACCCTGGGAGCCTTGGGTGGTGCGCACCTGCTCGCCTACCCCAATGTGCACTGCATGAACGTATCGACTGGACGCACTCGCCAGGCTTTCGACCGCCTCAGCGAGAAAGTTCTCGCCAACATACGCAACTACTTACAAAAGGCATAAAAAAGCAACTCCACATTTCATATTAGCATGCCCTATTGGTCTGTAATGACTAATAGGGCTTTTTGTCGTATTTTTAACACTTTTGCATACAGTCCGACACGTATTTATTCAATTATTATGCGTAAATTTGCACGTTTTTTGCGCGAAGCGTTTATACGCGCGTGAATAACGTGATTGAGTGAAACAAATAAACATGCAGATAATGAGAAAAAGATTATTGACTGTCCTCTTCGGACTGATGGTAACCTTCGGCACACTGCTTGCGCAAAATTTTGTGGTGAGTGGAACGATTACCTCCAAGGAAGATGGCGAACCGCTGATTGGTGTTGCAATACGCCAACTGGACAATCCGAACAACGGAGTGACTACAGATTTTGACGGTAACTACTCTATCGAAGTTTCCGGCAAGGAGGCTACACTGAGTTTTACCTACCTGGGCATGAAGGAGGAACAGCACAAGGTGACAGCAAAGACCAAGACGCTAAATCTTGAAATGCTCCCCGACGTACAACTCATGGAGGAGGTGGTAGTAGTGGCCTACGGTACACGAAAGAAGGGTACCATCGCCGGTTCGGTATCGACAGTGAAAGCCGACAAGATTGCCGAGATCCCCGCTGCAGGTTTCGACCAGGCACTGCAGGGACAGAGCGCGGGCCTCATGGTGCTCTCAAACTCTGGTGAGCCATCAAAGGCGGCTACCTTCCAAATTCGCGGTACCAACTCCATCAACTCAGGCACTGCACCGCTCTTCATCCTCGACGGTGTACCCATCTCGAGTGCCGACTTCAACACGATCAGCCCTAGCGACATCGAGTCAGTATCGGTGCTGAAGGATGCGTCATCCACCTCAATTTATGGTGCACGTGCGGCCAATGGTGTGGTAGTGATCACCACCAAGCGCGGTACGCAGATGGAGAAGCCCAAGGTTACCTTGCGTGCGCAAACCGGTTTCTCACAATTGGCCAGTTCGAAGGAGTGGTCGCTGATGAACACTGCTGAGCGCATCCAATTTGAAAAGGAGATTGGCCTCGATGCCGGACAGGACTACGACTACCTCAGCCAAACGGACATCAACTGGCAGGAGGCTATCTTCAACAACCGCGCCATGCTGCAGAATTACGATTTCTCTGTGAGCCGCGCTACGGAGACAATGAACTATTTCGTGTCGGCCAACTTCTACGATCAGGATGGTATAGCACAGGGTTCTACCTTCCGCCGCTACTCGTTGCGCAGCAATGCCGACGTAAAAACGGGCAACTGGCTCAAGATGGGTACCAACACAATGATGACCTACGAAGAGGTGCAACAGGCTGACGAGGGTGCTTACACTCTATACACTCCTATCTCAGCAAGTCGTTTCATGCTGCCCTACTGGAACCCCTACAAGGCCGACGGATCAGTAGCCTCATCGAAGGATGGTTCATGGGAGGGAACCACACAGAACCCCATCGAATGGATGGAGGACAACCCACAGCTCAACCAAAAGTACAAAATGCTGAGCACCGTATATGCCGAGGTAACTCCCATCAAAGACCTCACACTCCGCACTCAGCTCGGTATCGACTTCTCGCACTCAACCACCGACATGAAGTCGCTCCCCAGCTTCCCAGGCAACAATGGCATAGGTTCGGCCGGTAAAGCTTCGGCCAATGCATTGCAGCTCACCGTAACAAACACAGCCAACTATAAGTTCAAGGTGGACCACATACACGATTTCAATGTCATGCTCGGTCAAGAGGGTGTCAACTACCGCTCGGAGAGTTTCCAAGTGGTAACACGCGGACAGAACAACGACTTCCTCACCACATTGTCGAACGGCACGTACGCTTCATCGTGGGCCAACAGCTACTCAAGCTATGCCTACCTCTCATTCTTCGGTCGCGGAGAGTACAACTATATGGACAAGTATTATGCCGATTTCTCCCTGCGCAGCGATGCTTCATCACGCTTCGGTAAGAATGGCCGTTGGGCAAGTTTCTGGTCGGTAGGTGCCATGTGGAACGTACTCAGAGAGAAGTTCATGCGTCCCTACACATGGATTACCAATGCACAGGTGGCCCTCAGCACAGGTACGTCGGGTAACTCATCAATCCCCAACTACGACCACTTGGAACTCGTAGGAGGTGGCTATATCTATAATGGAGAGTCGGGTATCGCCCCCTCAAGCGAAGGTAACCCCAACCTCAGTTGGGAGCAGTTGTGGAGTAGCAACCTCGCCTTGCACTTGGGTTTTGTGCACCGTTTCAATGTCGATTTAGAGTTGTACAATAAACTCACCACGAACATGCTGATGCTCGTTCCCCAATCGTATGCAAACAATGGTTTCGGCCAGCGTTGGGACAACGTAGGTGCCATGGTCAATCGTGGTGTAGAGCTCTCGGCCAACCTTGACATCATTCGCACCGAGAATTTCGTATGGAACATCAATGGCAATGCTTCATATAACCACAATGAAATCACAGAACTTTACAACGGGCTCGACGAATACGAGATGTCGGGAACATCAACCAAGCTCGTGGTAGGACACCCTGTGGGCGAGTTCTACATTAACCGCTATGCCGGTGTAAACCCCGCTAATGGAGATGCTCTTTGGTACGACAAAGAGGGCAACATCACCACTGAGTTCCGAGAATCGGACAAGGTGCTCGTTGGCAAAACCTACATGGCACCCTGGCAAGGTGGTTTCGGTACCTCGGTGTCATGGAAAGGCTGGAGTGCAAGCACACAGTTTGCGTGGGTAGCCAACCGCTGGATGTTCAACAACGACCGATTCTTCGAAGAGAGCAATGGCTTGTACTCGGTATACAACCAGTCGAAACGCCTGCTCTACGACCGTTGGAAGAAACCCGGTGACATAACCGATATCCCCCGCTACGGTGTGACTCCCCAAATGGACTCACGTTTCCTTGAGGATGCATCGTTCCTCCGCATGAAGAACCTCATGCTCAGCTATACCTTGCAGCCCAAGACACTGTCCAAAATGAAGGGTATCGGTGGTGCCCGCTTGTATGTACAAGCACAGAATCTCTTTACTTTCACCAAGTTTAGCGGCATCGACCCCGAGTCGACCAGCAACGTGTATGCAGCGCAATACCCCATGTCGCGCCAGTTCTCTATCGGTCTTGAACTCAACTTCTAACCCCACGACGAATTATGAAGAAACTCAAATCATATCTACTCATCACGCTCAGCGTGTGCATGCTGTCATCTTGCCTCGACAAGTATCCGCAAGATGAGATACCCGCAGGCAATGCCATCACCTCCATCGAAGAGGCCAACCAAGCCGTTATCGGCATCTACAGTGCTTGGCTCAGCGGTGCTCTCTACAGTGGCTACCTCACCCTACTTCCCGACCTTCAGGCCGACCTGGCCTACGCAGTCAATGGTTACACCAATACCTATGGCGACATTTGGCGTTGGGACATCCTCGCCACCAATTCGCAGATCACCTCCGTATATGGTGCGCTTTACAACGTCATCGGTTGCAGCAACTTCTTGCTTGCCAATGCTGACAAGGTGCGCGAAAACATCTATAATGATGAAGACTTCGAGCGCTTGGAGCAATATTGCGGTGAGGCTTACTTTGCTCGTGCCTTGGCCTACTCCGAACTTATCAAGCTCTTCTGTAAGGCATACGAGGGCGACGAGGAGGCAGAAAAAGAGCTGGGCGTAGTGCTAAAAACCGACTACTACAGCGATGAACCGCTGGTGCGTGCATCGCTGAAAGCATCGTACGACTTTGTCATCAAAGATTTGGAGCGTGCTGAAGACTGTCTGCAAATCGATGAAGACAACGAAAAGGGCTACACTTACTACGACAGCCCCTACTTCAGCATATACACCGTGTATGCCTTGCGTGCTCGCGTAGCCCTTTATATGAAGGACTATGCCAATGCCATCAAGTACGCCACACTGCTCATCGAGAGTGGCGAGTTCCAGTTGGCAAGTGCTACTACATTGGCTACGACTATGTCAGACTACCTATCAATGACGAACAAGCAGATTAGCCTTTATGAATACATGTGGCGCTACAACTTCTCCTATGAAACCATTTGGAAGGTTGGATTCACCACCACAGCTTATGGCGGCGCCCTGGGTTCAGTATTCTTCAACTGGGACTATTCGTCGTACAAGCCCGACTATGTACCCGCACAATGGGTACTGGGACTTTATGGTGCTAACGACTTGCGCTACAGCGCCCTCTTCCATGAAACAACCACAGGACATAGCCACGGACTCACCTGGCCTCTTTTGGCCAAGTACTGGGGCAATCAAAGTTTCTTCGAGAGTGCACAGATGCTCCACGTATGCGAACCTCAGGTGTTCCGTCTCTCTGAGCAATACCTCATACGTGCCGAGGCATACGCCATGCAGGAGAAGCCCGACTACTCGAAGGCTTCGGCCGACATTGCCGAACTGCGCAAAGCACGCTACAGCACTGGAGCTTCGGCTACTCTCACCAAAGACAATGCGTTGGAAATCATCGAGGAAGAGCGTGTAAAAGAGCTCTACATGGAAGGGTTCCGCCTGCAGGATCTCAAGCGCTGGCACAAGGGTTTTGAGCGCACGCCGCAGACGCAGTCGCTCTCCAATGGCAGCAGCCTCAAGATCGAGAAAGACAATCCCCTCTTCGTATGGCCCATCCCGCAACACGAGCTTGAGTCTCCGGGAGCCAACATCGAGCCAAACGAAAGCAACAAATAACCAGGAGTAAAGAACAACGTATGAAAAAGAATATATTGCTCGGCACAATAGCATCGTTCGTGATGCTTGCCACATTCACCAATTGCGAGGAGCAGCACACCCTGTATCAAGGCGACGAGTACATCATGTTTGCTGACACACTCACCGTATTGGGTGTAGAGAACAGCGACGAGGTATTCGACATCACCATCGCAGCAACAACAGTGAGCGACAAAGACCGCACGGTGGCCGTAGAGGTGATTGACAAGCATAGCAATGCCATCGAAGGCATACACTACGCCATCGAGTCGAACACCGTTACCATCAAGGCCGGCGAACTGACAGGTAGCCTCCGCATGAAGGGCATCGCAGAAAACCTCAGCGTAGACTACGACCCCGAAGTCATGCTTCACCTTATCGCTGACGACAAGTACCATTGGGACCTCTATGGAGGAGACACCACCCGTGTCGTATTACGCAAGGTATGTCCATTCGACATCAATGCCTTCTCGGGGTACGCAATGATCACCTCTACCTTCCTCTACAACTATGTAGGAAGCTACAACCGCCTTATCAAGACTGAGGTAGATTCCACGGAAGAGAATACCATCATCATGAAAGACTTCTACTACGATGGGTACGATGTGAAGCTACGTTTCACTACCGATGACCCGCTTAATCCGCTCATCGAGATGGACGACCAACCATTGGTGACCACAGGCGAGGCCTTCGGCACCGTTTATGGCGATGGTATGCTCCACATCTACCAGCCCACCAACTATGTCAGCTATTACAGCGCCTGTGAGAAATTCATATACCAGTATATCACCCTCTGGGTGCCAGGTATGGCTGCGGGCACCAATACGGTAGGAACCTTTATCCATGCTATCGAATGGATTAGCGATGATGAGGCACGCATACTGCAGAACCAAGGCTATTAATACATATATATATTAAAGATTATGAAGATTAATAAGATATTTTCAGTTGCAGTAGCACTGACTGCAATATTTCTCAGTGCTTGTAACGAAGCCCCCCAAGGTACCACTCCTAAGTTCCCTTCAGAAACACAGACATTCACTGTCGACACCAACGACACGGTTGTAGTAGCATTCTCGGCCCATAGTTCTTGGCAGCTCTCATCAGATGCCATGTGGTGCAAGGTGGATGGTCTCTTCCTCGATACCAGTGGCAAAGCTGGTGAGCAACTAGTGACATTCGTTATCACCGACGACGGACAAAGTGTCGATGAGAGCAAAGCCAACATCATCCTACGCATGGGAGAAGAGAGTGGAGTCATTGCTGTCATTACCCGCCGAGGCATTACAGATGCCATCATCATCGGTAACGATTCTGTAGACTACAAGCATAATCAGACCCTTCTTATAGGCTCCGAGGGAGTGACCTCATTTTCAATCAAGGAGACAACCATTGACTCCAACAATCTTTATATCAGCACCACGGCCGAGTGGCTCACTCTTGGACGCGAGGGAGATATCATCACCTTAAGCGTAAAACCCGAGTACACAAGGTATAGCCAGACCAACGAAACCGACTCCATCTGCTTCAGCGACAAAGATGTTCCCATGCTTCGCTTGCATGTAGAGTATACCGGTATGGAAGCACAAAAAATTATCCTCGAGCCTACGACACAATGGGGAATGAAGATTTCCGCCGATGGACTCACCTATAAGAGTTCTCTTTACGACATGTCACAAGAAATCTTTGATGCACCCATTCAAGTATCAGTGACTGCACTCAACGATGCCTACACCCTCTATTATGCTCTGCACGAAAAAGATTCCGGTTGTAAGTTAATAACACCCGATGAAGAGCTTTGGTATACGGTGACCGACGACAAGAGTGGAAACCTTACAATTAGCTTTGCTGAAAACACAGACAATGAGCGTACAGGCTATCTCTTTGTTCTTCCCAATGCAGTTAACGCAACACTGAGCACGTTGGACGATGTTGCGAAGTTCCTTTTGACCGACACTACAGGTACAGCTGAGGTAAAAGCTGAGTGTGAGCAATACCTCATTGCTGAGTTCACACAGGAGAGCATCTTGGCTGGTAGCTTCCACCTCATTGATGGGCCCACATTCGAGTATATCGAGGTTGCCCTTGAAACTGAAGAAATGTGGGTAGAATTTGCCCAATCCTATGGAATTATCCCCAACAATCTATTCAAGGCTGAACTCGATTTTGCTCATCCCTATATTCTCAATCCGATGCTCTCACTCGAAGTTTGGAATCCAAGTATCGATAACGGAGAGATACAAATTATCGGTGTAAGCGGTAAAGCATATCTTGAGGATGAAGACTACCTAATTGAGCCCACACTAATGGAAGCCGAAGGCGAAGACCACATGCTCCTACAGTTCCGTTCCTACATTGAAGAGCAATATATAATCCTCTTTGTTGATGCCAATAAGATAGCCCATAAGGCATTAGTAGTAACTCCTATCCTTTAAGCAATGACAATCATGATACACCTATATAAATTACTTAGCAGCCGTTTGACCATCGCAGCACTTTTGTTGTGCACCTTGGGTTTTATTGGCTGTACAGATACAGAGGACGAACTGAGCTCCTCTTACGGCTATGTACAGTTCAAACTCTACAAGAACGACACCGCTCCGACTTCGCGTGCCACTACTTTGGATTATCTGCACGACGCTCACAAGGTGCAAGTGACTATGCAGCACGATGATAGAACCATCGTGCAGACCCTAGTTCTGAATGCCTATAATAGCGAGAACTCAGAGTATGGCTTGCGCAGTGACAAGTTGCAGCTGCTTGTGGGCGAATATCGTGTAATCGGCTATACCCTTTACGACAGACTTGACAATGAGCTTCTTTCGGCCAGTGCTCACTCACAGTTTACCATTATTGCTGACGGTCTGGTTATGCATAATCTCTCCGTGAGTGTTACTCCTCGTGGTAAGGCCGCGTTCCGCTTGGTTAAGCCCGAGAACTTCAGCGCTACTCGTGCTACCGAAGCAGGTGCATATCCGTTTGGAAACATCAAGGCTGTGAGCTTCACTGTAAAGAACATCAATACCACGGAGAGCACCGATATCAACAAGGTGCTGGTGACTCTTGAGGAGGGCTTCCTCGATCACTCTATCGATGGTTCTGAGTACAATGCCCAGACCACCAGTTTCTCGGTAGATACTGTGGTATGGCTCAAGGAGGGTACCTATACCGTAAGCCGCTACACCACCTATGCCGATAAGAATGCCCGCAACGTGCTTGAAGCGGTAGAGGTGACAGACGGTGTAACCTTCGAGGTACGTGACAATGAACTCACCGATTCAGTAGCCATCACCATCCAACTCAGCGAGACCACCGAGCATATCAAGGACTATCTCGCCCTTAAGGAAATCTGGTTGGCTCTCGATGGCCCCAATTGGAGCTATTATGGTGAGGCCGAGGCCCCTGGTTGCAACTGGGATTTCAATAAAGACCTCGATATGTGGGGCCAGCAGCCGGGCGTAAGCATCGATGCTGATGGCCGTGTCGTTGCTCTTTCTTTGGCAGGTATGGGCGCTCGTGGTATAGTTCCCGATGCTATCGGTCAGCTCACAGAGATTGCCGTACTTTCTTTGGGCACTCACGATGAATTGCTAGGCGGACACCTCTTCGATGAGGTAGAGGGTGCGATGACGGCTGAGCAGTGCCAAGCTATCCGCATGAGTTATCATGACAAATTCCTCAAGCGAGATATCCGTGAGGGACTGAGCGATATCCTACAGGATGCTATCAATCGCGATCCCAAGCTGAATCCCATCACGATGAGTAGCCGCATCACACTCAAGGATGTACAGTTTGGTAAGCAAACCAATGCTATCCGTGGTATCTCACGTGCCATGATGCGCCTCACCAAGCTGCAGCAGTTCTATATCGCCAACTCGCCCATCACAACCGAAGGCTTCTTCATCGATGTCAAAGAAGATTCGCCCTTCTATGCTGAACAGGACACATGGAGTTGGGCCAATCTGACATCGCTTACCGATGTGGAGATTTACAACTGCCGCAACCTCAAGGCACTCCCCTTGGAAATGCTTACCGGTTTGCCCGAGTTGCAATCACTCAACATCGCCTGCAACAACAATATCACAGGTGCCCAGCTCAAGAGCGACTGGGAGGCTATCATCGATGGCACAAGCGGTCCTCGCCTGCAGCTCCTCTACATGGGCTACAACAACCTGGAGGAGTTCCCTGCCTATGAGCACTTGAGCAAGATGGTCAAACTCGCTTTGCTCGACTGTACCAACAATAAGATCAAGACCCTACATCCTTTCGGTAAGAATATCAACCTCACCAAGGTATACCTCGACTACAACGAGATTGAGCATATCCCCGGTCACCGTGAGGAGGATGGTTACGACTACTTCTTCGGCTACTACGACGTAGAGCTGTTCTCATGCACTCACAACAAACTCACCGAGGTCCCCGACATCTTCAATGCTAAGTCGGTAAATATCATGAAGGATATAGACTTCTCATACAACCAGATTACCGGCTTTGAGAATGGCGACAAGCATCGTGGTATCAATGCCACTTCGGTTTCTCTCTCATACAATAAACTTGAGGAGATGCCTGCCGTACTCTTCAAGACAGGTTCGCCCATGACCGTACTTGTGCTTTCAGGAAATGGTATGAAACGTATTCCCGAGGGTTCTATGACAGGTAAGTACTCACACTATCTGCAAACCCTCGACCTCAGTTACAATAAGCTAACCGATCTGCCTTCAGACCTTTGGGCTACCAACTTACCCTATCTCTATGGTATTGATCTCAGCTACAACTGTTTCTCTGACTTCCCCTACGAACCGCTCGACTGTTCTTATCTTGCGACCTTCGGCATACGCCACCAGCGTGACGAAGAGGGTAACCGAACCCTACGCACTTGGCCCACAGGACTCTATACTTGTCCTAGCCTCGCAGCCTTCTATATAGGTTCTAACGACCTGCGCAAAATTGAAGACACCATATCGCCCTACATCCGTTACTTTGAGATCAAAGATAACCCCAACATCTCCATCGACCTCTCTGATGTATGCGATTACATAGCTGCCGGTTACTACCTGCTCATTTATGATAAGACTCAGGATATCCGTGGCTGCGACTACCTGGACCTTGAATAATCATTCAACTTGTTATTGGATTGTATATGAAAAGAACGACAATTATATTATTATCCGTGCTGCTCTTTGCAGCTTGTCAAGATGAGAATCTGCTCCCACGCTTTGAGGTTGACAAGCCTGTCATCACAATTGGAGCCGAGGGTGGTACCGAATTTCTGCAAGTGAGTTCCCCCACCGAGTGGGTAGCCATGTCTACCGAGCCTTGGGTAAGCATCTCACCCGCTAATGGCATCGGCGAAACCAGATGCAACATCTCTATCGACTCAACATTGGTCGATGGCTCCCGTACTGCCACACTATATTTCAGAACTTTGAGTGAGGGCGACTTGCGAGTGTCAGTCAACCAATTGGGCTTTGGCAAACAGATTATTCTTGAGGATTCTGTTTTAACCATTGCCTCATCTACCAACAGCCTTTCCGACCGCTACTTCGAGGCTACCGTTACTGCCAACATACCCTTCGGCATCAAGGTCGAGTACGAAGAGTCACCACTCATCGAGTGGATTACCCCGAGCAAGGTAGAACTTGAACTCGACCGTGGCTCACGTCCCCGCACCACTACCGTACGCTTTGATTGGAAGATCAACACCCAGTTCGAAGAGCGCGTAGCGCACATTCATTTCGTACCCCTCAATGCCGAGGATGTATTGGAGCAGCCCGCCATACTCACGCTGACTCAAGATGCAGCTCCCACTATCACCGACGATCGTGCAGGAGACTCTTTGGCGCTCATCACCATCATCGACCGCCTTCAGTTGCTCAGTCCGTGGGAGGTATCCGAGAATATGCAGTACTGGCCCAACATCACCTTGTGGGAGGCTACCGACGAGGAGATTGTCAGTGGCGAACTTCCTCGCGAGGCTGTAGGCCGCGTACGTTCAGCCAATATCATGATGTGCCACACCAAGGAGAGCATACCACAGGAGGTACGCTACCTTAAGTATATCGAGACCCTCAATATCTACAGTAATGTCAACACCATGCTCCTTAGCATCGAACTGGGTAGCGAGGTCTGCGAGTTGGAGTATCTGAAGCATCTGCAGATTGGAGCCTTTGGTCTTGTCTCCTTGCCTGATGATTTTGTCAAGTTGGGCGACAAGCTCGAATCACTCGACCTCAGCTCCAACAATTTCAAAGAGATACCATCCATCCTTACCAAAGAAAACTTCCCCAAGCTGAAGAGGTTGAACTTCATTGATTGCCGCCGTTGGAGTCTGTATGATCTTCAAAAGAAAGAGTCCTATGAGGATGGTATCGGACTTCACTTCAGCACCAATGAGAATGACGCTCTCAAGCGCTTGCTCTTGTGGGATACGCTCGAGGAGTTGCGCCTCTCAAACAACTACATCGAAGGTCAGATACCCGACTTCACCGTAGGTCAGGATGGCGTAGAGGCATGGAGCGAAGCTGACGTAGCAGGTAACGACACCCTGCAGAACCTCGTAGGCCGCCCCAAGATTATGCCTAACATGAAGCGCTTGACCCTGAACCTTTGTTTCTTCACCGGCAAGCTGCCCGAGTGGGTGCTCTATCACCCCCATCTGCTCGACTGGTTCCCCGAATCGCTCATCTACATGCAGAAGGAGAATGGTATCGACTCTAACGGCAAGCTCGTAAAGTTTGACAATGAGCCTACCGACTATGAGTACTACTACAACTTCTTCCCCGGCTACCGCGAGAAGTATGAGATAAAGGAAGAATTCGAAGACTAAGCAGAATAATTAGATATGAAAAGAAGCATTATATATTCCTTATTGATAGGGCTTTTGTTCGCCGCTTGTAACGATGTGGGCTTGACCACTCCGGGCGGTGTGGAGACTGACATGACAGGCATTCTTATCCCTGAAGGTGCTGCCGACGGAGAACTGCTTGTCAAGTTCGTACCTGAGATGACGGACATCCTCGACCAGATGGCCGAAGAGAACCTCGTGATGACCCGTAGCGGTATCCCCTCTACCGATGAGGTGCTACGTATTCTGGGTGGCTATGAGCTGGAGCGTGTGTTCCCCGTAGACCCTCGTCACGAGGAGCGTGCCCGTCAGAATGGCATGCACCTATGGTATATCGTACGTTTCGACAAGAATACCGACCTCAAGGTAGCAGTAAGCAATCTGCGCCGCTTGGGTGAGGTGTCAAAGGTGCAGTGCAACACTACCCTCAAACGTGTTGACAACGCCATGCGCAAGCCCGTAGCTATCGGCAGCGACCGTCTGAAGAGCGCCCCCCGCACCGCCGATGCACACTTCAACGACCCCGGCCTATACCATCAGTGGGGCTATGTCAACAACGGAGGCTATGATTTCGCACAAGAGTGGGCACCCACCATTGCAGGCTCAGATGTCAACTGTGCCGAGGCATGGGATATCTACCCCGAAGCTGGCGACCCCTCTATCATCGTGGCCGTTCTCGACGAGGGTGTCATGTGGAGCCATCCAGACCTCGCAGCTAACATGTGGGTAAATGAGGCAGAGGAGTACAATTCCAATACCGATGCCGACGGCAACGGCTATGCCGGTGACCGCTATGGATACAACTTCGTTAAGAATACACCCGTCATCTGCTGGTCTGAGACCTACGATACCGGCCACGGCACCCACGTAGCAGGTACCATCGCTGCTGTCAATGGCAATGGCGAGGGCGTATGCGGTGTGGCAGGTGGAAATGGTACTCCGGGCACAGGCGTACGCATCATGTCGTGTCAGGTAATCGACGGTATGTACTCTGTGACCTTGGCTCAGGAGGCGCGTGCCATCAAGTATGCTGCCGACAATGGTGCTGTCATCCTCCAGTGTAGCTGGGGATACAACAGTGCCCTGTCAAATATGATGATGGGCTACACTCCCGGTCCGGCATCGGAGGAGGAGTGGGGTGGCCTCTATCCTTTGGAGAAGGACGCGCTCGACTACTTCATCCATAATGCAGGCTCGCCCAACGGTGTCATCGAGGGTGGTATCGCCATCTTTGCCGCAGGTAATGAATATGCGGCCATGCCTGCCTTCCCCTCGGCATACTCCAAGTGTCTGAGCGTGGCTGCCATCTCGGCCGATTTCACGCCCGCCGGCTACACCGACTATGGTGTAGAGGTCGACTTCTCTGCTCCAGGTGGCGACACCGAGTACTACGGTACTATCGGTGAGAACAACGACGGAACCGACTGGACCAAACCCAATGGTAGCATCCTCTCTACACTCGTCATCAATGGTCAGGCTGACTACGGTTATTACGAAGGCACCTCGATGAGCTGCCCCCACGTATCAGGTGTAGCAGCACTGGGTCTCTCGTATGCTGCGAAGATGCGTCGTCACTTTAAAGCCGAGGAGTTTATCGAACTCATGAAGTCGACCGCTCGCGACCTCGACAGCAAGTATGCAAATCAAACCAAGATATACCACTACAACCACGCCTCGGCAGGCTACTCTACCGTACAGATGAACCTCAACGACTATCGTGGCAAGATGGGACGCCTCATCGATGCCGGTGCTCTCTTACGGGCTATTGATGGCACAGACAACAATGGCAAACCTGCGGGCAGCGATATGCGCGTGCCCAACGTCATCGTGGCTCCCGGAGCGGTGCAGACTATTGACTTGGCGAGATATTTCGTTGAAGATAATAGCGTCCACTACATCGTGAAGTGTGCCTCTTCGACCGTTGCTGACGCCGTGATTGTTGACGACACCAAGCTGATGGTGACAGGTCTCGAGCCTGGTGTGACTACTGCTACCATTGAGTTGCACGACAAGAACTCACAAGTGCTCACCAAGAAGCAGACCATCGCCATCACCGTACGCAAGGTGGGTGAAAACGGTTGGATGTAATACGATTTGAAAATTAAAGATTGGGAATTGTAGATTGGCTCCACGATATAACATACTGACCTTAGCGTTATTGCTCTCGCTCAGCGCCGTTGCCCAGGTAGCGGTACAAGACATGCGTGGTCTTACGCGTGAGCAGATAGACTCTATCGTGCACCCGAAAGTGAATGCACAAGGAGCCAACGTGCTACGCTGCGAACCTCAGAGTTTCGACCTGGGCACAATGAGCGAGGAGGCTGCATCCGTAAGTCGTACCTTCACACTATACAACGTGAGCGACATGGCCATACACATAGAACGTGTACGCACCACATGTGGATGCACTTCGGCAACCTTTGACAGCACGGCAATAGCACCGGGAAAGAAGACGCTGATAACACTCACCTATAATCCGAAGAATCGTCCTGGGACAATCGACGTAGACGCATTCGTATACCTCGCCGACGGAGGCCGGCAACCCATGGCACGCCTCTCACTCTATGGTGAGGTGACTGACAGCGACGTATGGAGCCATCTTCCACACGCAATGGGAGCCCTACGCATCAAACGCAAGACGGCAACTTTCACCGAATTACCTACACAAGGTCAGCCCGAGATACGTATTCTCTGCGCTAACAGCGGAAACAAGCCACTACAGCTCAACGCTCCCATGCTACCGGACTATGCAAAATTCCGCACCGAGCCTAAGGTGATCGCACCAGGTACAGAGGCCGACATGGTAATTTCCATCGACATTAACAAACTTCCCCGACAAAGGGAGACACTGCGTTTTCCCATGCTCATCGAGGGCATCAGTGGCCGACCCTCTGAACGAACAATACATGTAACTATCGAAAAATAACTATACACAGATATGAAAAAACTCACCAACATCTTCATGCTAATGCTCCTTCTTGTGGGCGTATCATGCACTCCCGACGTGATTGAAGAAACAACTCTACCCGTAAACAATTACAACATCGACGGCACATGGCAATTGGCCGAGTGGAACAATGCTCCTCTCGCCGAAGGCACCTTTCTCTACATCGTACTTGACAGCAAGGGAACTTTTTGCATCTATAACAACATTAACAGCATGTATCCCGTGATTCAGACAGGACACTTTGCTATCGAAAAGGATTGGCGCATAGGCGATATCATCAGCGGCACCTACGACCATGAACTTGGGACATGGAACAACGAGTACATCATCACCGACCTCTACAAGGAGTCAATGGTATGGACCGCCAAGGATGATGCTACTGATATTCAGAAGTTCGTTCGCGTAGTAGCCGTACCTGAACATATCGAAGAGGCTGTACGAAAGTAACAATAGCAACAACCAAGACAAGAAGCAGGACTGATGCACACGCATAGAGTCCTGCTTTAATTATATAACGGAAAGGCTACACATGCAGCACGCGACTGCAATACTCCAATACCGATGGGCGATGAGTAATAAAGATCAATGTCTTCCCCTGCAGCTCCGAAGCAATGCCCTGCAGGAGTCGCTGTTCTGTATCGGGGTCAAGGGCTGAGGTAGCCTCATCCAACAAGAGTATAGATCCCTCACGCAACAAAGAGCGAGCAATAGCAATACGCTGGGCCTGTCCCTCGCTAAATCCCCCACCCCGTTCACTGCATACCGTATCCAATCCCTCGGGGAGTTGTTCCACAAAATCGGCACACGCAATATGCAACACACGCCATAGTTCAACATCCGTGGCGTTAGGATTTCCCAGAAGCAAGTTATCGCGAATAGTACCGCTGAAGAGCGTATTACCCTGCGGCACATATACAAGATTGGCTCTTGTCAGCGATGACGCATCCACTTCACGTTCTCCATCATAAAGGAGCACACGTCCCTTGTTAGGGTGCAAAAGAGCCAAGATGAGTCGGATGAGTGTGGTCTTTCCGGCACCGGTTTCTCCCAATACGGCAGTCATCGAACCCGGAGGGAAATCAGCAGACAACTCCTTGAACACATGTTCATTTCCGTCCGAATAGATAAAATCAACATTCTCAAGGCGCACACCAGCCACAGGCCGCAACACGATGGGTTCACCAACCTCCTCGAGCGGTTGATCTTCCAGTTCCATCAAGCGCTCGGCAGAGGTCAGAGCTCCCACGAGTGTGGGAATAAGACGTGCAAAGTCGCTCAATGGGCGTTGTATGCGACCTACCAGTTGCAAGAAAGCGGTCATAACACCAAAAGTGATGACACCGCCCTGTATACGAAAGACACCCCACAGGAACGCAGTCAGGTAACCTGAAGAGAATCCCATCGACACAAGCGAGCGGGAAAGCACGCTGAATCGGGTGCGAGCGACGACTTCGTTCTGCAAACGTTCTTGCAGACGATGTAGCTTGCCGCCCATCTCTTCTGTCTGCTCCAATGCCTTTACCACCGTCTTATGCTGTAAGCTCTCCTGCATGACAGCATGGATGCGGCTATCACTTTCGCGCACTGCCTTGGTCATACGACGCATACGACTCACATAGAACCGACTTAGCAAAGCGAAGAAAGGAAGTATCAACACAAGCACTATAGCTAACGTATGATCCATCGTATAAAGGAAACAGAACGAAGCGACAAACTGCACTGAGGTAATGATAACGAAAGGTATCGTACTGGTCACCACAGATGCTATCGTATTGAGGTCCTGCACCAAGCGATTGAGAACATCACCCGAATGGCGCTCCTTCCCTTGCCACTCACTCTGCATCAGCCGCTTGAAAAGATGGGCACGCAATCTGTTCTGCGTCTTTACACCCAACGTATTGACAATCCAATTATTCACGGCATGAAGCACAATCTCTGTCAGCAGCAGTACGCCCATGCCTATGCCATAATGTATCAGTTCACCAGACTGCACACCTGTAGCGATATCAATGGCCTCCTTGCTCAAAAACACAAAGCTGAGCGAGCACACTACCGAAACCACTCCTATCAGAGCACTCATAAGCGCTTGAAGTCGGGCACCACGCGAAGCTCTCCAAATCCAGGCGAGCAATTGCCATGTACTATATTTTTCCGATTTACACATATCGTCGGTAAAGTTAATGTAAGCTGAGCGAAAAAGCAAGTTTATAGCCCTATTTTATGGCATGTAACATGCCGGCACACTTTTTCCGCAAAAAATCGCAGAATTTGCAATTATCTTAGAATTAAACGGTTATTCGGGTTGCTTGGAATTTGGGTAACGAGATGGCAACCGTTCTGATTTCTACATACTTGCGTGATTTGCATTGATGTACAACTCATCTTGGAACAAAGGTACAACTTTTTTATGAACGAGCAAAATGACGGTGTATTTTTCATTATTGCAGGGTAATATTTGAAATTGGTCTATCATCAATTGCGATATATGAGTTTCCCGATTCCGTCATTCGCCCCTTTCCTTTGCTCGTCTGCGAAGGTAGTACATCAGCCCTTGAAAGTTGAAAGGTCAGGCGGCAAGCCGTTTCGGTCAGAATCTTCTTCCTGTGGAGAGTATTCTGTCCGAAAACCTTTCCCCTTTCAATGTCTGTACTCAGAAATGCAGACGGCAACGGAAATGAACGACTGACGAAAATGTAGAAGAAGATAA
>JAZRDT010000038.1:0-5153 GCA_045660385.1 Bacteroidaceae bacterium | reverse complement strand
AAGTCAAGTTATGCGTATCAGCATTTGCCGCTAGCACGTACAGGAAAGCTGACACATATAACAAGCATCTTTGTATACTTAAAGCTTTCATGGCAATTGTGTTTACTTGGTTAATATCATCCGCTTGGTATCAATCACCTGCCCATCGGCAATGAGTGCATAGAGATACATGCCAGCTTCCAGGCTATGCCCTTCGATGGTAACGCTTGTGGCACCGCGCTCCGTAATGGAGTAGGTATCAATCTGCTTACCGTTCATGTCATAGATGTAGAGGTCGGCATTAACTACCGCTTCAGCCACATCGCATAGGATGAGGGTGCTCTCCGTGAAAGGATTGGGAGTATTCTGATAAAGCGTAGTTACCACTGCATCAATGTTGGTGACATCGGTATTGCGTGCTTGGGCTTTCTGAATGGGGGCATCGCCACTCTTGGATGCATCCAACTCGGCTTTCAACTCTTGCACCGAGCGAATAAGAAGAGGGATAATCTCCAAATAGTTGATTGCCAAAAAACCATCCTGACTTTCCACTACAAGGTCTGGATATATCTCTTGTAACTCTTGGGCAACCAAGCCATAATGTTTGTTTTTAAGGATGGGAGATTCTTCGTCATACCAATGCGAAACAGAATCGTTTGCATCTTTCTCAAGGAGAGTATTCATTTCCAGCACTTCATCTTCGGTCAATAACTCGTGAGAATCAGAGGAGTGGCGTGTTATATTAGAAGTCGTGAATTGTCGTTGTTTATTGTTAAATTCTACAACATTCATATCCATCAGTTTATTCAAGCATCCGTCTGATTTCGAAAGCGAGCGTACATTCTCTTTCAAACGATAATCCGAAGATGTCACAAATGCACCTGCGGTCATTGTTCCAGTCACACGAGTGTCTCCACAGAAATAGCCAGCATATTTACCTTGGACATCTACTGTTTCATATCTTGAGGCATTACTTGTCGTCGCCAATATTGCAGCACCGTTATAGGAACAATCCAGACGTCCTAAAAGTCCGAAATTATACCCAGAATAGGCAGCGCCTGCGCGTCCAAATACACCAACAGTAGTTCCACTACCCGCATACCCATTAGCAACTCCTACAACTCCATAGTTTACACGTCCATTGGCTACGTTATTAATACCTTGTATGCTACAATGATCACCTACCGAAGAAAGAGAACTACGGAGGACCTTCAATCCATAACTTTTTTCCGACTGAATGTAAGCAGTAGAAATGCTAGACTGTCCATTAATTGCGAATTGTGTACTCAATGAGTCGACATTTTCAATGCCAACAGCAACTTTGCCATTTTGGTCCACCATCAACTGAGCATTAGCTACTCCAAAACATGATGCTATCATAAGCATCGAGATAATTAACTTTTTCATGATTGTATGTTTTTTTAAGTTGTTAAATAAAAAATCCAATTTTCCCCGATGAAAACGGGGAAAATTGGAGTAATAGATGTGTGATTAGTCTGCTATCTCAAACTCTCCAATATAAGTATTGTATTCGTCCTCGATGCGCAGATAGTAACTACCCTCGGGTAGTTGCGGCAGTGTGATAGCCGCCTCGTGAGCAGTATATGTACCTACATATACCACCGAGCCCGATGCATCGGTAACAGTGACGCAGAAATCTGCATCGTCAGCAAAACTGATGGTGAGCACTTGCCCGTCGATAGTAGCTGTAGGCAATTGAACTACGGTACGTGAGCCACCATCGGGAGTGCCCTTTCCAATGCTCAGAGGTATATCGTTGTTCTGAGCATTAGCATAACATACGCATATCAGCGATGTCAAGCATGCAATTAATAGTTTTTTCATATCTTTGTGGTATTAAAGTTTGCCACAAATATACATTGAAAATTCTATAGGTTTGCATGCAGACGCGTTCCAAAGTACGTCCCAAAATACGCATTGGACATAATGTGGCTATAATTTATCCTTTTTATCAAGGAAAATGTGACAAATATCTTCAGGGAGCTTTTCCCTTATTCGTGCCTTATTGTTACGCAGCCCACTTTCTGTGCGGAGCAGCAGGGCGGCTATCAATCGGGTAGAATATCCCATGGACTTGAGGATACAGTAAAGATGTTCGTTCTCGTTCAGTTTCGGACTCGCTTGGCGGAGGTCATCTATTACATCCATGAAAGCAACCTTAATTTCATTCCTTGCAGCCTGGCGCTCCTCGGCACTAAATTCAGGGACACGTTCCTTATTTAGCTTTTGTAGATGGCTGCAAGAAGAGGTACGGGCATACAATTCTACACACATAGCAAGGTCTAATGCTATATGATCGGCGAGTGTGGCACACGTGTCTATTGACACAGCTTCATTGGATGAAGGCGAGACCGATTCCCATAGTTTGAGTTTATTGGCACGCAACTTGTGTATCAGTGATATATAACGTGACTTTCTACGACGGTCTATGTTGATGGCAAGTAATATGGCAATGGCAATAAAGAGGATGACTCCTATAGCGATTATAAATATCCAACGGATGTGTTCGGTTCTTAACTCCTGCTCCATAAGTGCAATGGAGTGGTCGATGCGAATATCGTTTATCTCAGTGAGTCGACGTTGCTTATGGATGGAATCTAAAAGCATGGTGTATCGAGAGAGGTGATAGTCGACTGAGTCGGTGGGAAACCCCATACGATGGGACAAAAGAGTCATACGGAAATGATTGCGGCATGCTGTATGAAGTTCGGGCAAACATGCCAACGAACGCATGGTATATATATAGGAGGAGTCAAGAACATCTCGATTCATATAGATATCTGCACGAACACAATAGTTTGCGCCTAAATCAATAGGGTTAGATTCCAAACTTGTTTCTTTGTCCAGATATTCCATAGACAAATCATAGTTCGCCCATATATAACACTCGCTTTTTGCCAAGTGTAGATATGTGCGTGTGATAATAGATGGCGCCGAATGCCTGTTTCTGATTACAGAGGAGAAAAAAACATTTGATTCCTCATGATTCTCCTGATATAGGGATATCAATCCTGTATAGTAATCACAATACCCTATTGTTGCGGAATCGTTCTGAAGAACGGCCCACTGCTTGCACTGGCGGAAGGAGGAGCGGGCATCATCAAGCATACGGCGATTGAGATAATGCCGCCCAAGGTTCTGATAACACAACGCATGATAGCGTATAGTAGTATCCGGGAAGAGTGTCTGGGCACGGAGGTAGGCACCGATGGCAGCAGCATCATCGCTCAGCTCGGTATATACGCAGCCCAAGGAGTACCAGGCCATGGCAGCGCGGTAGTTCTTCCTACTCCTGTTATAATAGTTGGTGGCGTAGCGGATGAGGGTGTCGGTAGTGAGGGGTACGTAGCACTTGTAGTCGGCCTGCGTGCGCAGGATGACATAGAGAGCACGGGCCTCGCCGCGGAGCGTGGCGAAGGGGATGCTATCGAGACCTTGTCGCACGAGATGGGGCACACTGTCGAGCTGAGCCTCCAGCTCCTGCAGCTGGCGCATACCGATGCGACCGCCACACCCCATGCAGAGGGTGACAACAACAAGGAGGAGGGCGATGCGGCGGGTCATTATCTAAAATGGTTGGTGGTGTTGCTTTACTTGCGCCCGAAGTCGGCAGGGATTTCGCCCCACTGCTCAGTTTCCCACTTCACGATGGGGATGGTGACGCGGTGGCTCTTGAGCCATGCCTCGGCACGTTCGATGAGCTGGAAGAGCTGTTCGGTCTCTTCATTGCGCTCGAGCTGGGTCTTGCAGCATTTCTTGCGTACCCAACTGATGGCTGTGCGGCTATCGCTATAGATGGTCATCTTGAGCCCCTGCTTGTCGAGCATGGCCAAAGCGTGTACGATGGCGAGAAACTCGCCTATGTTGTTGGTGCCGTGCACGGGGCCAAAGTGGAATATCTCCTTTCCATCACCCAGGTATACACCACGGTACTCCATAGGGCCGGGATTGCCACTGCAGGCGGCATCTACGGCGAGGGCATAGGTGCCAAGAGCAGGCCCCCCTCTCATCCCCCCAAGGGGGGAAGATGCAGGCTTCGCGGAGTTGGAGTTCTCCCCCTTGGGGGAGTTAGAGGGGGCTATATACTCATAAGCCGGTGAGGCATACGCACGCTCGGCCTCTTCCTTCGAGTCGAACGACTTGTACACCGCGCCCTTGACGCCTTTTATCTGCGCCTGGCAAGCGTCCCAACTGAGGTATATGCCCGGGTTGAGACCACTCCATACGACGTAGAATTTCTTTCCTTTTGCCATGAGTGAAGAATTCGGATTTTTGAATTATAAATTCTGAATAACCTCCGGATTATATATAAAGAATTCTGAATCTTGGACTCTTGAGAATTCAAAATTCAGAATTCAGAATTGAGCTTAGCTCATTTACATTCTCTCGGGTACCTCGATACCGAGCAATCCCATGCCGAGGCGGATAATCTTGGCTACGTTGGCCGAGAGCACGAGGCGGAAGCGTTTCACGGCTTCGTTCTCTTCGCGCAGGATGCTGTAGTCGTGGTAGAACTGGTTGAACTCCTTCACCAAGTCGTACACGTAGTTGGCAATTACCGAAGGGGTGTAGGTGACACCGGCATCCTTCACTACGGCGGGGAACTCGGCCAACTTCTGGATCAATGCCATCTCCTTCTCATTAATTGTGAATTGTGAATTGTGAATTGTGAATTCTCCTTCAGCTTTGCGCAAGATAGACTGGATGCGGGCATAGGTGTACTGGATGAAGGGGCCTGTGTTGCCGTTGAAATCGATAGACTCCTTGGGGTTGAAGGTCATGTTCTTGCGGGCATCGACCTTGAGGATGAAGTACTTGAGTGCACCAAGACCCACGATGCGGGCGATATCCTCGGCCTCCTCAGCGGTGAGTCCGTCGAGCTTGCCCAGCTCCTTGGAGGTCTCGCGGGCGGTAGCAATCATCTCGGCCATGAGGTCGTCGGCATCCACTACGGTGCCTTCGCGGCTCTTCATCTTACCCTCGGGGAGCTCTACCATACCGTACGAGAAGTGTACGAGATCCTTACCCCAGTCGAAGCCGAGCTTGTCGAGCAGGATTGAGAGCACCTGGAAGTGGTAGTTCTGCTCGTTGCCTACGACATAGATCATCTTGTTGATGGGGTAGTCCTGGAAGCGGAGCTTGGCGGTACCGAT
>JAZRDT010000037.1:0-23452 GCA_045660385.1 Bacteroidaceae bacterium | reverse complement strand
CCTACCTCGGTACGGATAGTAGCACCATAGATATCTGTATTGATGAAGGTCTTACCGTCGGGGAGTTGAGTAATCTCATTCTTGTAATGTCCGGCACTGGCACCTACCTCCCATTGGAAGTTCTTGGTTGCAATAAGTTTGCCCATTACAGAAGCATCGAAGCCCTTGTTGCTGAGGGCACCACCGTTGCTCCAGTTGTATTGCAATCCTGAGAGGAAACCGAGCGACTGGAAGGTAAGCAGGTTATCGGTATTGCTGATAAAGCCATTAAACTGCACCGACAAACGATTGCGGAAGAGGTTGGTTTCCAAGCCCGCATTGAAACGCTTGGTAATCTCGGCCTGCAGTTGCGAGTTTCCGATATTGTCAAAGGCGATACCGGAGATACTGTTCATAAACTTTGATGCACGGAAGTAGCTGCGTGCGGCATAGTAGTCGATGTCGTCGTTACCGCTCACATCATAACCTGCCGAAAGACGCAGATAGTTGATGGGCTTGATGCCAGCCATCCAAGACTCATTGCTTACCACCCAAGCACCCTGGGCACCATAGAACATGGTCCATGGAGCACCAAACACCTTGAGGCTATTGATGGCATCCTTACCGAAGCGAGAAGAGGTCTCTGCTGTAGCATTGAGCTGGAGATAATAGCGCTGCAAATAGTTATACTCACCCTGTGCATACCATGCCCATGAGTTCCACTTGTCATCAGCGCCATCGTTTGAAGCGTTGAGAAGCGATGAACTCATGAAGGGAGTCTTATCGTTACCGGTATTGTAACCTACCTGTGTATTGAGCGAGTAGCTATCCATGAGTACACGAGCACCGCCAAATACATGCCAATCATGTGCACCGTAGCGCTTGGCCCAATCGAGACGTGTATCAGAATAAGTCGTATTGTGGTGCGAAGCCAATGCACGGGTTTCATTGTCACGATAAGCGCTCACACTGCCCACAAAGTAACTGGGGACACCGTTCATGGGAACATAGTAGTTCTCAGAGGTATTGACCAAGTTATAGGCAAAATGCTCGCTCAGCGACAAGTGTTCGGTAAACTGATATTTGGGAGTAACAGAGATGTTGAGCACTGAATTCTCAAAATAGTTCTTGTTCTGTGCATTACCATACTCATTTACAGCAATGGGATTGGCCAGTTTGTAGTTATAGTTGTTATACTTTGCCAAAGCCTCATCAAGATACGACTCATCGCCTACATCCACGAAACTGTCTGACAACACACCATCAGAATAGGTATAGGGGCTGAGCATGGGACTCTTCACATAAGCCAAGAATCCAGGAGCCGTAGAGGTTCCCTCGGTGTAGTCCAATGTAGCACCATCGTTACGCAAACTACGTGCTACTCTGGCAAATGAAATATCGAAACGTGCATCAAACTTCTCAGTAAACTCAATGTCGGTATTGAATCGGATGTTGATGCGGTCCATATCATTGCCTACCAAAGTGCTTTGCTTGTCAACATAACCCAATGACAAGTTATAATTGGCAACTTCATCACCTCCACTTACATTGATATTGTAGTTCTGGCTGATAGCTGTACGGTACACATACTGTTTCCAATCTGTATCGTTGTGATACTGAGGATAGTAGTAATACGAAGGATCCTCGTTCAAGAACTTAAAGTCCTTGATTGTAGTATTGGTGGTTGACAACAAGTCAGAGGCATAGCTCTTATACTGTGTTGCATTCATCATATCGATGTACTTGGGCTCAAGCATTACACCTGACGACACACTGGCTGTAATGCGGGTGGCCATGCTTGTATTACGACGGGTCTGCACAAGAATTACGCCATTGGCACCCTTGGCACCATACAATGCAGTTCCGTTGCGGAGTACGGTCACCTTTTCTATGTCGTTCGGGTTGATATTGCTCAATATATTGTTGTAGAAACCATCGTGAAGCATCTCGCGGTTGTACTCCTGATCAATCACAACACCATCAATGACTACGAGTGGCTGTGCATTGACATTGAGCGAGTTGATACCATTCATAAACATCACACCACCGATACCAGGTGTACCATTGCGAGTGATGGTGCGCACGCTGGCACCAGCTTGTTTCTGGATTTCCTCTTCCACTGACACTGCGTCACTATAATCAAAGTTGCGCACAGTCTTGATACCCAGTAGGTTGTTTCGCTCGATATATTCGTCACTGAAAGTCTCGGGATAGATATACGACCTAAGCTGTACACCTTCGGCTGCTACACCAACCAACACACCGTTCATATTAGGTGCAGAAAGGTACAACTGGCTGGCTATAAGAGGTACGTCCAACTTATATGTACCATCCTCGGCTGTGAACGTACTGTATCCATCAATCTCGGCAGCACTTACCAACACACCCGACATGGGTTGGTTGGTAGCACCATTGATAACGATGCCCTCTACCGTACGAGCCGGCAATTGCTTGGCACCCTTACCGACTTCTATCTTAACAATCTGCCCATCATCAGCATTCTGCGCCAAAGCCGGAGCCGACATCAGCAAGCAGGCAGACAATCCATATATTAAATAGTTCTTCATATCGTATGAATTTTAAATGCTACGTTACTCTTATTCCTCAACCTTTACATGCGGTTTGAAAATGATGCAGTCCAAATGTAATGTGGTAGAGTATTCACTGGTCTGATTACGGCTAACCTGGTTCATGATCTGAAGCGACACTACCGGTTCGGCCAAGCCGACACCACATGTAGGGAAGGTGCTATTGGTTGCTACCAACAGGGTATCCACCTTACCGGGGGTAGAAGTCACCACACTCAAACGGCCGGTTTGCTCCTTTCCATCCATATTCTTATAATAGAGCATGGGACGGAAGCGGTTGGGCAGACGATCCTCAGCTGTAGCATAGGTATTGTAGGCCTCAACAGGTGCTGTCACCACGTAGATGTCATAACCAATGTTCGACAAGGTTTGAGGAATAGAGAATGTCACCTTCGGAGAGGGGAAATGATCCGGATCCTCCGTTGTGTTCTTGGGGATGACATCCACATATGCATTACCGGATATCTTATTATAGAAGGGATTGTCCATCGACACATTGCGTACGGTGAGCGGTGTTTCACACTCGAGCAGACTCTTCTGATATATCAAATCCTCAGCCTCTACCTTGATCGTACGCAAGAAAGTCTGCGACTTATCGATATTGAACTGGCCCGTCTTAAGTACATGGCCATTACTACACTCAATATCCTCAGCGCCATCAAATACACCACCCTGCTCGAAAGGCTTGTAATACACGCCATACACATCGAGCTCAGCATAGGCCATGCGCATTGCCTTTGAAGGAGCAAGAGTAGACACAGCAGAATCCTGGAATGCGACATCCTTATTATCTGTTCTATTGAAGAAGGCACCATAGATGATTGATTGTTTGGCATTGGCCTCCTGCATAGAATCTGGACGCGACACGGTATTGTTGTATACGTAGTAGTTACGGTATTCCTCATACAACGTAGTCCACGCCTCATTGGTAGGAGCCAACATCCAATAGGTGCTATCCTCAGAGTTGATGAAACCATAGCTGAGGAGGAAACTATTGTTAAGGTGCTCTACCGAATCAAGATATACGGTTTCACCGTCAACGATACCACCTGCAACACTCTGCGAGGGGTCAAACTCATACACACTGAAGCTGTTGATATAGTTGTATACGCTATCCAATTCAGGGTCGAGGCCCAAGTATTCAAACACGTTGGGAAAATAGTCAACCTGATCGGTTAAAGTAAACAACACACCGTTGCTATGCAACTCGTTAGACACGTCAAAGGTCTTGCCACCAAGCGATGTTTGTGTAAGCACCTGATACTTGCCATTCATCATCGTGATAGAGTCGTTGGTCATGCTTGATACCGACTTACGGTAGAGTGCAATATGATTGTGTACAAACTGTGTAATCACCGTATTGTCATCGGTCTTGACACCCTGACTTCTCTGATTCCTGTAGTTCTCAATCAGACTATCAGCCTCAGTTTCAGAAAGACAAGCGTTCGTAGGAGCAAACACCGAGTAGGTCTGGCTGCCGTTGAGCACCAGGTCGTAGTCGCAAGCATCAATCACCTTGGCAAAGTTGCTCAGATTACCTTGTTCAGAGATTGCCTCCCACAGACTTGTTTCTCCAGCCAATTCCTGCTGATAATGCTGTTCCCAAGTGTCGGTACAAGCCGTTGCCATCAGCAAAACCATCGCTGCGCCAACACCATATTTATATTTGATTTTCATATTCATAGATTTATATTGTTCGTCATTCGATTACAACATATCTTCCATAGCACCCTCGTCGGTCACACCGTATACGCTCTTCGGCACCAATTCGATATAGTCGAGCATAAACTCATTGTCGTTACCCTTCTTTGAAGATACGCTGCGCACACGCAAATAGTGGTCCTTCTCAGGATTGATGTGTACGGTACATAGCACACGACGGAAGGTACGGAGCTGCGTTGCAAAGATTACACGGTTGGTGGTACCCATATCGTAGCGGTAGCCACCGGCAGCACCACGATAGTAACCCTTGTTCTTCAGAGCCTTCTGGTCGGCAGCCAAGTTCTGCTGCGACATGGTATTGTAGTTAGCCACCCAATCGGCGCCCAAGATAGAGGGATCGTCCAAAGTCTTGGTCATATCCAAGGGGATACCTTGAGGCTCCATGGCATTGGGATCATCACCAAAGTAAACCTGAGCAATACCACGAGTAGGCTCTGCAGCATAACCCAAACGAATCTGCCATTCACCTTCATAGGGTACAGGAGGCAACTTAAAGGTTATATCATAGTTACCGAACATATTCATCTCATCACCTTCGTAACTATCATAGAAATTGTGAGGACGACGGTATACGAACAGACCATTCACCTTTACGTTCTTCAGATAACCGTCAGGGAAGTAGTAGTTGCGACCATACTTACCGGTCTCGTCATATTCAGGGTCGTTCACACTGGGATCTGTACCATTCTGACGGATGTTCATAGTCATCAGCTCGGGGAAGATGGTAGCCATATCCATACGGATGCGGCAGTTGTGCACCACATCACGTGTAGTCTCAGAGAAGGCAAGCAAATCGTCTACATAGAAGTAACGTCCGTTGATGGCCGAGTTGGCATACTCGTTCTCTACAGTCTGACTGATCATGGCACCTTTTACCTGATACTCATCATCGCAACGGCGATTGATGTAGCGTTCACCCACGGTGCTACCATAACCATACTTCAATACGGTAAGCTTCTCCACACGAATCATGGTCTGAGGTAACATGGTCTCGTACCAGTCGATAGGATTCATCACGGTAGTCTGAATACCGATATCATTACGCGGTGTGAGCAGGTTCCAACCAATCACGTCGCGATCAAGGATATGGTATGCCACGAGACGGTTGAGCGGATTCTTGCGATGGGCCAATGCCTCAGGGATTGTGTCATAGTAGCTTGCTCCTGCGTCCTCGTATACTGCGCCATAGATTTCAGCTGCCTTCTCGTAAAGACCCTTCCAGTCAGTAATACCATACTTCTCGAAAAGCACCTTATCGGTAGGAACAAAGGCGGTGAAGCCCTGCTTCTTCTCATCGGGAGCAGTAGCAGTCTCTCTATTTACGTGCGAAGTATACTTGACACGTTCATATGCCTTTGGATTATAAGTCGGGTCAATATATGCATACAATGAATCGATCAACTTCGTACGGCGCAAAGCCTCATTGAAGATAGAAATGGTAGGATTGTCGGCCATCACATCGGGCAACATACGGCTACTGCTCTTGAGCACACCGCTTACAGGCTGCACGATACCATTCTCCACCTCATCGTCCTGTGTAGCGAAAAGGATATGAGCCGAACGATTGAGATAAACCACAGCATTCATATTGCTGTCCACACCGTGGGTAATCTCAATATAGCAGCGGTTCATATTGGCAGTGGTCAAGGTACCATCAGCCATATCGGCCACCTCGTAGATATTCTTCACCAAGTGAGTGCGGGCAATCGTATCGCAATCCTCATCGGTAAGTTCTTCAATCGAGTTTAGTCCCTTCTCGGACAAATAAACATCGAAAGCATCGTTGTTAGGAGCGAAACAGGTGTAATGGCCATATACAGACAGCGGTTCAAACAGATCAGCACGCTTCAAGATGGCGGTAAAGTCGCTATACTGCTCACGCGACTCCAAATACTCGCTCATCATCTCGCCTGTAAAGGTGTAGTAGTTCGATGTATCCACATCGTTGCAACTGTAGAATACACCTGATGCCAGCACAAACTGCAGCAGCAAGATAGCTATATTCTTTCTTTTGCGTATCATAGTCATTCGTTTATATCGTTCTTACTTTATTGTACTTTGGTATGAACCGTCATCCTCATTGGGATATGCCGGATTCTGTTTCAAATTCGGGTTTACCTGCAACTCAGCCTTATTATAGGGCCAGTACAGACCATCCATTCTTGAGAGTTTGCTCTGCACTACACTGGCATTGTCTGAGCCCTTACGCGTCACTCTACCAATCAAATAGTTGGTATCGCCTTCACGCTCGGCACGACGAACGAGATCGAACCAACGCTTACCCTCAAACATCAATTCGCGCTGACGCTCCTCAAGAACAAGAGCGGTCATCAGCGATTTACTGCTATACTGATCGTATGAAAGAGGGCTTTCAGTTGAGCCAAAGTTAGAACGTGTATTCACCACCTCAACAATAGCAAAAGCACCACGGAGAAGCGAATCGCGTACTACATCGGCATCCTCTGTCGTATCGTTTTCATTGACGAGCTGCACCATAGCCTCGGCCTTCATCAGCATCACGTCGGTAAGGCGATAGACAATCCAGTTGGCAAAGCAATTGCTACTCGAATAAAATCCACCATAAGATGGTGCAGGAGTGCTTGCCGATGCATTGAAAGAACAGTTGGTGGTAACATACTTATTAATTCCGTATGTAGAACCCGAAGCCTGCATATTCTCATAGTAGCGGCTGTCATGCTTGTGACCAAACACGCTAGGATTATCCAAAGTCATATCGGTAGAGATAAACTCAGCCGGCTTCACTATACCGGGGAAGGTTGTAGCGTTTCCATAGTAGTAGCTTATTGCACCATTAGAGGGCATCGTTTCATCCGATGAGTAAATGAGTTCGAAGATACTCTCACGACTGTTACCTATACCAAAAATTTGGCTATAGGCCTCGCCATACGAGTTACTCTGCTTGTCAGATATAATGGGATAGCCACTGATCATCTGATCCTCAGCACTCACGTTTCCACCCATTTTGTCGAGTTGTTTCTGATACTTGGCGGTCTTCGACTCAATCACGAGATCAGCATAGTAGATAGCCTTCTCGTAATCCTGTTTCCACAGATAGAGGTCGCACAGCAAAGCATAGATAGCCTCCTGTGTGATGCGTCCAGTCTGATAGCTGGTCTTATCCACCGGATAATTCTTCACTGCAAGCTGCTTTACGCTCTCCAAATCCTTAATGAGCGAGTCGAGCACCTCTGCGAAAGAGTTGGCCGGAAGCTTCATCTCCTGAGTATCCTCAATGAAGGGCTCAGTCACATAAGGCACCTCTCTGAATGCACGAATAAGGTAGAAGTAACACAAAGCACGGATAGCCGTCACCTCTGCAATCGTAGCATCGAGTTCGCTCCTTGTAAAGCTGGGGTCCTTCTCGGCCACACCAGGAGCAAAATGCATCACGGTGTTACACGTATTTATAATATAATAGAAGCGACTCCAATCAGTGAATGTATTGTCGGCCTTGATATTCTCCTTAAAGATATCCTCCAGGTCCTCATTGTTACTGATATTTGTACCACCGATGATATTGTCGGAACGGAACTCGCCCCATGCCATCATGCGCTCTACCACAGCCTGCTCCTGCAATGTAGCATAGCAGCTGGTCACGATATTCTGTACGTCGCTCTTCTCGTTCCAGAAATTTTCCAGAATGATTTCATTCAGCGGCTCCAAATCCAGGAAATCGTTACATGAGTTGAAGGTCAGTGCCATCAAACCCATCAGTCCTATAATAAATTTTCTTTTCATACTCTTCATTTTAGAAATCTACTGAAATACCCAATGTGTAAGACTTGGCACGCGGTGTCTGTCCACCATCAGAAGCTACGCCATAACCGCCATAGCCCACCTCGGGGTCAACACCCTTATAAGTAGTGAGACAGAAGAGGTTATTGGCACTCAAGTAGCAACGTATGCCGCGCAAGCCGAGTGACTTCACCCACTCTCTGTTCAACTCATACGATAACTGCATGTAGTTGAGACGGAGGAACGAGCCATCCTCTACGAAACGGTCGCTGATGAGTGTATTGTAGTTTGAACCACTACCATACATTGCACGGGGAATGATAGTCTCGTCACCTTCTTTTCTCCAACGGTGGTTCACAGCCTTACTCTGATTGTCATTACCAATCATAGCCTCGGCATCGAGACGGGCGAGATTAAGAATCTTGTTGCCCACACGATAGGTAAACTGGGTATTCAGTCTCCATCTGTCATATTTGAGGTTGAAACCAAAACCACCGGTCAACTTAGGCAATGAGCTACCCAAGTATACGATATCAAGAGCATTGATGTTACCGTCGTGGTTGATATCCTCGTACATGGCATCACCACCCTTAAACTTATAAGGCAATGATGTACCGTCGTTCGAGTAGTTATACATCATCTGCAAAGGCAATCCATCCTCATCGTATACCACGTTACCCTCAGCAGTGCGTGCTATTGGTGCAGTTTTTCCTGAAGTAAGGAACTCTGCACGCTCCTCAATGCTCATATCGGCCACAGTCTCGTAGTTATATTGGTATACACCTTTGTAGCGGAATCCGTAGATAGCACCGAAGGGATTACCGATCTGTACGCGCTGCAACACCTCACGGTTACCATAGTTGAAGTCGCTATTCAATGATTCCAACACAGTTTCATCCATCTCAAGGATTTCATTGTAGTTGTTACCGAATGCCATATTGAAGTCGAAGCCGAACTTACCCTGCTTCACCAGTTCGTGGGTGTCAATATTCAATTCCCAACCAGTATTACGCATCGAGCCTACGTTCTTCACGTCCAACTTGCTGTAACCAGTAATTGAAGGAATGCGCACGCCAGACATCAACATATCTTCGGTGGTAGAGTTATACCAGTCCAAAGTCATTTTCAGTTTGTCGTCAAACATACCCACATCCATTCCGACGTCATAGGTAGACACCTTCTCCCAACGGAGATCTGACAAACGGATGTTCAACGGTTGCATGCTACTCATATCCAAGTAACGGCCACCTACGCCATACTTACTCTCATACAAGTAGTCGCTACCGGGAGCATTACCTACACGACCCCAGCTGGGACGGATAGAGAGCATTGACAACCAATCCTTGGTAGGCTCCATCCACTCCTCATCAATCACGTTCCAACGCAACGATACGGCAGGGAACACACCCCAGCGGTTGCCAGGACCAAACTTGGTGCTACCATCCATACGCAATGAGAAGTCAAACATATACTTGCTCTTGTAAGCATAGTGGGTAGAGAAGGTATAGTACATTGAGCGCCAGTGACCATAGCTAGTCGACATTCCGGTGATTACACTACCAGCACTCGGTGTGGTGATGCCATTTGATGGCAAGCCGTGGCTTGATGAGGTCTGTCCGTTCGACTGTCCAGAAGTCATCTCCATACGTCCCATCGCCATCAATGAGTGGTCAGGGTTCTTGAAGTAAGGAATCAAGGTCAAGGTCTGCTTGGTATTCAACGCTACACTCTTGCTACTTGCTGCATAAGCGGTGTTCAGTCCATTGTTCCATGACACGGTCTTCAAATCGCTCGGGTAGAACTGGTCCACATAGTCATTGAAGAGGTTCATATAGAAGCGTCCGTCCCAGGTCAACTGCCACGACTGGTCATCCAATCCCAACAAACGATATTTAATCTGCAGTTCGGGCATGATATCGTAAGTCTTCTGATTATTGATAGCGAGGTTTGCACTGGCTACGGGGTTTACATAACCCTTTTGGTTGCCATCAAACTCTGATGAGCCCGTCTGCAGCATGGTGTAGTAGCGGTCTGTATCTTCACCCGTATTGGGATCCTGTTCGTAGATACCCATGTTAGGCATCTTCTTGTAGGCCAATGAGAGGAGATTATCGTAATTCTTCTCATTCTTGGTATAGGTGAGCGAGAAGTTGGTCGAGATCGAAATGCGCTGGCTAACAAAGTAGTCAAGTGCCACACGAGTAGAAAAACGGCCCAAGTGCTGCTTGATTACGCTACCCGTCTCATTATCGAAACCTCCAGAGATACGGAAGTTGGCCTTCTCACCACCACCCGACACGGAGATATGGTGGTTCTGACGCAAACCAACCTGCTTTACAGCCTTAGCCCAGTCGGTATTGTTGTTATACTGCTCATATTCCGAAAAGTTCTTGTCATAGTTGAGCTCCACGATATCGGCAGCCGCATCGCTCTGCTGGGGGTTGAAGTATGACTCCTTGAGCAACATGGTGTAGTCGTCACCATCGAGCAACTGGTATCCTTCGGGCTGATAGGTACCCGTCATACGCATTGAGTAGGCCAACATTGGCTTACCCTTCTTACCGCGCTTGGTAGTAAGTTCAATAACACCGTTAGCACCCTGCGAACCATAGATGGCGGTTGCCGCAGCATCCTTCAATACAGTGATACTCTCGATATCTTCGGGGTTGATATTGAGCAATTGGGCAAACTGCTCATCGTTGGCCGACTGCATGTCGAAGTTCGACATATCCACGTTCCAGGTATTACCATTTACCACAATCAAAGGATTGCTGCTGGTGAGCGTACTTACGGTAGAAGCTCCACGAAGACGCATGGTAGTACCAGCACCCAAGTTACCTGATACCGATACGATATCAAGACCGGAGATACGTCCCTGCAAAGCCTCATCAATGGTGTTGATACCCAAGCCCTCAAAACCTTCGGTAGAAAGCGTTTGCGCAGCAAACGAAATCTCTCGTTCTGGGATAGCCAAACCACCCGAGTTGATACGGCGGTCCGAGGTAACGACCACTTCAGTAATCTCGTTCTCCGATTTCATAAAGATATCATACTGCGTACGATCGATAGGCAATAGCACCGTAGTGCATCCTACATAAGTAAAACGGATCTTATTCTTAGGGTTCTTCACACGCATGGTAAAGTTACCGTTCATATCCGTAGTCGCTGACTCTACAATACGGTCAGTGCCATCCATTTCACACACGTTTACACCAAACAAAGGTCCCCAATCATCTGATACGGTACCATACACCTGTGTAATCTGTGCCTTGAGCTGCACTGAAACCAGTAGCAGCGACATCATCATTAGGGTTTTATATACACGTTTCATAATCGTCTGCTACATTTATTATTCGGTTGTTGTCCATGTTATATCTTCTCTCCAAGGCTTCAACTGACTCTTCTCATAAAGGAGCACACCATCAATCTGATGTACTACTACATCCGAAGCATTGTAGATTTGTGTTCTCTCATTAGCTCCCGAACCGGTAGTTTCAATCCAGTACTCACGTCCCATGATGTTGTAGAGGCCACCCTCGGTGATAACTCTGCGCGTAGCATCGTTCACCTGGTCCTTCATAACCATGGCATTGTCATCGGCCGTAACCTCAATACTATAGAAGCGCTTGGTAGCACCATTCATCTTTGAAGTCTCGTACTTACCACCATTTATAGAATCAGCACCGATGAAGAGGGCGTTATCCTGAATGTGGTAACGCAAGAAGTCGGTGATGCGTCCAGCCACCTTCGACTGCGCATTCTTCAGTGCGGTGGCATCGCCTCCAAAGTCCTCTACTGTGAGACTCTCATAGTCGCTCCATGTAGGCAGAAGACCTTCATCATGAAGTTGTTGGATAGCCTCGTTCGTAGGCACATAGACAGTATAGTTGTAAGCATCGAAGAGATTAATATTCTTGTCAACGCAAGTGTAACGTCCGCTCATCTTCTCCGACATGAGGGAGCTACCGCCCAACAAAGCGAAGAAAGCAGAGAACTCGGGATTATCACGCAGGATAGAATATGTAGAGCGCTTACTGCTCATGGGCATCTCGGCATCCATCACGTATGACTTACCGTTACCCTTCTCGCTGAGGTCATAGATCTGTGTTACCACGGGGTTGTTGCTACCCTCAACAATCTGCCAACCACCTTCGATGGTCATTTCACCTTCGATACCGGCATTAGCCACCTTGATGGTGCTACCACCCTTTGTCTTATAATAAGTATGTCCGTCCTCCACATCGCCCACAACAATCATGTTGTCGATGATGTCCTCCAG
The DNA here is from genome assembly GCA_045660385.1 of Bacteroidaceae bacterium. Lineage (GTDB taxonomy): Bacteria > Bacteroidota > Bacteroidia > Bacteroidales > Bacteroidaceae > UBA1189. The sequence continues at coordinate 11,128 of JAZRDT010000037.1, read as the reverse complement.
GCGGTCGAGAATCTCGGCGTTGTTGGCATCTACCAATTCCTCGCCCTCAACAATACTCTTGGTTTCTACGTTGTATCTGAAGCGGTTGGCCTTCACGGTCTTCGCCTGTGTGTCGTAATAGAAACGGTAGAGAATGGTGAGCGGATAGGTGGCATACGAACAGGGGTCTATATACTCCAGCATCGCATTGTTGGTGGGAATGATGAAGCTATAGTAAGAATCCATCGAGTTGAGGTATGCCTCGAAGTTAAGCTGTTCCAGTCCCCAATAGATGACACTCATCGTGTTCTGGTTGATCAACGCAGGGAACGACACAGATGAGTACTCGGCAGGTGTGAACACCACGTTGGTCAAGTATACCACACCGTTACAGCCCATGAAGCAGCTATCGACATCTGCAGGCTTGATACCAATGGGCACCTTGGTGGCATTGTCCACAATATTGTTGAACTTTGAGGGGAAGGTTTCTGAGAATGCATTGATCATGTTGAGGTTAAGCAACTTCACCAACACCTTCATAGGCACATTATCCCAGGTGCCATACATATCCTGTATCACCTTACCAGCTCCGTTCCACCAATTATCAAGAGCCTTATTGGTAGGCACAAGCATAGCTCCCGCATCGTAGTGGAGGTCATAACCAGCCGTGTTTGAATAGATATATTCGTTCCATCCCGGATCGTACATCAACTGAGCATCTACGGTCTGCCCGTCAGGATCGGTAGACAAGCTACCCACAGCCGATGTCTCGGCAAAGTAGCGCAACACGTATACCGAGTCAGTGTTGTTGTACAAGCGGTTATAGGTCGCTGTAGCCGTAGCGTCGTAGTAGGGAGCGCTGAATCGGTTGAGCAACGATGCGTAAGTCGACATCAAGGGATGGTTGTTGATAATGTTTGCCATATTATCGGCCGACATCATCACACCGTCTACCTTATGTATATATCCATTCTTACAGGTGATATCGCGCTCGATGACCTTCATGCCGTTTACATACGAGTCGCTCACATTATTGCACTGGCCATTGGTAAGTTTCTGTAGGTCAGTATTAGTGATACCATGCTTACGCATATAGGAGGGTAAGAAATGGATCATGGGCTGCGGAGTATTATCGCGCAACAGTACGATGCCCTCTTTCTTGTCCTTGTACTTTTCCCAATAAGGAGTATTGGGCATCTCCGAAGGCATGATGCGCGATACGGAGTCATAGGCGCTCACTGCTGTGGGGCGACGCATACACTGGCCCGATTCGGGCGGATTTCCACTCACATTGCTCAGCAAGTCAATGAGGTATGCATTGTTGATCATAGCACTGTTGAGCAGCATCTTGATTTGTGCTTCACTCAACTCATCAAAACTCTTGATACCCTTACTTGCAAAGTAGGCATCGTAGGTTTCGTCATCAGTCACAAAAAGGGTTTTACTACCTGTCTGGCGGAACACGTCGGTCAGTCCGAGCGAGTCGATCAGGCGCAACGTATAGGTATAGTTGCCCTCTTCCTGCAGACGTTCGTAGATGGAGTTACCCAACCACGAAGGCTCCTCATAGAGAGAATCGTCTCGGCACGACTGCGTCAAACCTGCTACAGAGGCAAGTAAAGCAAACGCCCATGCTTTTAGATACGGTTTTTTCATAATATCTTTTATTTACTATTTTGCGATTTTATTCCACTACAATCTTCACACTTGCCGTCTGCCCTGCGTTGTATGCTTTGAGCACATAAACGCCCGGTGTCAAGTTGGCCGGTACATGGAAAGCTCCGTCGCGTACGAAACTCTGGTTATACACGTTGGCACCACTAAGGGCAAACATGCGCACCTGAACCATCCACTGCGAAGCACCGGTAAAGCCGATGTTCAAACGCTCGCCGGCCTTCACGACATTCTTCTCGACGGTGAAACCAAACTCTGCAGCCTCCTCGATGGTCTCGATTCCTGCATAGTCATCTATATTGAAATTCTTGTCACGGATTGTCGAATTGTAGTTATACCACTTATAGCTTGATGAGGCGGGCTGGTAGGCACAATCCATCATCTTGAGGCGATAGTCATAGTGTGCCTTGCGTGTGGCTTCTCCTTTATATATATAGTCGGTGTTACACACTACAGCAATAATCACGTTGTTGGCAGGTACATCGACCAGTTCGATGCTCACCTCACCGGCCCCTTGTACGGGTTGTGAGTAGTAAACCTTGCCACGCTTGGTGCGATAAGCAAGCTGGCACTCCATATTCTCGCCCAGCGGTTCAAAATAGATGCGCACCACATCACCCTTATTACCCGTTACGTGGATAGGGATTTGGTTAGCACCGCTCCATCCGGGTGTAGTGCGGTACTCAGGTTTCCACCAACCGATGCTATCGGCTCCTTCGCACTTATACATATTGGCATAGGGGGTAGCCTTCCACTCGTCAACCTTTTGCAAGTAAGGCGACCACTCTTGCTTGATAGATATCTGCCAGTTGTTGTTGAGCAATGCACGGCTTGCACTTGACCATTGGCCAAAGTCAATGGTAGCCTGCTTCACACGGTATTCGCGGATCAAGCGGCGTATCTCTACCTCACCGATGCTATCAGCAATACCCTCGAGTACACGGCTCTTGCAATAGCGCCATACCCAAGGCAATGCTCCATCACCGAAGGTCACACTGAGGAAGTGGGGGAAAAGCTCGCCATACTGGTTACCACCGAGCAGGTTACGCCATGTGCAGATCTGCTGACTACCCTCATGCTTGTTTACTCCCTCTGCACCGGGGCCACCAAAGCTGCCGTCGAGCAACCAACCCGAATAGCACTCGATAGGGATAAACGGTGCAATCATATTGGATGCACTGAGGAATCCCATGCTCTCGGGTGTCTTGTTGGGTGTCTTGCTCAGTTCGGCATCGGCCTGCATGGCGGTGTTGCCACTCTCGTGAAACCAAGCAGCATTCTTACAACCTTCGAGGTCGGCAAATACGGCGTGGATACCTTCGTGTATACAAGCACTCTGCTGACCAGCCTGGTCTGTGATTGTCTCCTTATAGTCAGCATCATAGGTGAAATCTTCGTCGAAACAGGCTACGGGGTAATAGCTCAAGAGTACCATAGGCCAGTTGCTACCATTGTACCAAGTAGCACTCTGCCATCCTCCTCGGTCTGTAGGTTTTGCATTATCGGTGCGCAGACCACTACCATACAAGCAAATGGTACTATAATACCCCTCACGGGCACGCTTATCGGGGAGCCAGCCCAGCACGTTGCGGAAATAGGCAAACTCCTCATCCATACGATGCAGCAAGCTATCAATCGCTTCATCCGTAACGTATTTACTACGATTGGGGCCCCATACAAAATTCCACCAACCATATTGGCGCGATCCTGCCTGATTGATATTCTCAGGCAATGCCTTGGTTGGCGGTTCTACCCCATTAGGGAAGTCGTTGCGATAGTTGTAACTCAGTTTTGTTTTGTATTCAGGCCATTCATAGAGTTCGCCAGGAACAACACGCTCGCTACCCATCAGGCGGACTTCACGCAAACCACATACCGAATCAGTACGTAGCATATAGATGCGCAACTTCTTGGTCTGAACCTCCGTCTTGATGCTCGTCACACTGGCATCGTCAATGACGTTCAAACTTGCATCTTTTACCCAGTCCTCACCATCCCAATAGGCCAGATAAGCATCGGTAGGAAGCGCAGTTCCCTTCTTGTCATTTGGCTTAGCCCAATACACGTTGGCCTCTTCCACTTTGGATGTGGCCGACCACTCAAACTCGACATACTGATACTGGCTGAAATCAGCGCCCTCGGTGCTCCAATATTTCACACGAGCATTGTCGGCAATAAGCGCCACATCATTGGAATTAACCGACGCATTCACCTTGATAGCCTTGAGAGCTAAATTGACTTCCGTTGCTTGTGCAACTACAGACAACGACACACTCATAAAGGCTATGAGTGCACAACACATCTTTTTTGATGCTAACTTGTTCATATAGATTGTTTTTCGTGATTAGACCTATGTGTTTCGTGATATAAATCTTCAAATTAATCTTCAAAGTAACATAATTATTCTTAATAAAACAAAACTTTCGTTGAAAACTTTCCCTCAAAGTTCCCCATGCAGAGCCACACGCAACTTTTCATCCTGTCATTTTTGCCGTATCACGAAATATACCTATTTTTGCGTAGCAATGACAAGGCACACACTAATGAAGCTACGCATCACAGCATCCCCCCTACTCCTTCTCGCCGCTCTCTTTATCGGGTGTGGCGGGCATAGCCACATGCGCCAGCTCGAGCGCTTGGAGGCGCAGCTCGATACTGCGCACGATGTTGTGCGCCTCGCGCTCGACAGCATCCCCTTCGCCTCGCTCGGCGATGAGGAGCGGGCACTCTATGCCATACTGCGCACGCAGGCCGACTACAAGTGCTACGTACCCCTCACCTCCGACACCCTCATCCGCTACGCCACCGACTATTATAATAGGAACAGGAAGAGCTACCGCGCCGCCATGGCCTGGTATTCTTTGGGCTGTGTCTATAGCGAGATGAAGGACGACGCTGCTGCCGTGGAGGCTTACCTCCGTGCCCAAACACTCTTCCCCGACACTACAGTGCGCTATCATGCATTATGTTATCAGAATTTAGGACGTCACTACCTCAATCGCGAGATGTACGATGATGCCCTACATTCTTTCCGCTCATGCAAGCAGCAATCTGCCATATATGGCGACTCATCCACTGTGGGCTATTGCGACTACTATATCGGCTGTGCCTACCTTTACCAGAAATCGTATGACAGTGCAGAAGTTTATTTTGACAAGGTGAAATGCAACATACATTCGCCTGAGGATTGTGTTGATGAACTCGACCATCAGTATGCCAAGATAGCCTATTACCGTGATGGTGATTTTGCCAAGGTTTTAAGTCATCTCTATCAGTGTGATAATCTGCATGAGCGAGCTGCATCCCTCAGCTATTTGGCCGATGTCTTTTACAGCAAGCAACAATATGATTCTGCATATACTATATCTCTTCAGATACAGTCGTTGAGCAATGAACTTCATACCCAATGCTGGAACTACAAGCGCTTAGCCGAGTTGTCGCCTCTCGTAGGGCAGCACGACTCTGCCATGCAATATGTAGCGCAGTATGCCCTTTTGCTCGATTCCGTCTATCGACTGCGTCAGCAGACCGAGATAAACGCTATCTGCAACGATCTTACCCTGTCGCACTATCGGCAGCAGCAAGCCAGAGAACGCTTTTTTCATAATATTTTAGGTCTCTTTGTCTTTGTTACGGTAATGCTCGGTGTATGGCTTGCTTTCAACAAGCGTGAAAACAGGCTCTTGAAGAGTAACCTGCGATTGAGTGACGAACTTTCTCGAATACGTGCCGCCCTTTTGTATGGCACCGCCAAGGATAGTGTGTATGCTGAGCCGTCACTCTCGCCTGATGAGGTCCATGCATACTATTCGCGTCTCTACGGTGCTTGTTTGCTGCGATACAAGCAGACCTCCTCGTACGTCCACATCCAGTCGCTCTCATTGCCATTCACTAAGCAGCAGCGCGACACTATCCTTGAGGACATCCGCAACTCCTTTGCCGATATCGTGTCTACCATACATACCGCTACGCCCAGTTTGTCTGCCGATATGTTGCTTACCTGTATATGCCTTTCGCTCGGCTACAGCACAGATGTTATCGCCGATGTCTTCTTGATATCTCCCCAGACGATACGTTCACGCAAATCTCGCGCTAAACAGGAACTTTCTGCTCCAGTATTCCAGTTGTTATGCGGTATGCAATCTAAAAAGAGTAAGCAATAATCGCCGTATTCATCGTTGTAAATTCTGCGAAAGTATATGGGAACAAAACGGGAACGCCAAAGGTTTGGCCTCCCGTTTTTATTGTATTATATTTGTTCTGTAATTTTAATCATAAACGCCATGAAGAAGTTTGTTTTATTTATCTTCACTATCCTATTATATATAGGTAGTGCAAGTGCTCAGAGCAGCAACATCCCATTGAAGCAAGAAAACAAGTCTGTTGGAGGTTCTCGTACCGTAGTTCAATTGCCCACAGCTACTATCGACGGTCAAGTGCTCACCATCAGTTTTGCTGACGATACTGATTTCAGTATCACTGTTACTGATGCTTCAGGTTCGGTGGTCTATGTAGGCGCATATACTGCTCGCGAGGCTACTTTCACTCTGCCGCAACTACCCGAGGGCAGTTACTATCTGCGCATCGAGGACGAGTACTACAGCTATGTAGGAGAGTTTGAGATAGCAGACTAATCATACATCTATTATTCCCATTTTTTCCGTTTTCATCGGGGGAAATGGGAATTTCTATTTACTAATCTAAAAACATACTATCATGAAAAAGTTAATTATTTCGATGCTTATGATAGCATCATGCTTTGGCGTGACAAATGCGCAGTTGACCGTTGATGAGAGTGGTAGAGTAGCTGTAGGAGAGTTGAATAGTAATAATTCTATAGCATCTTCACTTGCAGTAAATACTCCAGGAAATTCCGCATATACAATTTATGCATTAACAACCCCTACTGCATCATCTGGTTTAGGAATCAATCATCACTCTTCTATAACTTCTCGCAATAGTTATGGTATTAATTCAGCGTTATACTATACTCCCAACGTTACTAATTATGGTATTAGTGGTAGTGTTGGAGGAAGTGGCGGTAACGGAACAAAAGCTGTAGGCGTATATGGTCTTGTTTCTACGTCTAACAGTGGCTATAACTATGGAGTATATGGCAGATTGAATTCTACAGCAAACGGAGCAGGTGTGTTTGGAAGCACATCAACCGCATTGAGTACAGAGTTTCCTAGTATTCCAGGCGTATATGCCGGTTTCTTCTATGGCGACACTCGTGTTGTGGGCACATTGACTGCTAGTTCTGTGGTGCAATCTTCGGATTATCGTTTGAAGGACAATATACGTTCTCTGTCTAACTCTGATAATTGCTTAAATAAAGTGATGGGAATGAATGTTGTGGAATATAATCTCAAACAGCGTGAATTTGACACAAACGTTACAGAACAGGACAGAACAGATGAAGCTGTACGCGAAGCAGAATTGATAGCAAGAGGCGGAAAAACAGAAGAACTCATGCGATATAATAAGAAGGACGAAGGACGTGCTTTTTGGCATGATGAAGACTCTCCAATATTAAAGAATAAACACTATGGACTTATAGCACAAGAATTGCAGGAGATATATCCTAATCTTGTGTCGGAAAGCCAAGATGGATATCTCGCTATAAACTATACCGAGATAATACCTCTTCTTATTCGTTCTATCCAAGAACTGAATGCCAAAGTTGAGCAATATGAGAATGCTGGTGCACCTATTATGAAGGCACAAGCACGTACGACTGATGCAACAGGTATTGAAGCTGTAGTTACTACACTTTATCAGAATACTCCGAATCCCTTTACTGAAAGCACACTTATTCGTTGCGATATAGCAGAAGATGTAGTCAAGGCCGACCTCTACATCTACAACATGAATGGTGACCAGATTGCCGAGTTCTCTGTTTCTGAGCGTGGAGAAACAGGTGTTACCATTGATGGAGGCAGCTTGAATGCTGGCATGTACCTTTATGCTCTTATTGCCGACGGGCAGGTGATTGATACAAAGAGGATGATATTAACGAAGTAAGGAGGATGTGACATGAGAACAATTCTATGCACGCTGTTATTCATTACGGCAGCATTAACTAATGCACAGACGGTCATTTCCCTAAATGGCACAACTTATTCGGAGGTTACAATGCCGAAGAGAGATGTCGAACAAGTTGGTGACGGCATTGTTGTCACTTATTACTTTGATAACGCAATAGCACAGCAGGATGTGTTATATCCGGGATATGTTTTATGGAGGATTCCAGGTTTCGGACTGAACGAAACGGTTGGTGAGCCAGCAATACCTTTCCGTTGGGATTCGTTTTCGCTGCCACAGAATACGGGCATTAGTCTTGAGGTGCTTGATTCTTCCTATGTTGATTTTCCAATGCAATTGTCACCGGCTCGTCCTGTATTGATAGATAGTGATACGATAGAACACACGTTGGGAAATGTTCTCCCGATAGCATCGTATGACGGATTCTTTCCGACATCGTTAGTCAGTAGTTCAGTAGGCAATGCTTACCGAGGAGTTCCTTTGTTAGATGTGGGCATATCTCCGTTGCAGTATGATTACGAGCAACAGATTGTCAGGGCATACAAGATGATTAAGTACAAGATCACCTTTTTGGCATCATACCAGAGTAGCGGAACATCGTCTGCAATTGATGTTAATGACAATTATTTGTCGCTGACGACAATAAACCCACCGTCAACAACAAATCAAGCTCGAAGCATATCTCAAACAACGGTTGCGGAACAATCTGCCCGGGACTATCTGGTTATTACCAATTCCACACTGCGCCCTATCGTGGAGGAGTTTGCGGAGTGGAAACGTACATTGGGCTTCCGTACCTCTATCGTAGTAAATGATAATTGGAGTGTGCAGGCAGTAAAGGATACCGTAAAACAATTCTATAATGAAACTGATAAAAAACTCTATTATTTGTTTATAGTAGGAGATGAAAGCATCGTTCCCGCCCCACTAGTAACATTTACATACTACAATAGCACATCCCAAAAATACGAGACCGTAGATTGTGTTACAGATCTTCATTATGCCTGTCTAGATGACAATAGTGATAATACACCAGATATACACTATGGCCGAATACCTATTGACAATATTTCTGACGCAGAAATCGTATTCGACAAGATACGAGCTTATGAAGAAAGTCCCATATTAGATACTTCTTTTTATAATACAGCACTCAATTGTGCATACTTTCAAGATAATCCCACTAAAACTAACTCTCAGACTCTACCCCCTGACACCTATGCGGATAGGAGGTTTGCCCAAACCTCAGAAGAAGTGGCACAATATGTAATAGAACAAGGTAAAATAGTAAATAGAGTCTACTATACAAAAAACACGAATACTCCTCTTTGTTGGAACAATGGTTTGTATGGGCTGGGAGATTCTATCCCAAATTATTTGAGAAAACCAGGTTTTGCATGGGATGGGAACTATCAAGATATAATCAACTCTATAAATCAAGGAGTCTTTTATGTGTTGCATAGAGACCATGGAGCCACAAGTTGTTGGGGCGATCCTTATTTCTGCAAGTCGCATATATCAAGCCTTTCTAATCAGAACAAATTGCCTGTAGTTTTTAGTCTGAACTGTCTTACGGGAAGATATCAAGAGTCGTCAACTGTTGATTGTTTTGCAGAGACTTTTCTGAAAAAAGAAAATGGAGGATGTGTTGCTATTTATGCAGCTACAGGTACTAGCTTCTCTGGATATAATGATGCTTTGGCTACTGGTATGTTTGATGCCATATGGCCCAATCCTGGTCTACGTTCTATTTTCCCAAAAACTTCCAATGGAGGAGAGGTGTCTCCAACTCCTACACCGACTTATGAATTGGGACAAATTTTACAAATAGGAATGGTTCGTATGAAAGAAACATGGGGGGCAACAAGGAAAACCGGTGCACTGCATACACAAAGATTATTTCATCTATTTGGCGACCCTAGTATGCAAATCTACACAGATTGTCCAACGAGCATACAGACTCCCAATATATCTCGTGTAGGAGATACTATATACGTTGAGGTACAAGATGGTGATGCACGCATATCGTTTTATACCCCCTCAATCAAACATGTGGATACATATTATGGCACAAATGTAAACTATCAAACAGATTCTGATGAGGTTATAGTATGTATTTCGCGCCACAATCATATTCCATACATAACTAATGCAAATAATTTAGTATATATACAGAATGAAACCATCAATGATAATCGAGTGTATTCTGGAAATACTATTAAAGTTGGCAGAAACGTAACAAGCAAGAAAACATCCGGTGATGTTATCATCAATAGTGGTAATGTGAATATGGTGGGCAATAGAGTGGAATTGCAAGCTGGGACAAAAGTCTCTAAAGGGGCTGTACTAAAAATAAGAACTCCATAGTGATAGATTTAATGGAAAATGTATTATATTTGTATCGTTTAATTATAAAACGAATAATACTATGAAACGGCTATTAGTAACACTATTTAGTGCGGTCATTATTTGTGGTAGCGCATTGCAGGCACAAGGAATCCGCCAGTTTATCGGTACATATTATGGCTTTACATTATACGAAGGCAACACTATTATCTCCTATTGCCCGACGTCTTATAAGCAACAGATAGATGGAAATGAATACCACAAGAGTCATGATGGACGTTATGGCTATCGTCAAGATGGTGACAAGATCTATTGTTATACCATTGAAGAGGGAAAAGAAACTTTGGTTATGGACTTCGGATTAGAGGTCGGTGATATCTTTGCATTGTATGATGGGCTTAATGTGATAGTTGAAGAGGTGTCGGACACATTGCTCCCTTACAAGCGCAACCAACAAATATCATGCAAGAAGATTCTATTACGTGGTGTAGAACAACCAGACTTTACCGATATGTGGATTGAAGACATTGGCTCACTACGATATGGACTTAACCCACCTAAACCTGGGGACACGCGACTGATCTATGCTTGTAGGTACATATCAGACTACTACCGCGACAAATACGAGTATCAGTTTGATTTTCATGCAGGTGATGTGGATGGCGTGTATGTCTCATTATGGGAATGTGTTGACGAAAGTGCTTTCAACAATGACAAAGAATACTTAGATGCTCGCGAGAATAAGTTCCTGACGTTTGATCTACGAGATGACACACTATGCATCGAAGGCTATATTGCGGCATGGTGTGACCGAAACCCCTATCTTCTAATAGAAAAAGGTAGCCAAGACATATTTATAACATCCACTAAATATTATGTTGGCTATCAGCAAGACTGCACGAGCGTTTATCCTATAAATATAAAGATTCCTGGTTTCACTCAAGACGAATATATAGTCCACTATGATGGCTGTTTCTACCAGATTCCACAAAACGGACTATTCACATTGGAGCCCATCGATATTGATGGTAAGGAATGGAACATAGAAACCCGAGTGGCTGGTGGTGCAGAAGAAGATTATATT
>JAZRDT010000036.1:0-14350 GCA_045660385.1 Bacteroidaceae bacterium | reverse complement strand
ATTCTCGACCCGCTACTTATCTTCGATACCATCAACCTCGGTTTTGTACAATTTGACGGAGCCGGCTGGGGCATTCGCGGAGCAGCCATTGCTACGGTATTGGCGCAATGCATCTCGCTTATTTGGCAGGTGCGTGTCATGAGCGACAAGCGCGAGTTCATACATTTCAAGCGTGGTATCTATCACTTGAAGAGCTATATCGTAAAAGAGGTGCTCACCATTGGTCTGTCGCCCTGTTTGATGAACCTCGCCTCGTGCTTTGTAGTCATCTTCATCAACCGCGGCCTCCTGAGCTATGGCGGTGACTATGCCGTGGGAGCTTACGGTATCGTACACAAGATGACCTTCATCTTCGTGATGATCGTGATGGGCTTCACCCAAGGCATGCAACCCATTGCTGGATATAACTATGGAGCCAAGGCATACGATCGCGTGACCAAGGTGCTGAAGATTACCATTACATTGGCCACGATTGTCACCACGCTGGCCTTCGTCATCGGTGAGTTCTGCCCCGAATATGTGGCACGCATCTTCACCTCCGACGAGAAGATGATCGAGATGGCCGTGGTGGGCATGCGCTACAACTGCTTGCTCTTCCCCATTGTAGGCTTCCAGATGGTAGCGGGCAATTTCTTCCAGAGCATTGCTCAGCCTGGAAAGTCCATCTTCCTCTCGCTGAGCCGCCAGCTGCTGTTTCTTGTACCCTTTATCATCATCTTCCCTCACTTCTGGGGCATCGATGGTGTGTGGGTGAGCCTTCCAGCCTCAGATCTCGTGTCATCAGTGATTGCAGCCATAATGCTGGGACAGTACTTCAAAAAGCACAAAATGTAAATCTTATGGATAAGAATTTCATCATCAACATCGGCCGACAACTCGGTAGCGGCGGACGCAGCATAGCCGACATCTTGGCACACCACTATAACATCATCGCCTACGACCGTAAGCTCATTGAGTTGGCCGCTAAGGAGAGCGGCCTGAGTCAGGAGTTCTTCGAGAATGCAGACGAGAAGAAATCGCACGGATTCTTCCACTCCATCTTCTCGAATCGTGTAGCAGCTAATGCCCTCGGCAGCAATGACTCATACTTGAGCAACGATGCATTGTTCAAGGTGCAGAGCGATATCATTCGGGACTTGGCTGAACGGGAATCTTGCATCTTTATTGGCCGATGTGCCGACTACATCTTGCGCGAACATCCACACTGCATCAACCTCTTCTTTACCGCCAATCTTGAGGATCGTGTAGCGCGTATGGCTAGCGAAAAGAACATCACTCTCGCACAAGCTGAAGAGCTTATCGAAAAAACCGACCGCCGTCGTGCCAATTACTACAACTATTATAGTGGCAAGACCTGGGGCGCCGCCGAGAGCTATGATCTCTGCATCAACACCTCACACCTCGGATTCGAGGGCACTGCGGAGATGCTAATCAACTTCATTGACAAAGCGAGAAGTTGACGAAAAGGTTTTGATATGAAACGCATCGGGCTTCTTTCAGATACTCATGGCTATTGGGACGAACGTTATGCTAGGTACTTTGCCGAGTGTGACGAGGTATGGCATGCTGGTGATATAGGTTCGCTTGACGTGGCCGATAAGTTTGAGGCTTTCCGGCCCTTCCGTGCGGTACGTGGCAATATCGATGGTGGTGAAATCCGTCTGCGCTATCCGGAAGTAAATCGTTTTACCATCGAAGGGGCCGATGTGCTGATCAAACATATCGGAGGTTATCCTGGAAATTATGATGCGTCAATACGTGGCACACTTCTAAGTAAGCCGCCAACACTCTTCATCAGTGGGCACTCGCACATACTTAAAGTGATGCACGATCGTGCTATCAATACCTTGCATATCAATCCTGGTGCTGCGGGCATACATGGGTTCCATAAGGTGCGTACCCTGGTACGTTTTACCGTCGATAATGGAGTCTTTGGTAATCTTGAGGTTATCGAACTGGCTGAAAAATAAAAAATCGCATTTCTTTTTAAACCTTTCTTCTTATAGAGTGTCACACTATGTGTGCGAATAACGTACATAGTGTATAGTGTTAACCATTTTAAAAGAAAGATTATGAAGAAACTGATTTTAGCCGCTTTCGCCCTGGTATTTTCTATAGGTATTTTTGCTCAACAGCCGCAGCGTGGCGAACGTCGTGAGTTCAAGCCGGAGGATATGGCAGCCATGCAGGCTAATCGTATGAAGAAAGAACTAAACCTTGATGACAAACAATACCAATCAGTGTACAATCTCTTCCTTAAGCGCGGTGAGGAGATGAAAGCTCAATTTGCAAGACCTCAACAGGGCCAGCAGGTAGATCGTGAGGCTCGTCGTGCTGAGATGCAGAAGAGACATGAGGCTATGCAAACCGAATTGAAGAAGATTCTCACTCCGGAGCAATATGCTCAGTATGAGGAGATGCAGAAGAAGGAGGCTGAACGCCGCAGACAAGGTGCCCCTCGTGGTCCGCAAGGCGGTCCGGGAATGCCTCCCCGTCAATACTAATTCTTTGTATTAGAATTATTAAGGTGGTCAGATTGTAAGGCTCGTGCCCTTCCCTTACCTCAGTGTGAATTCCCCGTTTCATGATAATCTTAGGCTTGCCTTGTGTGTGAATATGAGGTTGGTCGTCCCTTGGGAGGGGCACTCTTACAAGCAGTCGCATCGGTTGATGCGGCTGCTTTGTTTTTATAGAATGTTTCCTTATGTAATTGTTATATGATATCATAAATTATGTTATCTTTGTCACATCAAAGGAACTAAAGGATTTTTTTTAGACGATGACATCAACTTTTCATCTTATCAGTGAATTGCACCGCTTACGCAAACTTGCCGGTAAGCGCCATCCGATGTACGACCAAAATAGATTTGCCAAGTATCTTATTGGCTTCAGCCTTGCATTGGGTGCGGTGTATCTTATTGTGTTCGGCGTCTTGTTTATTGGTCTGTTTCGGGAAATATATCCCAGCATGGAGCCCTACCATATATTCAATAAGGGTATGGTCTACTTGCTGATGGCCGACTTTGTCATGCGTCTCTCCTTGACCAAGTTACCCGTACAGGAAATTAGACCCTTTGTGCTGCTTCCCATGGGGAAGAACCGTGTACTGCGTAGCTACCTCGTGCTCACAGGTGTGAACGCCTACAACTTGGTCTGGATGTTTATGCTCGTGCCGTTTGGATTCGGTACTCTATTCCGTTATTTTGGTTTTGTGGGTGTACTGGGCTTTCTTGTGGGCTATTGGCTGTTGATGCTGTTCAACAATTACTGGTACCTGATGTGTCGTACGTTGATGAACCAGAGCATCCTCTATGCCCTTTTGCCTATTGTCGTGTATGCCTTGTTGCTCGTGGTAATGTTCGTACCTGAAACAAACTATATCAGCAACTTCTGTATGGAACTCGGTGAGGGTTTCTTCCAGTGGGAGTGGCCTGCCTACCTGGGTGTCATGGTAGCCATATGGGTGATGTTTGAGTTGTGTCATGCTGTACAGAAGCGTGTTGTGTATAAGGAACTGTCGAAGACCGAGGTGGTAAAGAAATTGAAGAAGGTGGCCGAATATAAGTTCCTCGACCGCTTTGGTGAGGTGGGTGAATATATGCGCCTTGAAATCAAGTTGCTTTCGCGCAACAAGGTGCCCCGCACGCAGTTCTTTATGGGACTCTCCATTATGCTCATGTTTAGTGCTGCATTGGCCTTTACCGATGTTTATGACGGCGCCTTCATGCGCTATTTCGTCACGGTGTACAACTTCTCCGTATTGGGCGTGTTGGTGCTGAGCCAGACGATGAGCTTCGAGGGCAACTACCTCGACGGACTCATGAGTCGCAAGGAGTCTATCCTTAATCTCTTGCGTGCCAAGTACTATGTGCAGTGTGTGTTGCTGCTGTTGCCTCTTGTTATCATGCTCATTCCTATAGCCAAGGGCAAGTTGACGTTGCTGAGTGCCCTTGCCTGCTTTTTCCTTGCCAGCGGTTTCACTTTCTGGATATTGATGCAGCTGGCCGTATACAATAAGCTTACCCTGAATCTCAACGCGAAGGTAACGGGTAAGAACAGTGGTGGCAGTTTCTTTCAATCGATGATTATCATGGCCGGCTTTTTTGCTCCCGTCATCGTAATCCGTCCGCTCATAGCACTCTTCAGTGAGACTACTGCCATGCTTGTCATCCTTGTCATTGGTCTCGGTTTTACGCTGACTCATCCTTTATGGATGCGCAATATATACAGGCGATTCATGCGCCGTCGTTACGAGAATATGGAGGGCTTCCGTGCTTCGATAGTAAATGATTAAGTTTTTGAAATTATAAGTTTTATGAGTTTCTGATATCGCGGAACCCTACATTCATCATTCAAACATTCATCATTCATAACATATGCTTACCATCAGTAATCTTACCAAACGCTTCGGTTCCAAAGTGGCCGTTAATATAGCTGGTTATACTATACCTCAGGGTACTATGTTGGGGCTTGTGGGCAACAACGGTGCAGGTAAAACTACTCTATTCCGTCTCATTCTCGATCTTCTTCAAGCTGATGAGGGTAACGTCCTTATCGATCATATTGACGTATCGAAGAGTGAAGAGTGGAAACAGTTCACGGGAGCCTTCATTGATGATAGTTTTCTCATTGATTATCTCACTCCGGAGGAATATTTCTACTTTCTCGGCCGTGCTTATGGACTGAAGAAGGTGGAGGTGGACGAGCGCCTTGTTTCCTTTGCCCGCTTTATGAGCGGCGAGGTGTTGGGACAGAAGAAGCTTATTCGCGACTTCTCGCGCGGGAACAAGCAGAAGATTGGCATCATCGGTGCCATGCTGCACCGTCCTTCGTTGCTTATCCTGGATGAACCGTTCAACTTCCTCGATCCCTCATCGCAGTCGGTCATCAAGCATCTGTTGGCGGAGTATAATAAGGAGACGGGTGCTACCATTCTTGTGTCGAGCCACAACTTGAATCATACTACCGATGTGTGTCCCCGCATTGCTCTGCTCGAGAATGGCATCATCATCCGCGACATCGACAATGCCACCCACACTGCAGAGCAGGAGTTGGAAAGTTATTTCAATGTGAATTTTGCAGAAGAGGAAACTGCTGCTGAATAAATAGAAAAGAAATCCCATCGGGCAAAATCTGATATCTGTGAAACGGGTCAAGCTTATCATTCTTAGTTTGCTGTGCTGCGTGCAAGCGGTGGCGCAAGAGGAAACGAATGTCCTTTCCCATGTGGTGCCATTAACGGAAGATACTACCGTTTATCTACAACCTGATGAACTGCCCGCCTTTCCAGGAGGTATGGATTCGCTAATGGTATATCTCCGTAAAAACATCAAATATCCTAACCCTTGCCGTCAACAAGGTATACAGGGACGTGTAATCGTGCAGTTTGTAGTGAATGTTGATGGCACGATTGCTGATGCCAAAGTCGTGAAGCCGGTCAATGTTTTTCTTGATTGGGAAGCTCTGCGCGTAGTAAATGCTATGCCTGAGTGGAAGCCGGGCATGAAGGATGGTAAAAAGGTGCGCGTGCAATTCACCCTGCCTATAACCTTCAAGATGGACTTCTCAAAGCACGAGAAAGCAATAAAGATGTTGACCTCCTTCTATAAGGAGTATGTATTAAGAGGAAGCACCAAGCCCTTCCAATTGGATGCCGCAAAATATTGCACACCGCGTTTCTTGAGCAAATTGGGCGATGACTACGAGAAACAACTGCAAGAGGATTACATCGTCTCGCAAGAGGAACTTGGCCTTGAATGGTGGAGCTTTTACAATTTCATCAATGGCTATCAGGATGGGCCAAACGAGATTGATGAAGTGATGAAGGTGGTGCCCGAGCACGACAATACCTACCGAATCTACTTCATAGAGTGTGGTTACGAGAACCACCGCTTGATAGACCTTGTAGAGCGCAACGATTCGTTATTTATAGATGATGTGTACAGGATAAAGTATGAATTGATGGACAACAGCTATAAACCTGTACGATATTAAAAAAAAGAAAGATTACCTTGCTCCCAGAATCTGTTCCAGGGCTTCGGCTCCAATCTTGCGCCAATCATCCAGTTCCTTGGAGTTAGGCTGGTATACTTTAAGTTTTGCAAGCGAGTCGAGTTCGGCCATGAGTGTCTCTGAACCATAGAGGAATCCACTCACGAGAGCGCGATTGAGGGCATCGCTGAAGTCTGCACGTTGGCGAAGGCGGCGATCATAAAGGTTGCGCATATGGATGAGTATGGAATCGGATTTTGCCTTGTCGCCCAAATGGCTCCACGCAAAAGCTTCGGCAGCAAAAACTTCCGGAACATACCAAAAGATGGCTTGGGCGGAATCGGAGAGTGCTATTACCGCGTCCCACCGCACGCTGTCTTCTTCCATCAAACGGCTTATGTCATTGGCAAATTGCAGATGTAGTGCCATTTGCTCCTCGGGAACCTTTACGGGGATGGCGTCGTCGGGCTTGTGGCCTTTGCATGATGAAAGGCCGCATAGGACGGCGAAATATAGAACGAGTCTCTTCATGGCATAATTGTTGCTTTTGTTTTTGCAAAGATAGTGAAAATTTTGGATGTTTTGTCATCTTGCGTAAATACCGCAACTCATAATCTTGGTCTTTAAAGGATGTTTGTGTGATTTGTAATCTTCAAACATTCATTTATTTATGTATTTGTCTGTTAAATACTCGTGTTTCATAAGATACGATTGTGTAAAGAACGTTAATATTAAGATTTATTAAACAAATATAAGCAACAAATAAAAGGAAAAACGCAGAACTTTGACTTCGAATTGTTTAACTTATAAAAAAATATACGAAAATGAAGAAATTGATTGTTGCAGTTCTGCTTGGGATAATGGCTATCCCTAACATGGCACAAGAATGGAGAGTAGGAGCAACGGCTGGAGTGAATGTAAACGCTACAACAGGAGTACATTACAGGGGACAGACGGGCTTTAATGTTGGTGTTAAAGCCGAGTTGGGATTGCCCCAAGCTACAAAAGGCTTGTATGTGGATTTTGGTGCATTGTTGTCGTCGCATGGTTGGAAGAGAGGTTATTATGATAATAGTACCGCCACCATATTGGAATGGAAAGCAATTCCCTATTACTTGAATATCCCTGTACATGTGGGTTATAAGTTTCGCTGTAGCGACAACTTTAAGTTGTTTGCATCGGCAGGCCCATACGCCAATATCGGCCTCTTCGGTAAGGAGAAGATGATTGCAACTTTGGGTGAGGTCTCTACTAAAACTCCCGTATTAAACAATGTCTTTGCCGACAAGGCGCAAGAGCGTTTCGATTGGGGCCTCGGCTTCCGTGTCGGTGCCGAGTTGTATGACCACTGGCAACTCTCTGTCGGTTACGATTGGGGTATGGAGAGTATATTCAAAGACAAGGATGTACGCAACCGTACACTGAGCGTTTCTTGCTCGTATGTATTTTGAATGGAGCAAAGCATCCCATGAATTACCACGCTTGGGCCAGTACGTAAGGCAAAGTACTCGAGTACTTACATACCGGTACTGCAGTATTTAGCTGCCGGTACTGCAGTACTGACAAAGAAGTACTGGGGCGATGACAAGGACGGGTGTTTTTTTTCTTTCGGCAGAGAATAAAATAGTTAAAAGATTTTGCCAATTCGAAGAAAAGCAGTAATTTTGCGCCCGATTAGTCCGCAAGGGGTTCGAAGAAGCGGTTGCTCGGTTGCAACACACCTCCCGGAAAACTTTTAAAGTTTTATATTTAATGTACGCAATTGTAGAAATTAACGGACAGCAGTTCAAGGCCGAGGCTGGCAAGAAGTTGTTTGTTCACCACATTCAAAACGTTGAGAATGGTGCAACGGTTGAATTCGAGAAGGTTCTTTTGGTAGAGAAAGATGGTGCTATCACCGTAGGTGCTCCCACTGTAGAGGGTGCTAAGGTTGTGGCTGAGGTAAAGAGCGAGCTCGTTAAGGGCGAGAAGGTTCTCGTGTTCCACAAGAAGAGAAGAAAAGGTTACCGCAAGTTGAACGGTCACCGTCAGCAGTTCTCTGAGATTGTAATTAAAGAAGTTATTGCTTAATCCTTAAAAACATTTTGCATCATGGCACATAAAAAAGGAGTTGGTAGTTCTAAGAACGGTCGCGAATCAGCAAGTAAGCGACTCGGTGTGAAGATTTTCGGTGGTCAGGTTTGTAAGGCTGGCAACATTGTAGTACGTCAGAGAGGTACTGTACATCATCCCGGTGAGAACATGGGTATGGGCTCAGACCACACACTCTACGCTCTCGTTGATGGTACTGTACAGTTCAAGAGAGGACGTAACGACAAGAGCTACGTTTCTGTAATCCCCGCAGCTGAAGCGTAATCACTACTCAAAGTATAAGAGAAGAGGTTTAATCGCTAAGATTAAGCCTCTTTTTTTACGTCTTTATTGCCAAATTGATAGCAAATTGCTATCTTTGCATGAAATAATGCAATTACAAAAATAATACAGACAAAATGCTTACGATTAAACTCATCACCGAACAGACCGAACGAGTAATCAAAGGCCTTGAGAAGAAACATTTCGGCAATGCCGTAGAAACAATAAACCAGGTAATCGAACTTGATAAGAAGCGTCGTGCAGCGCAAACCGCACTTGACAAGAATTTGGCTGAGGCCAAGCAGTTGGCTGCACGCATCGGCGCTCTCATGAAAGAGGGTAAGCGCGAAGAGGCTGAGGCTGTAAAGGCTGAGGTGGCTGCGTTGAAGACTACCAATGCTGCACTCGAAGAGGAGATGAAGCAGGCTGCTGAGGAAACTCAGAACCTGCTCTATACCATTCCTAATATCCCTTACGATGAGGTACCTGAAGGTGCTCACGCTGAGGATAACGTGGTGGAGAAGACCGGCAATGAAATCCCTGATCTCGGTCCCAATCCTCTCCCTCACTGGGAATTGGCTAAGAAGTACAACCTTATCGACTTTGACTTGGGCGTGAAGATCAGCGGTGCTGGTTTCCCCGTATATCGTGGTAAGGGTGCCCGCTTGCAGCGTGCCCTCATTAACTTCTTCCTCGATGAGGCTCGCAATGCTGGCTATGAGGAAATCATGCCGCCCACAGTGGTAAACCAGGCTTCAGGTTATGGTACAGGTCAATTACCCGATAAGGAGGGGCAGATGTATCATTGTACGGCCGATGACCTTTACCTTATCCCCACAGCTGAGGTACCCGTGACCAACATCTATCGTGATGTAATCCTTGATGAGAAGGAACTTCCCATTAAGAATACAGCCTACACACAATGCTTCCGTCGTGAGGCAGGCTCGTATGGTAAGGAGGTGCGCGGACTGAATCGCTTGCATGAGTTCTCAAAGATTGAAATTGTGCGCATTGATACTCCAGAGCACTCAAAGGAGTCGCACAAGTAGATGCTTGAGCATGTAGAGAACCTTGTAAAGAAGTTGGAACTTCCCTATCGTATCTTACGCCTCTGTGGTGGTGATATGAGTTTCACGGCAGCGCTCTGCTTCGACTTTGAAGTGTATTCTGCTGCTCAGGAACGTTGGCTCGAGGTGTCTTCGGTATCAAACTTCGATGCATATCAGGCAAACCGCTTGAAGTGCCGTTATCGTCGTGCCGAGGATAAGAAGACAGAACTCTGCCACACACTCAACGGTTCTGCATTGGCTTTGCCCCGTATACTCGCGGCAATCCTTGAAAACAATCAGACCCCCGAAGGCATCCGTATTCCCAAGGTACTCGTGCCCTATTGTGGATTTGATATCATAGATTAAAAAGAATGAAGTTAAAAATTAAGGCTGAAAACCAACGATAAGGTGTTCGTTTAAAGTCTTGATTTTTAACTTTTAATAAAAATATATAGGTTATTAGGTAAAAGGAAGTTAAGCGTAGGATTGGATACTAAGAGGCTGGATAACCCTCAAATCTGATTTATTGCTCTTGACTAAAAAAGATTGACATGGCGAAGAGAGAGATTAAGCAAGAAGAGATGATTGCTGCCATTGATGACATGTGGCAATTGCTCACTGACGAACAGCGTGAGTTGGTGGGACAGCATCTCGAAGCACGCCGTTATAAGAAGAATCAGGTCATCTATGCCGAAGGCGAGACACCCAGCCATCTGTTGTGCTTGCTCGAAGGTAAGGTGAAGATCTACCGCGATGGTGTGGGAGGCCGCAGCCAGATTATGCGTGTTATCAAACCCGTAGAATATTTTGGCTACCGCGCCTACTTTGCTGGCGGCAGTTTTGTGACTGCTGCTGCGGCTTTTGAAAATTCGGTCATCTGTACCATCCCGATGAGTCTCATCGTGCGCTTGGTTCAAGATAACAACCAGTTGGCCATGTTCTTTATCAAGTTGCTGGCCATCGATCTTGGTATCTCGGATGAGCGTACCGTGAACCTCACGCAAAAGCACATTCGCGGCCGTTTAGCCGAGTCGTTGCTCTTCTTGAAGGAGACCTACGGACTGGAAGAGGATGGTGCTACCATCAGTATCTTCCTCTCACGTGAAGACTTGGCAAACCTGTCGAACATGACAACCTCGAATGCGATTCGTACGTTGTCAATTTTCGCTTCTGAAAAACTGATTGCGATTGATGGGCGCAAGATAAAGATAATGAACGAAGAGGAACTGAAAAAAATCAGTCGCATAGGCTGATAAGCATATTCACTTTTTATAAAAAACTTATGAAAAACAAATTGATGACAATCCTTAGCCTCGTGGCTATGCTGGCAACCGCAAACATCATGAGCGGATGCACTGGAAAGAACAATGGTGAAGAACCCTACGTAGGTTACCTGTTTGCTTACTTTAATGGTAATGCACCCTGGCAGGAGCAAATCTGCTTTGCACTCAGTGCTGACGGTTACAACTACACTCCGCTTAACGATGGTAAGCCCATCATTAGCTCTGATACCATTGCCAACAAGCGAGCTGTGCGTGACCCTCATATTCTTCGTGGCGAAGATGGCTACTTCTATATGGTAGTGACCGATATGCGCTCATCACAAGGTTGGGCTTCAAATGATGGCTTGGTGTTGCTCCGCTCAAACAATTTGATTGACTGGACACACTCAGCAGTTGACTTCCCCACCACATGGCCCGAGCGTTTCGATCGCGATAGCCTCACACAGGTGTGGGCTCCCCAGACTATTTACGATCCCGAGGCAGGCAAGTATATGCTTTACTACGCAATTGGCGAGATTGGTCAGCACTATATCACATACTGCTCTTATGCAAACGAGGATTTTACCGAGATCAGCATGCCTGAGGTACTCTACGACCACAACGCCAACACCATTGATGCTGACATTGTATATGCCGACAGTATGTATCACATGTTCTTCAAGACCGAGGGTCAGGGCAACGGTATCATGAAGGCTACTGCCAAGACTTTGCGTGGTGAGTGGACTCCCGAGTATCGTTACCTCCAGCAGAGCCGTAAGGCTGTTGAAGGTTCGGCAGTGTTTAAACTCATCGACTCTGACGAGTGGATTCTCATGTACGACTGCTACATGAATGGTCACTACGAATACTGCAAGAGCACCGACCTTACCAACTTTACTTTTGTATGCAACTCTGATAATACCGATATCTTCACCCCGCGTCATGGTACTACCATCCCTGTTACTTTGAGCGAGGCTAAGCGTCTTATCGCTAAGTGGCCTAGCAAGAATCAGACTTTGGAGACCATCGGCATCGTAAAGTAATATCCCAATAGCGAGATATAGAATGTCGCCCTGAAGCAATTGCTTCGGGGCGGCACTTTTTTATGGTTTTTGGAGTTGGTGCGCTTAGTTAGGTACGATGAAGTTTAGGTATTCGGGCATGAGTGAAATCTCAACCGGACATTTATAATCCAGTGTTCTGCCGTCTACGCATATTGAAGCACCTTCGGTCTCGTATACGGTAACCTTCTTGGTACGATAGGGCTTTACCTGCTTATGGTTGAGGATACGGCCTCGTAGCAGCATCCATAGACCTTGGATGAGTTGTCGTAGCTCGGGACGGTATACAACGGATACATCGAGCCACCCATTGTAGGGGACAGCGCTGGGAGTCAGTCCGTAGCCGCGTGAGTTACCTACGCATACGGTCATCAAGCGTTCGTTAAGCACCTCGTCGTTTACTTTAAGTTGCATCTTGAATAGCTTGCGGCGCAAGAACAAACGAAAGAGGCTGAGTATATAGGTTGGGTTGCGTTTGCCCCAATAGTGCTTGCATTGGTCTGATATCTCGATGGCCTCTGCACCCAAACCGATGTTTACAGCCATTAGAAAATAGCGTTTTCTTGCCTCTTCGCCATCTCTGAATACGCAATATCCGACATCGATTTTGCGGCATGTGCCTTTGATGATGCAATCGATGGCTTTCTTGTAGTCGTCTACGCCCAGGCCCCAGAAATCTGCAAAGTCGTTACCGATGCCGTTGGCGATGATGCCGAAGGATATGTCGTTCAGGCTCTCTACAGACGAGGTCATGATGCCGTTGATTGCATCGTTGATGGCCATGTCGCCTCCAACGATTACGATGGTCTTGTATCCATTCTCTACATACATGCGGGTCAGTCGTTCTACGGCGCCGTAGTCCTCAGACTGTATGTAGTCGTATGGTACCTTTTTCATCTCAAGATACTCCTTGATCTGATGCCAGCGGCGGTGTTTCTTGCGCGCTCCAGCCATTGGTACATATACTATTCCCCAACGATTGGCGGTTTTTGTTTCTTGTATATTGTTCATAATCTTTATTCTTCAGCGTTCAATATGCGGATGATGCTTTCAACTTTCTCTTCTGTGGATAGGGATGCATCAATCCAGTGGATGGGTACTCCGCGACGTTCCATTCCGCGGAAGTAGGTCATTTGACGTTTGGCAAATTGATGTATGGCTATCTCCAATTGGCTTACCATTTCGTCGTATGTGAGCTCACCGATGACGTACATGGTGAGGTATTTGTATTCCAGTCCGTAATAGATCAGATCTTCGGGTGCAACTCCCGATGCGAGTATGTTTCGTACTTCGTCAACCATGCCTTGCTGCAAGCGCTCGTGTAAGCGGCGGGTGATGCGTTCGCGGCGCAACTCGCGTGATACGTCGAGGCCGATGGTGAGGCTGTTTATCTGGGGAAAGTCGCGTACGTTGGCCTCGCTTGTGCGGTAATATTCCTCTATTTCAATGGCACGGATAGCACGTTTGCATGTGTCTACATCGGTCGTGTTGTGTAGTTGCTTGTAGCTTTGCAGTATGGCTGTAAGTTCTTCTATCGACTTGCCTTCCAGTGATTCGCGCAGCGGCTTGTTTTCGGGTACCTCCACTAGTCGGTATCCGCGCAGTACGGATTCGAGGTACATACCTGTGCCACCGCACATAACGGGAAGTTGTCCTGTGCTACGCAAGCGTTCGAATATGTTGAGGAAGTCGCGCTGATATTCGAAGACATTGTATTTGTAGCCGGCATCGACAATGTCGATCAGGTGGTAGGGGACATTACGCCCTTCATACATGTATTCGCCCAAGTCCTTGCCGGTTCCCAGGTCCATACTTCGGTATACCTGACGGCTGTCGGCGCTTATGACGGCAGTCGACAATCTGTCGGCCAATGCAACGGCTAGAGTGGTTTTACCGCATGCTGTGGGCCCGAGTATGGTGACGAGGTTATATGATTTCATATTTGTTATAAAATAAGGACAAACTTACATAAAAGGTTTGACATGGCAAAAGGATGATACAAAAAAGTTCTCCGGAGAGAGTCTCCGGAGAACCTGTATACGAAATTTATCTGTATATGCTTACAAATTACTTCGCAGCGATTACGCGAGCCATTTCGCAAACCTTGTTTGAGTAACCCCACTCGTTGTCGTACCAAGATACAACCTTAGCGAAGTTGCCATCGAGAGAGATACCAGCCTTAGCATCGAAGATTGAAGTGTTAGCGCAGCCACGGAAGTCTGTAGAAACTACAGCGTCCTCTGTGTAGCCGAGGATACCCTTCAACTCGCCCTCAGAAGCCTCCTTCATTGCAGCGCAGATGTCAGCCATAGAAGCTTCCTTCTCCAATACTACAGTGAGGTCAACAACTGATACGTCAGATGTGGGAACGCGGAATGCCATACCGGTGAGCTTACCGTTGAGAACGGGAAGAACCTTACCTACAGCTTTAGCAGCACCTGTTGAAGAGGGGATGATGTTCTCGAGGATACCGCGACCACCGCGCCAGTCCTTACGTGAGGGACCGTCTACAGTCTTCTGAGTAGCTGTAGCAGCGTGTACTGTAGTCATCAAGCCCTTAACGATACCGAACTTGTCGTTCAACACCTTAGCGATAGGAGCCAAGCAGTTGGTTGTGCAAGATGCGTTAGAGATG
>JAZRDT010000035.1:0-7309 GCA_045660385.1 Bacteroidaceae bacterium | reverse complement strand
CGTTTCCGTGAACCGCTCACCAAGGTGCGCTTCACCGTGCTCGAGAACGCTACCAACGCTATGGGTAAGGATGGTAAGCATGTCTACTTCTCACTCTCTGCACTGGAACTGTATGATGAGGCTGGCAACCTGATTCCGTTCGATGTGGAAGATATCTATTGTAATGCCGACCAGAATGGGTTGGGCGGTACGAAGGACGGTGATGGTATCCCCGCACTTATCGACGGTGACCCCAATACTTTCTTCCACTCATCGTATGAGCACTACATCAATGAAGATCACTATTTGGAGTTTACCTTCCCTGAGGATGAGGAGTATACGGCATTCAGCTTCAAACTCGTTGCCCGCAATCTTAACTATATCTGGCAAGCTCCTGTAGTCGTTGACATACGCTACGTGTCAGATGCTGTAAATGATCTCCGCTCAGTGTATGACAAGGTGAAGTCTATGAAAGCCTATGCGGGTAATGCTGTAGGCTTCTACCGCTCAGGTGTGGCTGAGTTCAATGACGCTATTGCCGAGGCCGAGCGACTCATTGATGCTGACTTTGCGGCCGACATTGATGTGAATGCTGCTATTGATGCCCTCAATGCTGCTGTAGCTAACTTGAAGGAAAACCTCATCCTCCCCGAGGCTGGCAAGGAATACCGCATCCTTTCGGGTGAAGATGGCTTTATGAGTAACCAAAATGTGCACAAAGCGCTCACCATTCGTGAGGATACCACCTATGGCTATTGGTTGTGGTGGGAAGATGCATGTGCCGATAGTCTGCAACAGTTGTTTACTCTCGAACCCATCGAGAATGATGAGGGTAAGCTTTACTACGCTATTAAGAATGTGAAGTATGATCTCTACGTGAGCGAATTCTTTAATGAGGAGGGCACTCGCGTGAACGATAGATTCGTGTTGTCTGAGAATAAGGATCCCTTCCTGCTCAAGGACTTCGGCTATGGCCAGTTTGGTATCCTTCGTGAAGGTCACTTAAATGAGATGTTGCACGTGCTCGACCATAATAACTGTATACCTACCACATTGCCAAGTGGAAACCGAATTCCTGGCGGTATCAGAGGTATAACGAGTGCAATCTGTACGTGGAAAGGTGCTGCATACGATGGCTCTTCGTGGATGTTCCGTGAAGTGCAGCAGTTGCCCTTTGCTGCCAAGAGCATCAGCGACCTCAACTTCCAGTCTCAGGAAATCTCGCTCTATACTGGTGTCAACACCATCACTCTTACTGCTGATAAGGTATGCGCATTTACTGATCTCGTAATAACCAATATTTTAGGTGAGGCGGTAGAGCCTGCTGAGGTGAAGATCAATGGCAAGATGGCTACCGTAGAGTTTGACGGAGCGATAGGCGAACTGATGTTCTCATTCACCAACAATGAAGGCGTCACTGAAGTCATTCTCAATGGAAGCTATAATGTTACGGGCCCGTCAGAGGAATATCTGGCTCTCGAGGCCGCCTACAATGCTGCTGTAGCCAAGGCTCCAGTAGTGGGTGTCGAGGTAGGTCAGGTTACCAACATTGCTGAGTACGATGCAGCTATCGCTGCTGCTGCTGAGCTATTGGCCAACGGTGGCGATCCGGAGGCTTTGTTAGTTGCTGTAGCTACCTTGGAGGCTTCTGTTGCAAGTTTGCAGTATAACTATCCTGCAGAGGGGGAAAACTACTTCATCCAGTCGGCATTGCCCTGGAAGAACAAGTACGACTCTGAGATGGATGTCTTCGTGCACAACGATATGGCATATTGGAGCTATGTGAACATCAAGAATCTAAACCACCAGTGGCAATTTGTAGATTGTGGCGAACTTAAGAATGGCATGCCCGCCTACTATCTCTTGAACGTAGGTACAGGACTCTATCTGACAACTCCTCGTCTGGATGAAGAGGCCGAGAGCAATCAGCTTTATGTAGTGAAGGATGCTGCAGAGGCTGCTCCCTTCAATATCCACTTCCTGTCAGAGGGTAAGGTGGCTATCGCAGACTCTCGTGAGGGTAATGCCGACGGTAGTTGGGCTTTGCACCCGCACAATCATCATAG
The DNA here is from genome assembly GCA_045660385.1 of Bacteroidaceae bacterium. Lineage (GTDB taxonomy): Bacteria > Bacteroidota > Bacteroidia > Bacteroidales > Bacteroidaceae > UBA1189. The sequence continues at coordinate 5,264 of JAZRDT010000035.1, read as the reverse complement.
CGGTACAGGAGATTATGCTCATGGTTATATGATGACCTATAGCAAGACTGATGCGGCTTCAGCTATGCGTATTGTTGCAGCCGAGAAGGTGATTGCAGAGTTTATGACTGGTATTGAGGATGTGGAGATTGCTGATGAACAGGGTGCTCCTGCTGTGAAGGGCATATATGATCTCTTTGGTCGTCGCATTGAAACACCTGCTGCTACGGGCATCTATATCGTTGACGGAAAGAAGATGGTGATTAAGAAGTAATTAAGATTCAGCAAAGTATGGGGTACAGGTGTATCTCATGCTTTGTTATTTATATCGATTTGTATAATATGAGAAAAACATTGATGACATTAGGTGTACTCATGACAGCATTGAGCATGAGCGCGCAGACTCCCATGTGGCTCGACCCTAAGGTAAATCAGGAGAATGAGATGGAGGCACGCGCCTCGTATTTTGCCTATGAGAATGCCGAGCTGGCCGCACAGAACGACAAGAGTAAAAGTGCTCGTTATCTCGATATGACGGGCACGTGGAAATTCAATTTTGTGACTCACCACAATGAGGCTCCCGAAGGTTTCTATGCTGTGGATTATGATGACTCCAAGTGGGTGAACTTCCCCGTTCCAGGGCTCTTCGAGATTAACGGATATGGCGATCCCATATATAAGAACTTTGGTTTTGCATGGTGCAATCAGTTTAAGCCCAATCCGCCCTATGTGGAGGAGCGCAACAACTATACAGGTTCGTACCGTCGCTCGTTTCTCGTGCCTGCCGATTGGAAGGGGCAGCAGATTTATCTGCACGTAGGTTCGGCTACCTCAAACCTTATGGTATGGGTCAACGGAAAGTATGTGGGATACAGTGAGGACTCGAAGGTTGCAGCAGAGTTTGACATCACCCCTTACCTGACTCCAGGCAAGGAGAATCTGGTGGCTATGCAGGTGATGCGCTGGTGCGATGGCTCTTACTTCGAGGATCAAGACTTCTGGCGTCTCACGGGTATTGCTCGCGAAGTATACATGTATGCCCGTCCTCAAGTGCATGTAGATGACCTCTTCATCCTTCCCGACCTGGACAAGGACTACAAGAACGCAACGTTGAAAATCACCGCTACCGCAGATAATGCGGAGGGGAAAATCTTGCGCTATACCTTGAAAGATGTTGCAGGTAAGGTGATAAAGAGTGTAAAAGCTACCGTGGATGCCGAGGGAAAGGCCGAAACACAGTTGGCTGTGAACAATCCTGCCAAGTGGACTGCTGAGACCCCCAACCTCTATGATCTCTTCATCGAACTGGTAGATGGCGATAAGGTAGTCGAAGCTATCCGACAAAAGGTGGGCTTCCGCAAGGTGGAAATCAAGAATGGCCAGGTGCTGGTGAACGGTAAAGCCGTATACTTCAAGGGTGTAAATCGTCATGAGATGGATCCTGATGGAGGTTACGTGGTATCGGTAGAGCGTATGATGGAGGATATAAGAATTATGAAGGAACTCAATATCAATGCTGTGCGCACCTGTCACTACCCCGATGATCCACGTTGGTATGAACTGTGCGATGAGTATGGTTTCTACTTGGTGGCAGAGGCAAATCTGGAGAGCCACGGCATGGGTTATGGTGAGCATACACTAGCCAAGGTGCCCCTCTTCGAGCAGACGCACGTAGAGCGTAACATCAGCAACGTGAAGATCTTTAAGAACCATCCTTCAATCATTTTCTGGAGTCTGGGTAATGAGGCTGGTGATGGTCCAAACTTTACTGCAGCCTACAAGTGGGTGAAGGGATATGACAGTAGTCGCCCCGTACAGTACGAGCGTGCCGATCAAGGTGCTAATACCGATATCTACTGCCCCATGTATTATCAGCAGAAGAATGTGGAGTCGTATGCTCAAAAAGTGACCAAGCCGATGATTCTCTGCGAATATGCTCACGCTATGGGCAACTCGATGGGTGGCTTGAAGGAGTACTGGGACCTTTATAGAAAGTATCCTTCGCTTCAGGGCGGTTTTATTTGGGACTTTGTAGACCAGGCTTTGCGCGACAAGAATAAGGAGGGTAAGGAGATCTTTACTTATGGTGGTGATTATGGCCGCTATCCTGCGTCGAACAATAACTTCAACTGTAATGGTGTCATTGCAGCTGACCGTAGTTATCATCCCCATGCCTATGAGGTTCGCTACAACCATCAAGAAATATGGGTGACCGCCAAGGAGCTCAGGAAGGGACAGGTAGAGGTGTATAATGAGTTTTTCTTCAAAGACCTTAGCGATTACTACCTCACATGGACTCTCCTCGAGGAGGGTAAGCCCGTAGCTGACGGTATCGTGGATAAACTCATTGTACCGGCACAAGCCAAGAGGGTAGTAACTCTCAAGGGATTCAAGTACCCTGCAGAGAATGGCAAGGAATACATGCTGAACGTTGAGTTTCGACTTAAACATGATATTCCTTTGCTCAAGAAGGACTGGATGGTGGCTCATGAACAGATACAGATTTCTCAGTATGACTATCCTACCGTGGAGGAGGTGATTGCTGCTGAGGGAGCTCCCGTAAAGGAAGATGTATATGTAGCTTGCCTTATCCTAAAAGCGGGCGATCTTGCTGTGACATGGAACCGCCGCACGGGATGGATTGAGTATATTGATGTGGCTGGCATCTCGATGATGGAGAAGGGATATGCCTTGAAGCCAAACTTCTGGCGTGCTCCTACTGATAATGATATGGGTGAAGGTGCCGACCTGCAACGTCGCTTTGTGGATTGGAAAGAGCCTGCAATAAACCTCAAGAAGGAGGGATTGAAATGGGTGAAAGAGGGTAACAATATGGTGGTGACAGCCGAGTATGACCTCCCCAAACTTGAATGTACCCTTGCGATGAAATATGTCGTTACTGCTGATGGACAGCTCCTTGTGAACCAATCGCTCAAGGCCGGAGAGAAGAAAGATCGGAAGCCGAATCTCTTCCGCTTTGGTATGCAGATGGTGATGCCTGAGGAATATGCAAACATCGAGTACTATGGAAAAGGACCCGAAGAGAATTATATCGATCGCAATAATGATCAGACGGTCGGCTTCTACACACAAAGAGTCGCAGAACAGTATCATCCCTATGTACGTCCGCAAGAGTCGGGCAACAAAACCGAGGTGCGCTATTGGCGCGTGCTCGATAAACAAGGACGGGGACTGGAATTCTATGGTACCGAGGCGCTGAATGCTACAGCGCTGAACTATCTGCAGAGCGACCTTGATGATGGCTGGGAAAAAGATCAACGCCACTCAGGTGACCTTACACCGCGAGATTTCACCGTAGTGAGCATCGATCATCGTCAATTTGGACTTGGATGTATAAACTCGTGGGGAGCATGGCCACTCCCGCAGCATCGTATGCCGTATGGTGATTATGAGTACACCTTCGTGATACGTCCAGTAGAGTAAAATATGCGACTCTAGAGAATTGGCTTGTGTCGCAATTGCGTTAAAGTATTTTAAAATTGAGGGAATCGAGATATTTATCTTGATTCCCTTTGATTTTTCAAGAATTGTTGCTATATTCGCCAATGAAAAGGAGAGTGTAGAACATTTCGCCCTTTTCTACCATATTATATATATAATAAGGTGTGCTTATGATAGAGGGATTCTTGAACTATCTGACTCACGAAAGAGCCTACTCGCCCCATACGGTGAAAAGCTACGAAAGCGACCTGCGGGAGTTCGGGGCATACCTTGCGAATACCGAAAATGTGCTGGGCCTGACGAATGCTGATGCTGACCTCATAAGAGGGTGGGCGGTGGCGCTTATGGAGGGTGGCAGTAAAGCCACCTCGGTAAACCGTAAGCTCAGTGCGCTGCGTACGTTCTATAAATATCTGCTGCGCCAGGGGGAGATAGAGGTGTCGCCCATGCAGAATGTGCGTGGCCCCAAGAAGAAAAAACCGTTGCCTCAGTTTGTGCGCGAGTCTGACATGGAGCGCTTGCTTGACGACACGCCATGTGATGGGTCGTGGCAAATGGTGCGCGAACGGGTGATTATCCAACTCTTCTATGAAACAGGCATACGTCTCTCTGAGCTTGTAGGTCTTAATGAAGGTGATGTTGACTTTAGTCGTAAGGTGATAAAGGTGACGGGTAAGCGTAATAAGCAGCGTGTGGTACCCTTGGGCGACAGCCTGATTGATAGCCTTGGAACCTATATGGAGAAGAAGCATGAGGGGTTTGGTGTGAGTCAGCCCCTCTTCGTTACCGACAAGGGAGTGCGTGTCTATCCCGGATGGGTGTATCTTCTGGTGCGTAGGAATCTCTCGCAAGTGGTGACGCTCAAGAAGCGAAGTCCACATGTGTTGCGCCACACCTTTGCCACGGCGATGCTCAACAATAATGCGGATCTGGAGGCCGTGAAGGAGTTGATGGGGCATGAGAGTGTGAGCACTACACAGATTTATACGCATACCACATTTGAAGAATTGAAGAAAGTATATAGTCAAGCCCATCCACGGGCAAGTATTAATCAATAAAAATAAGGAGGTAAGTATGAAAACGAACATCCAGAGCATCCATTTCGATGCAAGTGAGCAATTGCAAGCGTTTATTGAAAAGAAGACAGCGAAGTTGGAGAGATTCTTCGACGAAATAGATACCGTAGAGGTAACCCTCAAAGTAGTGAAGCCAGAGACTGCTATGAACAAGCAGGCAGACATCAAGGTGGTGGTGAAAAATGAGAGCCTCTTCGCATCGAAGATTTGTGACACTTTTGAGGAAAGTATAGACCAATGTGTCGATGCTTTGCGTATCCAACTGGAGAAATATAAAGAAAAATTGCGCGGAAAGTAAAAAAAAAGCAAAAACCTTTTGTAGGTTTGAAATAAATGCCTAAATTTGCAGCCGTTTTCAGCACCGTTCGCTGAGCGGCTGCTTAAAAACGCCTCTTTAGCTCAGTTGGCCAGAGCACGTGATTTGTAATCTCGGGGTCGTTGGTTCGAATCCGACAAGAGGCTCAAAACAAAAGAAGCGATCTTTATTTTGTTGAAAAGCATCAAAAGCGAAAACATCTCGGGCAAATTCCAGAGTGGCCAAATGGGGCAGACTGTAAATCTGCTGTCTTTCGACTTCGGTGGTTCGAATCCATCTTTGCCCACCATTCAAAGAGATGCGGAAGTAGCTCAGTTGATAGAGCATTAGCCTTCCAAGCTGAGGGTCGCGGGTTTGAGCCCCGTCTTCCGCTCTTTTGATGTTGCTGTTATAGCTCAGTGGTAGAGCACTTCCTTGGTAAGGAAGAGGTC
>JAZRDT010000034.1:0-7902 GCA_045660385.1 Bacteroidaceae bacterium | reverse complement strand
CAAGAAGGCAAGCATCATAGCTGCAGTAGCAGTGTTGCTGATGAAGGCAGAGAAGAGACCTGTCACCACGATGAAGCCGAGGAGCACGAAGCGTGACTGTGTGCCGAAGGGCTTGAGCAGCACCTTGGCAATCTTAGCGTCAAGACCATACTTGGTGGCTGCGATAGCGAGCATGAAACCACCGATGAAGAGCATGATGATGGGGTCGGCAAAGCAGTGCAGGATATCCTGATACTTGAGCACTGTACCCAACTGCTCGGGTGCATAGCCCTCGTTGAGGAACTTGAATGCGCTGTCTGATGTTGCGAACAATAGCAATGCCACCACTATGAGCGATGTGCTCCATGCGGGGATAGCCTCGAGTACCCACATCAAAGTGGCGAATACGAATACGCCGATGATGCGCTGCTCAACTACGGTGAGGCCATCGATACCAAAAGCGGTAGTGGGCAACAACCAGATGGTTGAAACTACAGCGATTACGAATAACAACTTGAAGGTCTTAGCCAAAGGATTGTTGACACCTTCATCTCTTTTCTTCTTCTTCCAATTGTGGTATTCCTCAATCAGATGCGAACCGAAAAAATTGGTAAACATGTGTTTGTTTGGTTAATTAATTTGTAAAATATTTTTTTCTGTCTTTCTAAAGTCAGTTTTCAAGTACCCCCGATGAGAATCGAACTCATATCTCACCCTTAGGAGGGGCGCGTTCTATCCATTGAACTACAAGGGCGCCTGAAGAATCAGGTGCAAAGTTACTACTTAATATTTAACAACGGTTCATCGATGTGGCAAATAATTCCCCAAATGAAGAATTTGTCGTATCTTTGCAGCCAAAATCGGCCGATTTGGGTCTCCAATGAAAAATCCAATTAGCAATAATAAACCTTAACGCCCCATGTGAGTCTAATCGGAAGATGGTTTGCGTAGGACTTTACAACGAAACAAAAAACACAAAATATAGCGAACGAATGATGAAGAAATTCTTGCTCCTTCTCATAGGAGTATTGGCACCCCTTGGCGCTGCGATGGCGCAAGGCAGCGTGCGAGGTAAGATTGTAGACAAGGCCACAGGTGAGGCCGTCGAGTTTGTCAACGTCGTAGCCAGCCCCAAAGGTAGCGACCACATCGCCGGAGGTGTCATCACCGATGCCGACGGAGCCTTCCGCATCGAGGGCCTGTCCTATGGCAGCTATGTGCTCACCGTGTCGTACATCGGTTATCAGAACGCCACCCGCGAGTTCACCCTCTCGGCACAGGCCAAGAGTGCCCACTTCAAGCAGATCCCCATCGAGGAGGACAATCAGATGCTGGGCGAGGTGGAGGTCACCGGCATCCGTTCGCAGATGAAGTTCGAGATCGATAAGAAGGTGTTCAACGTAGACCAGGCCATTGCGGCCACCGGCGGCTCGGCATCCGATATCCTGCAGAATATCCCCTCCGTAGAGGTCGACACCGAGGGCACCGTATCGCTGCGCGGCTCGGAGAGCGTCACCGTATGGATCAACGGTAAGGCACAGGGTCTCACGGCCGACAACCAGGGCGACATCCTCGAGCAGATGCCCGCCGAGAGCATCGAGCGCATCGAGGTCATCACCAACCCCTCGGCCAAGTACAGTCCCGAGGGCACCGTGGGTATCATCAATATCGTGCTCAAGCGCGATCGCAAGGCTGGATACTACGGTAGTGCCCAGGCGGGAGTCAACACGATGAACACCACCGACTTTGGTGGCTACAATGCCAGTGCCAACATCAACTACAGTAGCGGTCTTCTCGATGCCTATGCCAACGTCAGCTACCGCGAGCGCCGCAACATGAACGAGAGCGACAGCTACCGCGAGACCTTCGGCGGTGCCGACACCACCTACCTCGACCAGCAGGGCCGCGGCTCCATGCGTGGCGGCAACATGTTTGCCCGTGCCGGTGTCACCTGGCATCCCACTGCCAAGGATCACCTCTCCTTCGACCTCATGGGCATGATGGGCGGCAACACCCACACCAACGCCATCAACTACCAGGGCGGCACCCTTGGTGTCCCCGACTACACCCGTAGCCGCACCAGCACCAGTTCGGGCGACATGCTCATGTATAACCTCAGCCTCGGCTACAAGCACGAGTGGAGCACCACACACTACCTCGACTTCACCGCTTCGCGCCACTCGTGGGGCAACGAGGGCAGCAACGCGTTTGCCGACTCAACCTTCCGTGGCGGCCTCCTCGACCACCAATCGTTCCAACTGCAGGACAACACGGGCGATAACATCGAGTACGAGCTCCAACTCGACTACGAGAACGCCTTCAACGATAACCACAAGCTGCAGGCCGGCTATCGCGGAACCTTCTCGCGCGACAACAGCCCCGTGAGCACCTATTCCGATCCCGATCGTCAGAACGAGATTGTGGCCCTCTACAACCGCTTCGTCTATAACCGCGACCTCCATGCCCTCTACGCCACATACTCGGGCAAGCTATGGCAGCACTTCGGCTACCAGGTGGGCATGCGCGGCGAATACTATAAGGTGAGCACTAACTCGCACTCCAAGGAGGTAGCCGGTGGTCCCGAGGTGCCCCACTACGAGCCTCTCGAACCCGTCTTCAAGCTCTTCCCCAGCGTGTTCTTGTCGTATCAGTTGCCTAATGACAACGAGCTGCAGGTCAACTACACCAAGCGTGTGCGCCGTCCCTGGGGCGGACAGCTCAACTCGTTCCAGAACATCACAGACTCCACCAACATCTCGTTCGGTAATCCCCTCCTGAAACCCGAGTACTCCAACGCCTTCGAACTCAACTATCTCAAGTCGTGGGAAAACCACATGCTCTCCGTTTCGGCCTACTACCGCACCACCGACGATATCATGCAGCGCATCTCCTACATGGAGGGCGACATCATGTACAGTACCACCGAGAACGTGGCCCAGTCGCTCTCGTCCGGAGTCGAGATTGTGGGCAAGAACCGTTTCTTCGGCAAGTTTGACCTCACCACCACGCTCAATATGTACTACTACAAGCTTGAGGCCTTCGACTTCCTCATGCCCAACGGACAAAACCTCCATGGCGATGCCAGTTCCGACTTCTCGTGGAACCTCCGCATGATGGGTACCGTAGGTCTGCCCAAAGCTTGGTCGTTGCAGGTCACTGGCATGTACAATGCCAAGAGCGTCATCGCCCAAGGTTACCGCGAGCCCACCTACGGCCTCGATGCCGGTCTGCGCAAGCAGTTTGCCGGAGGCAAGTGGAGCCTCTCACTCAACGGCCGCGACCTGCTCAACTCGCGTCGCTTCCACTCCGTGAAGTTCGTCGATGGCGAGTTCTACCAGGAGAGCAGCAGTTTCCGTGGCGGACGCCGCCTCAGTGCCACCCTCACCTACAGCTTCGGCAACATGCGCGCCAAGCGCCCCCGCAAGATGATGAACGACGAGGGCATGTCGCCCGAGTATGGTATGGGAGGCGAAGGCATGGACTTCGATATGTAATGGAATGGTGAGTTAGGAAAATGAAACTCCTCCTCCTTCTCCTCGGCACCCTCAGTCTGGTGTTGGGCATCATCGGCATCTTCCTGCCCGTGCTGCCCACTACGCCATTGTTGCTGCTTGCCGCCTGGTGCTACTACCGTGGTTCGCGCCGCATGTATGACTGGCTGATGCAGCACCCCCGCTTGGGCACCTACATCCGCCGCTTCACCGAGCACAAGGTCATCCCCCTCCGGGTCAAGGTGTATATCATCAGTCTCCTGTGGGCTTCGCTCCTCTTCTGTGCCTATATCCTCACTCCCATTTGGCTCAAGTGCCTCATGATCGCCATCGCCGTAGGAGTCACCCTTCACATTCTCTCCTATAAGTCGGAGTGAGGCGAGGAGAGCATCCCCCGATATCGACAGCGGACCGCCAACGCACATCTTGCGCCGACGGTCCGCTTCTTTTCTTTTGGCTACATGGTACAACTCTTCACGTCCAGCCTACCTGCCGGACGTTTTTTAGACCCTTCTCCTTTCCCCTGACGCGTTGGCGAACGCCGTCGATGGGCGGTTCCTTAGAACTTCTTCACCCGGATATGGCAATAGGGGCTCTCGCCGGTCTTGTTGTAATAGTCCTGATGATACTCCTCGCCAGGCCAGAAATGCTGGGCAGGGCGCAGGGCTGTGTTTACCTCGTGCCCCATGCTGCGGAGTAGCTCTATCACCTGCTGGGCGGTGCGGAGCTGGGTGTCGTCGAGGTAGAAGATCTGGCTTCGGTATTGGGGACCTATGTCGGGCCCGATGCCGTCGGTCTGCGCAGGGTCGTGAATCTCGAAGAAGAGTCGGCACAAGTCCTCGTAGCTCACCACGTCGGCATCGTACTCTACCCACACGGCCTCTACATGGTGGGTGCGATGAGCCTTGACATCGGCATACACGGGATTCTCTTCGGGGCCGCCAATGTAGCCTACCGAGGTGGCGATGACGCCCTGGGCGCGTTGTAGCTGGTATTGTACGCCCCAGAAGCAGCCTGCGGCAAAGATTGCTTGCTCTTTCTTCATAATTGCTATTTGATATTGGTGTTTGGATTTTTTTTATTTGCGAAGATACGAATAAGTGAGGGCAAGTGCCAAATTTTACGCGTTGAAATTTGTTTTTTCAGTTGATATACACTAACTTTGTAGCAAACACATGCTAAAAATCTGTATTATGAAAAGAATTTGTCTGATTATGGCGGCTCTCCTAGTGGGATTGAGCAGCATGAGCGCTAAGAAAACGAAAGAGACGAAGAGCGACCTGGTGGGAATATGGCAACAGGTGCGTAATATTGAGCATGGCGATGGCAAGGTGAATATCGTGTTTAATCCCGTGCTGAAGATCATAGAAAAGGATGGCACCTTCTCGACGATGTTTGTCAACAGTCCGCAATCGGCAGGCACCATCACGCAGAAGGGTACCTTTGCTGTTCAGAACGATAGCCTCTATAGCGAGACCGTGAAGGCGCACTTTATGCCCGACAAGATAGGACTCACCTTGCCCATCAAGTATCATTTCACCGACAAGGAGAAGGATGTGCTGATACTCGAGTTTGAAAACGGTGGCGGCAACGTGGTGATGCGCGAGATGTGGATACGCATATCGGACAAGCATATCAGAAAATAAAGAAACACCAATCTATAGAGAGTTAGGATAAGGGCTCCCGCAGTGGAGCGCATCGAGGGAGGAGAGTGCGGTGGCGCTCTCCTCCCCGCTTTTTTTTGAAGTTGATGAAATATTCGTGCAAATGTGTTTTGATATTCGGTAAAAATAACGAAATTTGCAACTCGATTTAATATTTTACAAAACAAGAAAATGAGTGAAGAAATTATCGTAAAGGAGCGTGACGAAGTTATCGTGCGCTTCTCGGGCGACTCGGGCGACGGTATGCAGTTGGCTGGAAACATCTTCTCTACCGTGTCAGCTACCGTAGGTAACGACATCTGCACCTTCCCCGACTACCCTGCAGATATACGTGCCCCGCAAGGAAGTCTTACGGGAGTGTCGGGATTTCAAGTACATATTGGTGCCGGACGTGTGTATACACCGGGCGACCTGTGCGATGTGTTGGTAGCGATGAATGCTGCTGCACTGAAGACGCAGTACCGCTATGCCAAGCCCGACGCTACCATTATTATAGATACTGACTCGTTTGGAGCCTCTGATCTGAAGAAAGCGGCATTCGCTACCGAAGACCCCTTGGCAGAGATGGGTATCGATGCCGACCGCGTTATCGCATGCCCCATCACACAGATGGTGAAGGACTGCCTCGCTGGCAGCGGCATGGAGCCGAAGTCGGTGCTCAAGTGCCGCAATATGTTTGCCTTGGGTCTCGTGTGCTGGCTCTTCGACCGCGACCTGAACGTGGCGTTCAACTACCTGCGCGAGAAGTTTGCCAAGAAGCCTGCTGTAGCCGAGGCAAATATCAAGGTTATCCAGGCTGGTTACGACTATGGTCACAACACCCATAGCTCAGCTACCAATGTGTACCGCGTAGAGACCAAGCATAAGGTTCCCGGTCGCTATATGGACATCACAGGTAACAAGGCTACCGCATACGGCTTCATCGCTGCTGCTGAGAAGGCGGGCCTGAAGCTCTACTTGGGTTCATACCCCATCACTCCCGCTACGGATGTGTTGCACGAGCTGTCTAAGCATAAATCACTTGGCGTGACTACCGTGCAGTGCGAAGACGAGATTGCGGGCTGCGCTTCAGCAGTAGGTGCTTCCTATGCAGGAGCGTTGGCAGTGACCTCTACCTCAGGTCCTGGTATCTGCTTGAAATCTGAAGCAATGAACCTTGCCGTTATCATGGAGCTCCCGCTCGTTGTGCTCGACGTCCAGCGTGGTGGTCCTGCGACAGGTCTGCCCACCAAGTCGGAGCAGACCGACCTCCTTCAGGTGCTCTTTGGCCGTAATGGTGAGTCTCCTATGCCCGTATTGGCAGCTACATCGCCCACAGACTGTTTTGATGCCGCCTACATGGCTTGTAAGATTGCCCTTGAGCACATGACCCCCGTAGTGCTGCTCACCGATGCCTTCATCGCCAACGGTTCGGGCGCCTTCCGCTTGCCCAACCTGGCTGAATATGCCTCCATCAATCCGCCCTACGTGCCCGAGGAACTCCGTGGCACTTGGACTCCCTACCAGCGCCAGGCCGAGAACGGCGTGCGCTACTGGGCAGTGCCGGGTCGTGAGGGATTCCAGCATATCCTCGGTGGCTTGGAGAAGGACAACAAGACGGGTGCTATCTCTACTGACCCCGAGAACCACGACCTCATGACTCGCTTGCGTCAGCAAAAGATCGATGCTATCCCCGTGCCTGACCTCGAGGTGGAGGGCGACAAGGAGGATGCCGAGCTGCTCATCGTAGGCTTCGGTGGCACCTATGGCCACTTGCATGCAGCCATGGATGAGATGCGTGCTGCAGGTAAGAAGGTGGCACTCGCTCACTTCAAGTACATCAATCCCCTGCCTGCCAACACGGCCGAGGTATTGCGCAAGTATCCTAAGGTAGTTGTGGCCGAGCAGAACGGCGGACAGCTTGCCGCATGGTTGCGCATGAAGGTCGATGGCTTCGTTCCTATGCAGTACAACGAAGTGAAGGGACAGCCTTTCGAGGTCAGCACGCTGGTCGATGCATTAGCCCCCCTCTTATCCCCCCAAGGGGGGAAGACCCAGGCGTGACGTCATGGATGGCTATTCATACTGTACAGCTGCTCCATACATCTACAAGTTGTTGAAAGAGTTTGCTCGTGAAAATAGAGCAAGGCCAACTGAAGCGGAAATGGTGTTATGGAGAGGATTGAGAGGACATCAGTTGGGAGTACCTTTTCGACGACAGCATATAATAGGTGAGTTTATTGCCGATTTTGTTTGTTTGCCGGCAAGGATAATCATAGAGTTGGATGGACGTTACCACTCTTTGCCCGAACAGCAGATTAGCGATGAAGAGCGTACTCAATGGTTGCAGCAGCATGGATTCAAAGTCATCCGCTTCACGAATGAACAAGTCTTATGTGATATAGATAATGTATTATTGTCAATTAAAAAGAATATAATATATGGAACAGAATAAATGCAATACTGCCTGCATGTCATCCCCCCAAGGGGGGAATGAGGGGGGCCGAGTTTGGACTGCTACCGACTATAAGAAGGGTCAGCCCCGCTGGTGTCCCGGCTGTGGCGACCATTTCTTCCTCGCCTCACTGCACAAGGCGATGGCCGAGATTGGCGTAGCGCCTCACAATATTGCCGTGATTTCAGGTATTGGTTGCTCAAGCCGCTTGCCCCACTACATGAACACCTATGGCATGAACACTATCCATGGCCGTGCTGCTGCTATCGCTACAGGCTGCAAGGTGGCCAACCCCGAGCTCTCGGTATGGCAGGTGAGTGGTGATGGCGACGGA
>JAZRDT010000033.1:0-2967 GCA_045660385.1 Bacteroidaceae bacterium | reverse complement strand
CGCAGCACAGCAAAGGGGCGGGTGAAGTTCACCGACACCTTGTCGCGCGGCGTAAGCGGAGTGTCAAACTGGGTGAGGGGCTGTCCGTTCACCGCTACGTGGTTATGGGCAAGCATCGACTTGATGTCGCTCTTGCTCTTCGGAGCAAGTATCATATACAAGAAGGGCAACAGCGTCGTCTCCTCTACGGGTGAGTAGTGAAATATCTGGTTAGGCCCTTTCTTGCCGTGTCGTTTGTTGTTTCGCATATTATTGACAATGTTTTGCAAAGATAGTACAAGGCGAGCGAAAACACAAGTTTACTTGATATTTTTTCAGTGAACCTATCTTCATACTGCAGATAAAAAAATATCCCAAAAACACATTTTTTTACAAAAATCTTTGCACATTAAATAAAAAGCTATACATTTGCAGTGTACTATTAAGGTAGTACACGTAAGATAAACAAAAAGTATAACGATTAAATGATGTGAGTATGTTAAAGATTAGCGATTTAGCGTTTTCTTACAGCGGTAATGGCTGTAAGATTTTCAACGATTTTTCGTTGAGTTTTGAGAAGGGTGCAGTGTACGGATTGCTCGGACTGAATGGTACGGGTAAGAGTACGCTGCTCTATCTCTTGACGGGTCTGCTGCGTCCGCAGCAAGGTAGTGTGCTCTACAAGGGCGAGGATGTGCAGAAGCGCTTGCCCTCGACGCTGAGCGATATGTTTATCGTGCCCGAGGAGTTTGAACTGCCCAAGATGAGTATCAAGCGGTACGCCGCGCTGCATGCGGGTTTCTATCCCCGCTTCAGCTACGAGCAGCTGCAGAAGAACCTCGCGATGTTCGGGCTCGACGACAGCGTGGTGTTCAACAACCTCTCTATGGGTCAGCAGAAAAAGGCATTCATGTGCTACGCCTTGGCCACCAACACTTCGCTCCTCGTGATGGACGAACCAACGAACGGACTCGACATCCCCTCGAAGAGCGAGTTTCGCCGACTCATCGCCAGCAACATGACCGACGACAAGACCATCATCATCTCCACCCATCAGGTGCGCGACATTGATAGCTTGCTCGACCATATCGTCATCATCGATGGCTCTCAAGTGTTGCTCAATGCTTCGAGCGACGAGATCTGCCGTCGCCTGCTCTTCACAGAGCAGCCCATCTCGGAGCCTACCGACGGAGCGCTCTTCGTGCAGCCCTCGGTATCGGGCAACAGTGTCATCCTGCCCAATGCATACGATGAGGAGAGCCGATTGAACCTCGAACTGCTCTTCAATGGTGTATTGGCCGAGCGAGAGAAGTTTGCGCAAGTGTTCAACCGCTAACACCGTCACACTATGAACAATACATTCAGTTTCTCACGCTTCGGCATGGTACTGAAGCGTGACTTGGTGGAAAACCGCAAACGCTATATCGGCGTGTTCTTCGTGATGTTTATAGCTTTTTTGGTGTATCAGTTCTACGAGATAAAGGAGATTACCGAATTGGGTCAGATATTAGTCCGTAAGAATGGTCAGCTCCACATTTACGAGAAGGCAGACTATTTATCCCGCTTTGTTAAAAGTTTCCTCCCCTTCTTCTATGGTGTGCTGAGTTTGGCGCTACTATGTGCCGCTGCCGATATGAGTGGCGTACCCCTGCGTAGTAAAACCATTGCCACGAACTACCTGATGATGCCCGCCTCAAACGTTGAGAAGTTCCTCTCCCGCGCACTCATCAATACGGTAGTGGTTATCATCATGACCTACGTAGCTCTCCTCTGCGCCGACCTCGTGCGTATGCTCAGTCTGTCTCTCCTCAAAGCAGAAATGACGTGGGGACTCACCGCACCTCGCGCTTTAGTGGCATGGATAGAACCGCTCAAAGAGATATACATCGACGGTGCTTCAGGCTACGAGGTTGTAAACAATGAAATTATATATCCCTATTGGAAGAAGGATCTTGCCATCATGGCTGTCTCAGTTGTCGTGATTCTTACCCTTTGGGCTCATTCGCTCTTTGTCCTTGGTGGATGCATTTGGCGCAAGAGAGCCATGCTCAAGATGTTCTTAGTAGGATTGGTACTTACCTTGACATTCGCTTGGTTGGTCTGCGAGTTGGAACCGACATTTCAACAGTGGTTCAAAGAAAACGTAGCGTTCTGGTTTGAAACCAAATTTGAAACGGATAGAGATTTTAACCGCTTTATATTCTCAATCGGAATTCCTCTCTTTCTTGGCTTCATCGCACTCAACTGGTGGCTCAGCTTCCGTCTCTTCACACGTAAGCAGATGATACCACGCTCTCACCTCTTTGGAGGCATACACCCTCATCACCTATTTAATAAAGCACACTCATGAGACCAATAAACAATACCAACTCGTTCAGCTTTCGTCGCCTTTGGATGGTGCTGAAGCGCGACTTGGTGGAAAACCGCAAACGCTATATCGGCGTGTTCTTCGTGATGTTTATAGCCTTCTTAGCGTACCAGCTTCAAGATATGCAAGACATCATCGAACTCAGCCTAATACGCTACTATGAGCAAGGAGACTACATGGCTTCACTGGCGACAGACCTCATCCCCTGCTTCTATGGCATATTGAGCTTAGCACTCATGTGCGCAGCCTCCGATATGACCAGCGTCCCCATGGGAAGCAAGCAGCATGCCACCAACTATATGATGATGCCTGCTACGAACCTTGAGAAGTTCCTCTCACGCGTGTTCATCAATGTAGTGATGGTACTCGTGATGGCCTACGTGGCGCTTTTCCTTGCCGATCTTGCACGCTTACTTTATGTTGGCATCTTTGATATCGAAGGCTTCTATGGCTTTACCCTACCGAAAGTATTCGTTAGTGGAAGCGACCCATTCGTAGAGATATACAAAAGTGCAGGTCAAGAATGGGGTACAGTTGAAGGTCTCCGAGAGATTGTCAGCTTTAACCCTACAAGAGGCTTTATAGCTGCCAGTTGGTTAGGTGTTCTTGTTCTGCTTCTC
>JAZRDT010000032.1:0-2270 GCA_045660385.1 Bacteroidaceae bacterium | reverse complement strand
AATTCTCAATTCTTAGAATTACTACACAGATATTATCTGTCTTATATCTTGTTTGAGCAGTTGTAAACTGCAATTTGTTCAGTTGCAAACTCCAGTTTGTACGGCTCCAAACTATAGTATTCATTAATAAAAACTGTAGTTTGGATATAGTCAAACTACCCAAACAACCTTTTGTCATTCTGACGACCTAAAGGGAGGAAGAATCTCGCGCAGTACTATGCGAGATGCTTCGTTCTACTGAGCATGACAAGTGCTATGAATAATTTTCAGATTACCACTGATAATCCATTTCGTAACCATCGAACTCCACCTCTTGCTGTGCGCCACATTCGTCTACAACGGTGCGGATAATCTCCTGATCGGCAGGTGCAATGGGGCGTTCCCCCTTGCGCATATCATAATAGCCATTGCGTCCGAAGCGTGCAAACAGTTTATGCATCACCATTTCCGACACGTTCACCGGCAGCGTACGCATCATCCGCACGAAGGCACGAGCATACTGTACCTTCTCGGCCGAGCGGTACAAGGGGCACTCGCCCTCCATCTGTGCCAGATACGCGGGGCTTACAATTTGCCATCTCTCCACTTCGGCAGGCATCATCGCCACCGCCACGTGGCGCAAGCAGGTAGCTGCTTGCGGGCAATCGCCCTTGATGCAGAGGGTATAGTTGTTGGGGACTATGACTTGCTGTTTCATATTGTGTGAAATTTTAGGGGTTATATTCTTAGTAGCCATTTATGAATGGGGACAACATCTATTCTCATACCATCCTGCTCTATCACAGACTCTTCGTGACGAGTAATGATGATTGCTTTCGCCACATCAAATACCGAGGCCAATTTGACAAGAGCCCTTACCTCTCGCTCTCGGGTAATAGAGTCGCTGATGCTATATGAAACCTGTATAGCCATCTTTTCGTTAGGGACATAGAAGTCCACCTCTATCCCTTTGTTGTAGAAATATACACCGTCCGACTCGCTCTCTCGATAGCGCTTGACGAGGTCTATGGCCACGATATTCTCCAGCAATTGGGGTTCTGCTTCGACGAGAAAATTGTTGAGCAAGGCGTTGTCGAAGTAATAGCGCTTGCAGTTACTCGCTCTTTCGGCAAGCGAATCGATGTAGTTGGCAATGTCAAATGTCAGATAGGCATCGTTCATATAGCCGAGAAAGTCTGCAATGGTGTTGCGTCCAACAGCATTTCCCGACGACTTGACAATGTGCAGCAATCGAGTTTGTGTGGTAGGTTGCATTACGCATTCGGCAAGTTTTTTTGCCAACAGACGTATGGCATTGCCATTGCGGATGTTGTTTCGGGCAACAATGTCGCCAAGCAGAATCTTCTGGTATAGCGAGTTTACCCATTCTCGTTTGTTGACCATACCAAAGCACTCGGCAAATCCTCCAAAATGCAAGTAGGTCTCCATTAACTTAGCGACCTTTGTCCGTGTGTCGGGATTATATTCCCAGTTCTTGTCTATCGCAACATCGTTCCAAGTGAGGTATTCCGCAAATGAAAAGGGGAAGACTTCGCGAACGATATATCGTCCCCCCAGCGTAGTGGCTATATCGTGGCTGAGCATACGCGCATTGCTTCCTGTGATGATGACACGATACTTCGAGTCGGCAATCCTTCGAGCAAACTTCTCCCATCCCTCAATATTCTGTATCTCGTCCAGATAGATGAGAGGACGGGGATTGTCATACATCTCGGCATAACATTCCAAGAGCAAGCCAAGATCAGAGGCCTGCATATCGGCCACACGCTCATCCTCAAAGTTGATATATAGACAATCCTCTATTTTTATCTTCCCGGCTTCTATCTTCCGCTTAATATCTTGGAACATCTGGTAAGATTTACCAGCA
Organism: Bacteroidaceae bacterium; assembly: GCA_045660385.1. Taxonomy (GTDB): domain Bacteria; phylum Bacteroidota; class Bacteroidia; order Bacteroidales; family Bacteroidaceae; genus UBA1189. The sequence goes on along the minus strand of JAZRDT010000032.1, from coordinate 403 downwards.
CGGCGAATACCCACAATGACATAACTTGCATTGTCGTCAAACTCGATAGCCCGTTGTTGCAGTTCTATCCGCTCTATCTCTTGTTGCTTTTCAGCAATAAGTAACTTAATAATCTCTTTTTTCATAAGCATTGCTCTGTATGCAGTGCAAATATAAATAATTTATGCTCTCCATACAAAGCATTGACGTTTTTTTTGTGTTTTTACTGATAATCCCTTACCGAAAAGCAAATAATCCGATGATAGTGTGCGGAGTATTGAAAAGTTTTAGTACATTTATCTTGCTTGCAAGATGAAGTTAGGCTGCGGCTCGAAAAACTCAAAACATATTTTGGTATTTCGCTCGGTTTGCACTAACTTTGTGGCGATGAGGCGAAAGTCTTGTCGAATAACATTTTAATTTA
>JAZRDT010000031.1:0-3192 GCA_045660385.1 Bacteroidaceae bacterium | reverse complement strand
AGAATCTATGAAGATAACAGAAATATGGTTCACTGCCGACCACATATATGGCAGAGATGAGGAGGGCAAGGAATACCGTCAGTCGCTCCTCTGGTATCCCAAGTTGCGTGCTGCATCCGATGCCGAGCGTGCAGAATACACCTTCGGCTTTGGAGGCATACACTGGCGTGGACTTGATGAGGACATCAGCTTCGAGAGTTTTGCCTACGAGGATAGCGAGCCGTCGCCCATGCAACGTTTCTTCCTTACCCATAAGGAAATCAATGTGGCTGAGATGGCCCGACTTATCGGTATCAACCCTACGCTGTTGCGTAACTATATCAACGGATTCAAGAAACCCTCCCCCGAACGCGAGAAGGAAATCCTCACATGCATCCACAAGCTGGGGCGTGAGATGATGGCCGCCAGTTTCTAACCCCTCACCATCTCCCCCATCCACTCCACCGTCTCCCTCATCAGCCGGAAGCGCTCGGGTGAACCGTGGTAGAGCGCATCGTAGTGCCAGTCGCCGAGGAACTCCGTCTCCTCAAAGACGATACTGGTAGTGCTTGACGCGCCACCAACGGGAAGTCAATCACTCTGCTCTCTCGTATTGGCCCCAGCTACACCGCCAAGGCAAGGGAAAGGAATAGTTTTGTCTTCATTGTATTGGGTGTTTATGTTATTACACGAATTTTATTTATGGATAATTTATGGGCAATTTACGGGAATTCATGTTGAAAAGAAAAAAACGAATTGCCATGAATTAATTACTCTATCACTAATTACCATTTACTCGAATAACTCCATCAACTTAGCAATTAAAGCTTCACCACGCAAATGCACGGCAATAATCTTACCCGTAGAGCAGTCGATGAGGAAGTTTGAAGGCACGCCACGCACACCGTATTGCTCGCTTACCTCTGTACTTTCGCGAAGGACGTTGACCCACGACATGTCTTTCTCCTTGATGGTGTTTCGCCACGCGTTCTTGTCATTATCGAGGGATAGGGCATATATCTCAAGACCTTTGCTGTGATACTTTTTATAGGCTGCCAGCAAGTGCGGTAGCTCATGCATACATGGCACACACGATGAAGCCCAAAAATCAAGTAATACATACCGGTTCTTGGCTATCACATCGGACAGCGCAATTTCCTCGCCATCCACTCCCTTGCATCGTATCTCTTTGTAGTTGTTGCCCGGTGCCACGCTCTTAGCCTGCTCGGCAAGTCGATTCTCATAAAGTAGTATCTCTTCCTGTTGTTTCTCCCAGGTTTCCTTATTATACGTGGATAGATTGGTCGGAGACATTATTTTCATCAAAAAACCTTCAGCATATCCCACCTGTTTGTCCAATACTACCCCCTCGGGCGAGATGATAAAGAATGTAGGACTAACTGTCACTCCATATCGTACCCATATACCATCCTTCCTGCGTGCCTTAAGATCGTTCCAGTTGTGCCAACTGATACCGTACTGGGCCGAAGTCTTTTTCCATATCTCATTTGGTTCAAAAGTGATGCTGACAATTTCAACATTGTCGCCCATAGTGTCTTTGAGCTTCTTCAACTCTGAAAAACTCGCTTCGACATGAGCGTAATTGCCATACCAGAAATCGAGCAACAGGTATTTCCCTTTCAACTCCTGCAGATAGTGGATGTTGCCCAATGTATCATATAGCGCAATATTGGGGATAGTATCATAACGTTCCACTATATTGTATGCTGGCTGTTGAGCGATATCCTGGCTACTCATGCCAATAGGATTACCAATGAGCACCGCCACGGCAAGGGCAAGGAATAGTTTGGGTGGTTTCATTGTATTGGTTGTTTATGTTGTTACACGATTTTATTTATGGATAATTTGTGGGCAATTTACGGGAATTCATGTTGAAAAGAAAGGGGACACGCATTGCCATCAAAGAGCTTTCATTTTCAAACCGTGGCTTCTCTTCGAATAGTTTTATTGCTTCTTTCGTTCCCATATGAGGCTATTTGTGATGATGCAAAGTTAATGAATAATTCTTATAATTCTTACTTTTCTCATAGTGTAAATCGTATTGACGGAAACCTGAATCCCGAACGTGCTTCACAGCACATTCGGGAGGGATTGAATAACTAAATTACTTTATTGGTCATTTTCTTTAGGAATCAGTACTCAACACCCTTCACTTGTAACCCGACGTTGATGTTACGTTTCTCGAAAGTGTCGCTTGCGTCGCGTCTGATGTAACTTTCCTTGACATAGAAGGGGAGTTGCAGGGAACTCTGCTTCGCCATCTCGCGACGCCGCTCTTCGTCCCACTGGTGACTGTTGGCCCATAGACCCTTAGTCTCTTCATCGCAGTCGACAAGACTGATGGAAATGATGTATTCTCCTGGCTCCAGAACGAAGGATTCCACTGGGCGAAGGCCTATAGTCTGCTTCTTTCCTTGCTCAACGTTTGCAAGGATGGGACCGATAAACTTTGTATCGGTGTCGGCACGATAGATGTTTATGCCCATCACGGCGTCTTTGATGTTGCACGAAAGGACATCGAACGAGAACTCTCTAATCTCTGTAGGGCGGGCGATGGTCAATGCCGTTCCTATCTCCTGCCCCATTTGGTTAGGAGTGTACTGCATGCCGGTACCAGGCACGCGTGTGCCTCGGCCGAAGAGTTTCTTCTCCTTCTGCTTGCCTTGCGTAACAACTCTTTGTGGCTGCTCCTCGTCTTTTGGGGCCTGCACGCTTCTCTCGGAGAAGGTCATTGGCACACTCTTACTCTTGTACTTATTTCCCGTGAAAAGAAGATTTAGGGTGTTGTTGGGAACAAATACTTGCTCAACAGCAGCGCTCGAAGGGGCATCGGCTGCCCAGATAAGTGCCTTCGTCGGTTGCTCAAGATAGGTCTGATATACAAACTTACCATCCTTGACAGGAACACGATGAGCATTCTCTTTATTAATGTTGCCGTATTTGTCGGCCAAGCTAACCATAAAGATGGTAACATCACTCTTCTTAGGAACAGTGCCGACAAGCAAGAAATTGTATGGGGAGACTGCATTATAAGGATCGTACGATTGCTCCTTTTCGTCGAAACCCAAGATGTTTGTAGCATTATTCTTTACGATGACTACAGCACCTGACAATGCCTTGGAGTTGATGTATCGGTGCAAAAGTTGCTCTGCAACCTTGGGGTCTTCGTGATCTTTATAGAAGCGTAGTGTG
>JAZRDT010000030.1:0-99859 GCA_045660385.1 Bacteroidaceae bacterium | reverse complement strand
ATGGTCCTACCGCCATCTTCCTGTCATCGAAACCCGCGCCCAACCTCATGGGAGCCATCGCCGTATGTGCTTACTCTTACATGGCCCTCGTTCCCGTGATCCAGCGCCCCATCATGCGCCTGCTCACCACCAAGAAGGAGCGCCTCACCCGCATGGAGGCTCCCCGTCAGGTATCACAGACAGAGAAGATTATCTTCCCCATCGTAGGTCTGCTGCTCACCGCCTTCATCTTACCGAGCGGTCTGCCCCTCTTGGGAATGCTCTTCTTCGGTATCCTCTTGAACGTAAGTGGTGTTACTGGCCGTTTGGCCGAGGCAGCCAAGGGTCCCCTGATCAACTGTATCACCATCCTGCTCGGTCTCACCGTAGGTGCCTCTACCCAGGCAAGCGAGTTCCTCACTCCCTCTACCTTGAAGATTTTGCTCGTAGGTATCACCGCCTTCGTTATCGCTACTGCTAGCGGCGTATTGTTCGTGAAGTTCATGAACCTCTTCCTCCCGAAGGGCAAGAAGATCAACCCGCTCATCGGTAATGCCGGTGTATCTGCTGTGCCTATGGCAGCCCGTATCTCACACGACGAGGGTCAGAAGGCCGACCCCACCAACTACCTGCTCATGAATGCCATGGGCCCCAACGTAGCCGGTGTAATCGGTTCAGCCTGCGCAGCCGGTGTATTGCTCGGATTCTTGATCTAAGCATTCGCATCATACACTCAGATAGGGGACATCCTCACTCAGGATGCCCCCTATTTGTTTTCAAGCCCCTCACCTACTCCTAATATTACATAAGAGTTATCCCTTTTTATTGTAGGTGTCGGTGACGTTATTTAACAATCTATTTCGCACTCAGTTACCGACCGACACCCGGTATCGGTCGTCAGTTCAAGAAAAAAACAGTAGAGTGAATAAAATCAAACACTATAGTGATCAAGAAAATTCAGTTAACTGATTTCAAAAATTCTCTTTACCCAATTTTTTCATTACAAGTCTGCAACAGATTTGTTGCAGACTTGTACCGCTAAGCGTTGAGACTTCTCGAAAAATCTAGCCATAGACGAAACGAATCAGACAAAGAGAATGATTCTGCCAGAGCCTTTCGTTTTGGAAATTGCTTCCAACCAATAATTTTATCAGACGGCTCCAGTAGATTTATCAGAGCCTTCTGATTTCACCCCTAAATCGTCAAGGTTTACCCCTTACCCCCTTTTCAAGGTGAAGAAAGTTCATATTTGGGTTGGCGTTGGCATGAAACAAACAATCTTAAAAGAACTGTCCCTCTGAGACAGGGGGACGCCGACGCGGTATGAAAGCGTCGGTTGCGACGGCTGAAACTTTAGTTTCACAAAGAAGTGTTGACGAAACGGAGGGGGTATGAGATATTGCAGCTCGCTGCCGCCATCGCCAACCTATTTATAGACTTTTTTCACTTAAAATCCGCACATTGGCGAAAAATCGCATATGCCATTCCACCAAATGGGATATCCGTTTTTGCAGAATCGCATATCCCATTTTCAGAAAACGGATATGCGATTGTGTTGAGCGCTATTTTTTTCGACATTTCGGAGATAATTCTTGTAAATAAATCGACACTCATGATTGCTTTTTAGCGAACTTCGTTTCATAATTCAAAATTAAATAATACCTTTGCAATGTGTGGAGTGCGCTCCACCATTTCTTGATTTTATTGGTAGAAGCGTTGTGCTTCATTCTTGAAAACAGAAACCTAGGAAATTTCTAACACACAAGAATGGCATGATGGTTCTGCGCTATATAGCGCGGGATTGTTATCTGTTTATGTGTGTACGGCTTTCCTAGGGCCCCTGTTTTCATAGCAGCATTTCAGTTCCACGCTTCTTTTATTTAAACCCATAAGTGGCTGCGGAGGGACTTGGCGCGGTAAAGTCTACAATTATGAAAAAGTTTTTTGTAAGTTTGGTAATGCTGCTGAGCACATCGGCAGCCAGTGTGTTTGCACAGAGTTCGCTGATTGCTACGCTCAGTCACGATGGAGAGATTACGGCTTTTTATGGTGCTGACGCTTTGAAAGAGGCTCATGAGGCTGCTGTGCATGGTGATGCTATCACACTTTCGAGTGGCTCGTTTAATGCAACGAATATCACCAAGGCTATTACACTGCGTGGTGCAGGTATGCAGATGGATCAAGTCTATAATGTGATGCCTACAACTTTATTAGGAAATTTTAATATCCAAATAGCTGATGCTACAACAAAGAAGTTAACGATTGAAGGTATTGCTCATAATTTGAATATTTATATTGAGGGGGCATTGGATGGCGCCAGATTTATTAAAAGTCGTTTTCAGACTATATACATTAACGACAATGTTGGTTTTCAGAATTGCAGTTTCTTACATTGCAAGATAGTGGAGTCTCTTGATTTGAACGGTAATTCTAGTTGCTCCTTTATAAGCAGCTATATTTGTAAGTGTTGTCCTAATGGCGCTGCATTGCAGTTTGTGAATAGTATATTAAAAACTTATGCCCAATCAGGTGACTCTAAAGCTAGTTTAGCATCATTTTCTTCTAGTTCGTTTTACAATTGTATCTTAGTGGGATCAAATACTTATGCTTCAGTGTATGGTAACAATTCTTATTATGACAAATTGCCATCTTCGTCCTATGCATATAGTTGTGTTGCGATGAATATATATGAAAATGCTGATTGTTTTGTGAATATCTCAAATAAAACGAATTATAATAGTAACTTTAAAGATGTGTTTGCGGACTTTACAGGTACATATAATGATGATGTCACCTTTGAACTCACAGACGAAGCAAAGAGCAAATTCACAGGAACAGATGGAACCCAGATAGGTCTTTATGGTGGAAGTTTTCCTTTCGACCCAACAACGAGCAATCCCCATATCACCAAGTGCAACGTGGCAGCCAAGTCTACTGCCGATGGCAAGTTGAGTGTGGATATTGAGGTGGCTGGTGTGGAATGATACACGTGCGTAACTATTTAAATTATAAATACGCAGATGCTATGCGAAAGATAATGTTATGCCTCTACCTGCTTTGCATAGGTACGATAGCAAGGGGGCAGACAAGCTACGAATACGTCTATTGGCTGGACAATGATATGACATCGGGCCGTATGTCAGCAACCTCGGGAAACTCGTGGCAGACATCACTAGATGTGGTTTACCTCAGCGATGGATTGCACTCGTTGCACATCCAAGTGCGCAACACTGACTCCGTGGATGTGTGGAGTGCACCTGTGACGCGATACTTCATCAAACAGACTAGTCGCTCTGAGGAGATGACCTATCGCTACTGGTTCGACAACGACAATACTACAATGGTGGTGAGCAACGAAGAGTTATCATGGCTCGATGTGAGTGCTCTTGATGACGGGTTGCACATGCTGCACGTGATGGCTGAGAGTACGCTGGCCACGCAAACACTGAGCTATCAGTTCTTGAAAGTACCCCAAGTAATAGGAGTTGATTATTTGCACTGCTTATGCTACTTGGACGGTAAACTTTATCGCCAAGAACGCGTATCGTCAGAGGGTGGTATTGTCAACTGGGAACTTGATGTCAATGATCTGGAGTTGGGATTGCATAATATACAGGTTCAAGTGGTGACACCAAGCGGTGCTGCTACAGGACTTTATGAGAGTATGTTCCTGCGCACAACGACTGATGCAGAGATGGCCTCGCTCAAGTGTTTCTATACGATAGATGGAGTGGAGAGTTACATCGAGGCTGGCACGTATGCCGATGGGACATTCCACTTCGACCTCGATGTATCGGCTCTTGATGATGGTTTGCACCAATTGGCCTATATGCTCGTGGGCGACAATGGGGTGAGCACCAAGGTAAATTCGGTTTTCTTTATGAAAACCCCATTAGGAGGTAACGGTATCACACAATATTGGTACTGGCTCAACGATGACGATGCCAACAAGACTGCGGTGAAGCTCGAAGAACGCACCAATCCCTTCCAGCTCATCGGCTTGCTGCCTGTAGAGAGTGTACCTATCCGCTCATCGTGCTTCCACTTTGAAGTAGACGAGGAGAAGGGCCCCATGCTGTATGCAAAGAATGAATTCCATGTCCGCTTCTTTGATGCTACAGGTCGACTGGTAGATGCTACTAAGTCGTATTTGGATTATAATGTAAGCGAGAAGGTCACGGGTATGGAAGAGATAAAGAAAACGCAGAACTTTGTCCGTCCTGCAGAGAATGGCATCAAGTGGTTTACCCTGCAGGCTTGCGAAGGTGATACGATTGCGTTCCGTAGCAGTCAGGCATTGTCGTTGCAAGTGTTCTCACCAAGTGGTAAGGAGATATACACAGCATCAGGCTCAGAGTCGATCAAATGGGATGGTTGCCACACCTGGGAAGAGGGTACTCACTATGTGGCCGTGCACGATGTCACTGGCTCACAGCATAACGTGACGCTCGACTATCTCCACATGGACAAGTACGATGTGGTGGATCAAAATGTACGTGTCGTAGGAAACGGCGGTTGCAGCACTATCACGTTCTATGGTAATGGGTTTAGTGATCTGTATGCGGTTGATTTGGTAAGTGCAAGTGGCGACACCATAGATGCTAAGGCTATCCATCACGAGAGCGATGCCACGGTGAATATAACCTTTGACTTCACGGACAAGACCATCGGCAAGTACGATGGCGTATTCCATTTCACTACCGAGGACAAAACGTTTGCTGATATCCTAACGGTGGAGGAGGCGAAAGGCATAACTCTTGATATAGATGTGCAATATCCGAGTACGTTCTTGCGTGGTACATCTGTGACATACACGATAGCTGTAACAAACAACGGAAACGCTACTGCGTATGATGTTCCTTTGGAGTTAAGACTGCGTTCGGGTGGTGCGTTCAGTGAAATAGAATCTGTGACGTTTACTGATGATGAGGGTAAGGAATTCAATAAATTTACATTGGAGGATATGAATCTTGACCTCGATTCTTTGGATGAAGAAACTGTAAGTTTTCTTGATGGAGAAGTTGACATGTTGAATGGACTTCAAACATTCTTCGTCGTAAGGGATTCAACCACTAATGATGAATTTGGGTATGTGGATTTACATCTAACTGTTGCACCTCATGAAACTTTGGTCTTTTATGTTACGCTGAGAAGTAGTTCTTCAGTAAAATTAGACGCCACGATTCCTACAGAATGGATTACAATAAACACTCGTGACTATAATGTACAAAGAAGCAATGGTATGCAACGTAGTCCTTCTCAAGATGGTTTCTGCTGTTATAAGGAGGCTGTTGAGTGTACTATAGAAGTTGTTGTTAATATGGTCGGATTCTTGCCTGTTTCAGGTTGCATTGGTTTGCTTGATCATTATGCTTATACTGCAATCGAAATTGCTTGTAGCGATGGTCATTCTTTAGGTGAAAAGGAAGCAAATTTTTATGGTTCAATGGCTGAAGATGCAGAAAAGTATAAATCATATATAAAAAGAGGAGTGTCTGCTATTGTAGGTTGTGCGTTGGGTAGACTATTGGCAAAGTATGTCGAACCTTTAATCAAGAAGCTAAAGGCACTAAAGGATCAACTGAAGAGCCTTGAGGGTAAAATAAGAGATTCCCAAAGACTTAGAAAGTTAAACTTAGATTTGGCAGAAGATGCAACCAAACAGCAAATGTTCTATAATAAGAAAAATTTGGAGTATTCAGAAGAAGCTGCAAGAAGACTAAATGATGGTGATAAAGTTGGTGCTAAAGAAATGTATGATGCAGCGGCAAAAGCTAAGGAAGAAGCTGACAGTTATGCAGCTTTAGCGAATAAATATAAGAATAAAGCTTCTTCGCTGGATGATGAAATTGCGGCAGTACAAAAGAAAATAGAAGAGATTCTGAATAATATAAAACAACTACGTTTAGAAGAAATTGCAGCTAAGGAAAAAATAAGAGATTTATTGGATAAGATCAAAACAGGAATAGATGCATACACAGGGCGTGCTGAGTGTAAAAAAATATGGGATCAGACTGTTCCCAATTGTCCACCTTATCCTGGTGGTGGCGGTGGTACGTCCTCTCCCGTGAACTCTTGGGATCCCAATGCAATCTACGGCTATATCTCATCCTCAGGCAGCAAGTATATTGCCAAAGATTCAGTAGAGACGGTAAACTATCGTATCGAGTTTGAGAACGACACGGCCTTTGCCACCAGTTCGGCTCACGTGGTGGAAATTCGTGATACGCTGGATTCACACTACTTTGAGTTGTCAACATTTGCGTCTACCTATTTAAATATAGGGGACAAACGTGTGCAATTGGATGGTACCCCCAACTTTGTGCGCACTGTAGATATGCGTCCACAAATCAATACGGTAGTACAAGTGGAGGGAGAGTATAATGAGCAGACGGGTATAGCACGTTGGCTGTTTACCTCACTTGACCCAATGACAATGGAACCAACCGATGACGTGATGCAGGGATTCCTTCCTGTCAACCACGATGGCACATCAGGAATTGGCGATGTGGGTTATCGTATTGGCGTGAAGAAAGGACTAGTCGATGGCACAGAAATAAGCAATAGGGCTAGCATTGTATTCGATTCCAACGAACCGATACTTACTCCCGCTTGGACGAACATCGTAGATGGTGTATGTCCTGAGAGCCGTGTTACTGACGTGGCCTATAAGAACGACAGTGTCGTAACACTCAGCATAGAGGGTAGCGACGAGCGTTCGGGTATATGGAAGTATGACCTCTACGTGCAGTATGGCGTAGGTGCTCCGTGGATAAAGGAGGCTGAACTGGCTGCCGACTCTACGGAAGTGGACTTCAGAATATACGATGGCTTGTACTATGGATTCTGCGCATTGACAACCGACTCGGCTGGCAATGTGGAGCAGAAGCTGCTGCAACCTGAGGCTCTGTGTGCAGAGATACACCTTGGCGACGTGAATAGCGACGGCGTAGTCAATGAACGTGATGCACAGCTTACCATGGACTATTATTTGGAGAAGCCTGTTGCCATACTGGCCGCAGCAGCCGATGTGAATGAAGACGGCGTGGTGAATACGCTTGATGTGACGCTCATCGTGCAGATGTACATGAATGCTGAGAACGCCAAGGAGAGCGCACCTATAATAAAACAATATTATACGATACGAAGATGAAGAGATTAGTGATATTGACATGCCTTGTACACCTCGCAATAGCGGGTGTGCAGGCTCAGTCGCAAACACTCAAGGTGTGGCTCGACAGTGAGGTGACACTCACGGCCGACAGCACTACCGTGACCTACCTGAAGGTGTATCAGAGCGATGCTGTGGAGGAGTATACCTCATTCAACATGAGCATCGTAGTGCCGCAAGGCGTGAAGGTGCATAGGATAGAGGCTGGCAATGACATCGTATTGAGTCAGCGTGGTGCGGCTTCACACGTGATTGCTTGCAACATGCCGACCGATACGCTGCTGAAGGTGGCCTGTGCTTCGATGCAGAACAAAAGCATGGCAACTGCTCCTACCGAACTGTTTACCATAGGCTTGATAGCCGAAAAGACGATGGTGAATGGTGACTATGTGGTGAGAATGCCTGCCGATGGCTTGGTGTTCAACGGCAAGCTGGGCGGTACCTATGTATCGTCAGCCGTGCAAGAGGATGCTACCTGTCGGTTGACAATAAAAGGCGGCGTAGATGTTTCGATATCTACGTCGACAACCTCAGGCGCAAAGGGCTTGTATGATATGCAAGGACGCAAGATTGTTCAGCCTGTAGAAAAAGGTGTCTACATCGAAAATGGGCACAAAGTGCTGAAATAAATATTGAGACTATTAGTTTGTAGGAGCATACCGAAAGGTGTGCTCCTCTTTCATTCGCCGCATGCGTCAGCTTTTCCATATTTCCGCCCAATCCCCAAGCCAAACGAAAAGAACGTAGCCACGACCGATTAGGAATTTTCAAGAAGTAAGCGAAAAGCAAAGAAGTGGCGACACTTTGTTTCGAAAACGAGAATGTCTATACTTGCGACTTCAATCCCCTGTAAGCAATTGGCTGGAATCCCCTTACAATCTGCCACAAAAATTCTGTACAGGATTTCTCTCCGTTTTGTCGTATTGAGGCAGGGAACACCAAATAAAAAGAGGGTGCTGATGCACCCTCTTTCCTATTATATATAATATAACACCTTAAAGACGGTTACCAGCCTTGGGAAATATCACAGCAGGTTTGAATTCTTTAGCCTCCTCAGGAGTCATCTGGGCATAGGCCATAATGATAACCACATCGTCGGGCTGCACGAGACGTGCAGCGGCACCATTGAGACAGATAGAACCTGAGCCACGCTCACCCTTGATGATATAGGTAACGAAACGCTCACCGTTGTTATTGTTCACGATATGCACCTGTTCACCTTCGAGCATACCAGCAGCATCCATCAAGTCCTCATCGATGGTGATACTACCCATATAGTTTAGATTGGCCTCAGTGACACGGGCACAATGTATTTTCGATTTCAATACTGTAACTAACATATCTTATTTATATCTGATATTATCAATCAATCGTACTTTACCGCAATATACGGTGATGCATCCTACGATATAGTCGGCATCGTCCCATGCAGTTACAGGCTGCAAGGTATCACCATTCACCACCTCGTAGTATTCCAGTTCCAGCCCCTCGGTGTCAGCTATAGCCTGTTCCACCATCTGCTTGGTATCCTCCAGCGAATGCTCCTTGGCATAGTCCACACTGGCAAAGAGAGCCTTTGAGATGGCCAATGCAGTAACGCGTTGCTCTGCTGTGAGCAAGGCATTGCGGCTGCTTAGAGCCAATCCATCTGCTTCACGTACAATGGGGCAACCCACAATCTCCAACTTGAAGTTCATCTGGCGCACCATCTCACGGATGATAGCCAACTGTTGAAAATCCTTTTCACCGAAGTACGCACGGTCTGGCTCCACATACATGAACAGTTTGCTCACTATCTGAGCCACCCCATTGAAGTGACCGGGGCGGTATACACCCTCCATCACCTTGTCGAGAGGATCAAAGTCAAACACGCGAGTGTCAGGCTCCGGATACACCTCCTCCACCGTCGGGGCAAACACACAGTCGGTGCCAAGCGTCTCCAGCAAATGGCAGTCTGCCTCCAGCGTACGCGGATAGCGCTCCAGGTCACCTTTATCGTTAAACTGCGTAGGATTCACGAATACGCTCACCACAGTTACACCATTCTCTTCCACACTACGCTTTACCAGCGAAGCATGTCCATCGTGCAAGGCACCCATCGTGGGCACCAGGCCTACACTCTTGCCTGCAGCACGTGCTTCGGCAAGAAAAGTGTGCAGTTTGTCTATAGTTTCTACTACCAACATTTCTTTTGCTTCTAGAAAAACGCTGCAAAGTTAATCATTAATTAGGAAATAGATAATAGAATCCGTTTGGATTTTAACTCTAGAAGGTCGATTTATATATTTCCCAACCATTCAGTAACCTCTTTGTTATTATTTCCATTACGGCATCCATCCTTAATAAAACATCAAAAAAATGTTTTATCTAAATTGCAATTATCACTATCCAACAAGCCAACATGCTGTTTCTCACCTCTTTTAACAAACATTATAGGTAAAATCGAAAAACAAATTTGCGCATATGCCACTTTTTTTTAGTATCTTTGCACGAAATTTCGCGACAAAGGCGATTACCACCCGTTGGAATAATACGTATAAAAGACAGATAAAGTTAATGAAAGCGAACAAAATTCTATTTATTGCCCAAGAGATTGTACCGTTTACGGAAAGTAGTGCAATGGCCGACAACTGTCGTTTCCTGCTACAAGCAACCCAAGAAAGAGGACACGAAATCAGAACTTTCATGCCCAAGTGGGGCAATATCAACGAACGCCGCAATCAACTTCACGAGGTGATCCGCCTAACAGGTATGAACATCATCGTTGACGACACCGACCACCCACTCATCATCAAGGTGGCCTCAATCCAACAATTGCGCACCCAGGTGTTCTTCATCCTCAACGACGACTATTTCCGCAATCATCTCAACACACGTGACGATAAGGGCGAGGAATATGCCGACAACGACGAGCGCACCATCTTCTTTGCTCGCAGCGTACTTGAGACCGTGAAGAAGCAGTCATGGTATCCCGATGTGATTCACTGTCACGGATGGATCGGTGCCCTTACAGGCCTCTACATCAAAACCTTCTATAAGGATGAGCCCGCGTTCAAGAACACCAAGTTCGTCTACTCACTCTACGACGACGCATTCAACGCCTCATTCCCTGAGGACTATTTGAAGAAGGTCATCATCAAGAACATGGAGCAGGTCGACTTCGACGGCATCGCCACTCCCGTTACCTACCAGGAGCTCAGCAAGATTGCCATCCGTTGGGCCGACGGTGTGATACAGAATAGCGAAAACATTGACGCCACCCTCGTCGACTACGCCCGTTCACTTGGCAAGCCCGTACTCGACTACAAGACCGGTGCCGAGTATGCCGATGCTTGTAGCGAATTCTACAACCAGCTCTACACACAAGAGTAACTCATTTTACAACCCATAGCAATAGCGAGGAATGAAAAAATCATTTATCTACATACTGATAGCCCTCGTATGCTGCATCGCTTGCGATGACAATACAGGAACATTAGGCAACAGCATCACCCCCGGTGCCGACTCTATAGACATCAAGACCCGCACCTACTACGCCACTACACGATCGTTGGCTGTAGATTCCGTCTTGGGCAAGACCGGTAAGGTATACCTCGGCCGATTCACCGATCCCGAGACAGATGCCATTTTTGAAGCCGATTTCATCGCCCAGTTCAACTGCGCCGAGGGTGGCAACGTATTTCCCCCCGCCGACAGTATCAAGGGCGACAGTGCTGTACGCACCGAGCTACGTCTATTCTTTACCACCTTCTTTGGTGACTCCACCAACACGATGGGTGCCGAAGTCTACAAGTTACAAGAGACACTCCAGGAGGGCGAGAAGTACTATACCAATATCGACCCCAGCCAATACTACGATCCAGCAGGTCCTATTGCCAGACAAGTATACACAGCGATTGACTACACCTTGGAGGATAGCGAATTGGAAGATGCCGAACACTACGCCAACGTATGCATCAGTCTGCCCAACGAGATTGGTAATGAAATGATCAAGCTCTACCGTAGCAATCCGGAGTTCTTCCAGAATGCCACCAGTTTCATCCAGAATGTATGTTCAGGTTACTACGTCAAGTCCACCCATGGCGACGGCACCGTACTCTACATCGATCAGGTAGCGCTCAACATACACTTCCAGCACCAGCGTACCGACTCCATCTACGTAACCCAGTTTGTAGGTTCCGAAGAGGTGTTGCAGACCAACCGATTCAGTAATCAGCAAGTGAGCCACCTCATTGCCGATAGCAGCTGCACCTACCTTAAGACTCCCGCAGGAATCTTTACCGAGGTAACCCTCCCTGTTGACGACATCATGATCGAAGGCGACAGCATCAACTCAGCCAAAATCACCTTCACCCGATACAACAATGCCACCGACACCCGTTATCAGTTTGGCACTCCTCAGACATTGCTCATGGTGCGCAAGAGCGAAATGAGCACCTTCTTCGAGAAGAATAAGCTCACCGATAACATCAGCTCATACTACACCAATTACAACGGAGTCTACAACCGCTATGAATACAGCAACATTGCCCGCCTCATCACACACTGCTACAACGAGCGTCAGCAATGGCTCCAGGAAAACTGCGATAAGACAGAGGCCGACTACGAAGCCGCTCATCCCGACTGGAACAAAGTAGTATTGGTACCCGTCACAACAATCCAGGATTCCAACAAAAACATCGTCAGCATCCGTCACGACCTCAGCCTCAATTCGACCCGCCTTGTAGGTGGTGACGACAAGATAGAGATTAAGGTTATCAGCAGCTCGTTCAAAGAAGAATAACGACAGGCAGCAATCCTTTACAAAACAATAAAGGCCGCCCTATGGCGGCCTTTATTGTTATATATCGAGGCAATTGCTTAAGCCTTGTCGAGCGCAATCATACGCGCCATATACTTGCCTATGATATCAAACTCCAGGTTCACCACACTGCCCACACTGAAGGTATGGAAGTTGGTATGTTCGTGTGTATAGGGAATGATAGCCACCTGGAACGTATCCTCGGTAGGGTTACACACCGTGAGGCTCACGCCATTGACCGTCACCGATCCCTTATCCACGGTAAAGTAGCCGCGGCGGGCCATCTCCTTATCAAAAGCATACTTGAAGGTATAGTACCAGCTACCCTCAGCATCCTCCACGTTGACACAAGTAGCCGTCTGGTCCACATGTCCCTGCACGATATGTCCGTCAAGACGGCCATTCATCACCATGCTACGTTCCACGTTCACCTCATCGCCCACAGCCAGCAAGCCCAAGTTGCTACGTTCAATGGTCTCCCTCATCGCAGTCACCGTATAGGTACCATCCTGGATGCTCACCACCGTGAGGCACACACCATTGTGCGACACACTCTGGTCGATCTTCAACTCATCCACAAAGCTACACTTAAGCGTGAGATGCAAGTTTTCCTGTTCCTTTACGATGCCAACAACC
The DNA here is from genome assembly GCA_045660385.1 of Bacteroidaceae bacterium. Taxonomy (GTDB): domain Bacteria; phylum Bacteroidota; class Bacteroidia; order Bacteroidales; family Bacteroidaceae; genus UBA1189. The sequence continues at coordinate 87,272 of JAZRDT010000030.1, read as the reverse complement.
GTAGCACACTCTTCTACTATTCCTGAAAACATATTATTATTGTTTTATATACATTAAAAGTCAATCTACTCATTCACCTGCAGCAACAAACTGGCAGAAGCGCTCCATCTGCTTCGAGAAAGAGAAGGCATCGCGCGAAGCGCTGAGGCAATTGTTCACATAGGCAGCATACTCCTCATCCCCCATAGCGACAAACGTACGTATGTTCTGCGCCAGAGCCGCATAGTCACCATGTGCCGACACTAAGCCAAAGCCATACTCCTCAACGATGCGGGCCCCTTCGCCCTCACCACTGAACAGCACAGGGATACCCTCCGGGAGCAAATCAAAGATCTTTGAAGGCACTGCACCATGGATATGCGCAGCCAGGGGAATAACCGAAAGATCATACCGCTTCAGTTCCTCACTCATCTGCTGCTTCGACACATAGCCATGATAAAAGATATTTTTATCCCCCGGCTTTATATACTCCTCAATGGCCGCCATTTGGTTGCCACCACCATAGAGATGCATCTCCACGCCCAGTTCCACGAAATCGATGCCACGCAGCAACGACAACATATCTTGCGCCACACCGAAGAGTCCGGCATACACCACCTTCAGCACCTTACCTCGGGGCTTGGCCTCACCTTCGACCTGTACAGGCTGCAGATTACGGTAAAGGAACGTACGTCTCTCAGGAAACATGCCACGCACATGATCCACGATCTCACCCGACTGTCCCATCACCGCATCAGCATTGCGATACATAAAACGTTCGATACGGCACATCATCCGGTGCGACATACTACCCTCACGCATGAAACCCAGTTCCACAGCCGACATCGGCCACAGATCCGATACATTCAAAATCGTCTGCTTGCGGAAACACTTCTTGAACAGCGCCATAGCCGACGCAGCCACCAGGATAGGAGGCGACTGAATAATGACACGGTCGTAACTCTTAATCAATTTGCGTCGGCGTGCAAAAGCCCACATCGTAGTAGCAAAAGCCATCATCGCCACCACACGCTTCAGCGGATTCTTCGACACCGTCGCATAGGTCCAGTAACGATACACACCGATACCGTCAATCGTCTCCTTCATCGAGCAATGGCCACGATAGCCATCAAAGATACGTCCTTTGGGATAGTTGGGCAAACAAGTCAGCACATCCACCTCCATTCCAGAAGCCTTCAACCCCTTTGCAAGGTTGGTGATGCGACTGGGCGCCGCTCCCACCTCAGGCTCATAATAGAATGAGACGATGAGTACCTTCATATGCCCTATTTTATTGCCTTTATAAAATTCACGATACGCTCACAAGCCTTACCGTCACCATACGGATTCACCGCCTTGCTCATCGCATCATAGTAGGCAGCATCGTCGAGCAGCTGCGACACCTCGTTCACAATCCTATCATAGTTTGTACCTACGAGCTTCACCGTACCCGCCTCCAAAGCCTCGGGGCGTTCGGTTGTATCGCGCATCACAAGCACCGGCTTGCCCAATCCGGGCGCCTCCTCCTGGATGCCACCACTATCAGTGAGCACAATGGTCGATTTTTCCATCAGATACACGAAAGAGAGGTACTCCAACGGTTCAATGAAGAACATGTTGCCAAGGTCTCTCAAATCCTCACCAAAAACCTCATGGATGGGTTTGCGCACATTAGGATTCAAGTGCATGGGATATACGAAATCCACATCGGGGTACTTCTGCGTAAGGTCACGGATAGCTGTACACATACGAATGAATCCATCACCGAAATTCTCTCTTCTATGACCGGTTATCAACACCAACCTCCTTGCCTGTCGTCCGTTGACTGTTGACCGTTGACCGTTGACGCTTAAGCGTTCAACGTTATAACCTGCTTCAACAAGCACGCCCTTCAGTTCCGCACTGAGGCGTTCGTCACCTTTAATCTTGTCCACCACCCAGTACAGCGCATCGATAACGGTGTTTCCAGTTACCGTGATGCTCTGTTCGCTCACCTTCTCCTCCAAGAGGTTCTGGCGGCTCAGCGGAGTGGGCGAAAAGTTATAGGTTGCGATGCGGCCCGTAATCTGACGGTTCATCTCCTCGGGCCAAGGGCTATAGATATTGTGCGTACGCAAGCCTGCCTCCACATGTCCGACGGGAATCTGCTGATAGAAAGCGGCCAACGCAGCGGCCGTACTCGTGGTCGTATCGCCATGTACGAGCACCACATCGGGTTGCACCTCACGCAACACGTCACGCATGCCTAGCAGCACACGGGAGGTCACGTCATACAGGTCCTGCCCCTGCTTCATGATGTTGAGGTCATAATCGGGAACAATCTCAAAAAGTCCCAACACCTGGTCCAGCATCTGACGATGCTGACCTGTCACGCATACAATCGTCTCGAAATCCTCGGTATATTGTTCGAATGCCTTCACCAGCGGAGCCATCTTGATAGCTTCGGGGCGAGTGCCAAATACCAACATCACTTTCTTCATGCCCATTACACTTTACTTCTTGAACACGCCGCAGAAGTCGAGCACCTGTACATCCGTACGATAGTTCAGTTCGGCAAACTCACGGTGGTTTACTAAGTAAACGACAATATCGGCTTTTTCGTATGCCGTACGATAATTTGTCAGCTTAAAAACATTATGTTCGGTGATATTGGGCTCCACCACCATCACATTTCCATTGTTGCACGACTGCAACACGCGCGATGTGATAAACTTGGCGGGCGACTCACGCAAGTCGTCGATATTGGGTTTGAAAGCCAATCCCATCATGGCCACTTTGGGCGTATGGTGATTCTTGAGCTCAAACTCCAGCATCATGCGGCGCACCTTTTCGGCACACCACTGCGCCTTGTAGTTATTTATCTCGCGAGCCTGATGAATGATACGTGCCTCACCGGGATATGCCGATGATATGAAGTAGGGATCCACCGCGATACAGTGTCCGCCCACGCCACATCCAGGCTGCAATATATTGACACGCGGATGTCTGTTTGCCAGTTCAATCAGTTCCCACACATTCACGCCAGCCTTGTCACAGATGAGCGACAGTTCGTTTGCAAAAGCAATCTGCACGTCGCGCGATGCATTTTCGGTGAGTTTGCACATCTCCGCCGTGCGGCAGTTGGTCGAGTGCAACTGACCCTTCACGAAATGGCGATAAAACTCCTTCGCCTTCTCTGTTGAAGCCTCATCGATACCACCAATCACGCGGTCATTATTCACGAGTTCATAGATGATGTTTCCAGGCAGCACACGTTCCGGACAATAGGCGATATAGATCTTTCCCTCCAGTTCGGGACGCTCGCTGAAAATCAGTTCGGCCATCTTCTCGGTAGTGCCGATGGGTGAGGTCGACTCAATCACATACAGGTCGCCCTCCTTCAACAACGGGAGCACCATGCGTGTAGCAGCCTGTACAAACGAAATATCAGGTTCATGCTCGCCCTTGAACGGTGTAGGCACCACAATAAAATAGGCATCCGACACCTGTGGTTGGGTATATGCCTTGAAATCTCCCGAAGCGATAGCCTCTTTCAGCAACGCCTCCAGTCCATCTTCTACGATATGCAGTTTGCCGGCGTTGGTCACCTCTACAACATCCTTATTGACATCTACACCAACGACCTCCACGCCATGCTTAGCCGCTATAATTGCAGTTGGGAGACCAATGTATCCCAACCCCATGAAACATGCTTTCATATAATCTATCTATACTATCATGCAAAGGGATTAACCTCAGCATCTCAAATTAAGGCAAAGATAAATAAAATAAAATTAACCAAAAAGAATTTGAGAAAAAAAGTGCATCCCCCACTCCACGTTTCTTCATTCATCTCCCCTCCGAATATTAAACACCACTTTTTCCGACATCAGACATAAAATACCAAGAATTTTATGTAAGTTTGCAGTTTATTCGATACAAGCACATGTAATATGAGAGACAAACTGCTCTTGGGTGCATTCCTGCTGAGCCTCACCCTCCCCCTACAGGCCAGCGACGAGTTCACCAGGATACGATACGACCTACAGGCCTCTGCCACCCTCTCCACTGGCAAGCATGCCCCCTTCTGGTTGATCAGCAACCGGCATGGACAGTCCTCATTGGCCCACAATCAGGCCTATTTCAGTGCAGGTCTGCATCGTGATTTCGACCATAAGCAAGGCCTCACCTGGGCCTATGGCATCGAGCTGACAGGTGCATGGCACCACGCTTCGCCCCTCTACGTGCAGCAGCTCTACGCCGACCTCAAATACAATTGCTGGGAGCTCAGTATCGGCAGCAAGGAGCGCTGGTCCGAGGGCAAGCACCGCACGCTAAGCGGCGGCGGACTCACCTTTTCGCCCAACGCCCGTCCCATTCCCCAGGTACGCTTCGGCATCAACGAGTACACCACCGCTCCCTGGTTGTTCAACGAATGGGTACATGTAAAGGGCCATTTCAGCTATGGCCATTATGCCGACCGCAACTTCATACTCTCCCACATGGCCCATGCCCCCGTTGGCACCTATTACACCTACGACATCCTCATGCACGAGAAGACCGCCTTCCTCAAGATCGGCAACGAATCCAGGTCACCCTTCTCGGTAGAGATCGGTCTGGAGATGTACACCCAGTTTGGCGGCAAGTTCATGATCAGGCGCAACGGCATGGCCGACTCCCTCCGCTACGATATACCCCACACATACAAGGAATTCCTCAAGGCCCTCATCCCCATGGCTGGTGGTAACGACGCCCCCGCTTCCGACCGTCAGAACATCAACGGCAACGTCCTCGGCAGCTGGCACCTCGCAGCCAACTACCACATCAACGACTGGCGCATCCGCCTCTACTACGAGCACTTCTACGAAGACCACTCCGGTCTGCTGGGCTACCACAAAATCCGCAAAGGCGAGGTCGTATCCTATTTTCCCTGGCACGACGGTCTCTACGGCTTCGAGTTCGCACTGCCATCCAACCCCATCGTCTCCACCGTCGTATACGAATACCTCCATTCACGCATCCAGGGCGGTGCCATCGTCAACTACTGGGAAGATCCACTTGTAGGTAAGGACAACTACTACAACAACAGTATATACCAATCGTGGCAACACGGCGGCATGAGTCTATGCACCCCCCACCACCTGTCGCCCGTCTATGCCGACGTCCCCACCATGAACATGCCCTACACACGCATCCGTTCGCACCACATCGGTTTTGAGGGCACCCCCACCCCACAGATTGGTTATCGCTTCATGGGTTCCTATACCAAGCATTGGGGCACCTACGACGATCCGCTCCCCCATCCACAGAGCCAACTCAGTCTGATGGCCGAAATCAGCTACACCCCCACCCGATGGACAGGCTGGGAGTTTACCGGCGCCATCGCCCTCGACCGCAGCCCCCTCATCGGCAACAATGCAGGCACCCTGCTCACCCTGCGCAAGCAAGGATTCATCAAGAACAAATAACCTTTACAACTCACATGAAACGCCATTTCATCCACATACTGACGCTCCTCGCCATCGCCACCCTTACCGCCTGCGACAGCTACCTCATCAATGGTCCGCTGGATGGCATGTGGCAACTGCAAACCATCGAGCGCACCGCCCCCGACACCCTCATCACCAATGCGGGCGACCTCTTCTACTCGTTCCAGCGCCACACCGTGCTTATAGGCGACTACAACAACCCCGACGAACTCCCCGGCCAGCTGAAGGACGAGCAATACGTCAGCCTCTTCACCTATGAGGGCGACAGCATCACCGTGGGCGAATTCCACCTCTACTATAAGCGCGAGGAGCAGCCCTACGACACCACCCGCCTGAGACGATTCGGCATATACGATACGTACACCACCTTCCACATCGAAGAGCTCACGGCCCAGCGTCTCGTGCTCCGTTCCGACAGCGCCCTGCTCACCCTACGCAAATACTAAACAGACATACAAAGATTATCATCCTTCAACCGACATTTCACACCTATGACAACAAGTACCCAACAGCCGACGAAACGCATTGAATATATCGACGCCCTGCGCGGTATGACCATGATTCTCGTTGTGTTCGCCCACATCGAGATGACCAGCTTCGGCTTCACCACCCCCACCTTTACCAACAGCCTCTTCATGTCGTTCCGCATGCTCCTCTTCTTCTTCATCAGTGGCTTCATCGCCTACAAGGCCGACATCGAATGGAACCGCCGCACCTGGTGGAGCATGAGCAAGAAAAAGCTGTTGGTACAGCTCATCCCCACCTTCATCTTCGGTCTCCTCTATGCCTACGCCTATTTCGGAGCCGATTTCCACACCTTCATCACCCACAACGGCAAACTCGGTTACTGGTTCACCATCGCCCTGCTCGAGATCTTCCTCCTCGTCTACACCGCCAACACCTGCCTCTATCACCCCAACCGGCACACCCACCGCAAGCGTATGCTCATCGCCCTCATCCTCCTATCGGGCGGTCTGTTCCTTGCCAAAATAGTCCTCAAGCTACACCCCACATTAAATGAGATAGGCAATGTGCTCAGTCTGCACCATTCGTTCAACTACTTCCAGTATTTTGCATTCGGATACATCTGCTCCATGTATAAGGACGAATTCAGCCGACTACTCGACAACAAGTACATCACCACCGCCATCCTCCTCCTGTTTGCCGGTCTGTTCTACACCAAGACAAGCTACATCAGCCCCCACGTAGGCAGCAGCATGAACAGTTGGAAGATGATCGACATCCTTCTCGAAATGCTCATCGGTTACTTTGGTTTGCTCGTCGTATACAACACCTTCAAGACCTATCAGAACAGTTTCACCTCCGGCACCCGCATCGGTTCAGCCCTCCAGTTCATCGGCAAGCGCACCTTAGACATCTACCTCCTGCACTACTTCCTCCTGCCCCACCTTCCCCAGCTAGGCCACTTCCTACAACAAGGCCACAATGCCACTTTGGAGATTGCCATTGGCGTGTTCCTCTCACTCATTGTGATTGGTCTGTGCCTCCTCATCAGCAGCATCCTGCGCACCAGTCCCATTCTGGCCAAGTACCTCTTTGGAGTAAGCAAACGAAAGTAGGAATCCTCTCAAACAACAAAAAAATGTCCACCTATTAGGCGGACATTTTTTTTGGTAATAATATAGCAATAATATAGATGTTGTCCAAAACCTTAAATTCTCCTCCTAAATTAGGAGGCCGACGCGGTATGAAAGCGTCGGTAGCGACGACTGCCGGTTTATCGGCATAAAGGAGTACCGAAGGCCATTCCCCTCGAAGAGGGGGAGGTGGTACTACAATCTCGGATAATACCCCCTCCGCTGCGCTCGTCCCCCTAATCTAGGGGGACAATCCTGAGACCTGGACAACTCCTATATTATCTCCTTTTTTTTGTTTTCATCCACGGAACCCGTCCATCAGCTGCGGATAACGCTCCACAACCCGTCGTATCTGTTTATCGTTGTTATCCTCATGCAGGTTCGACGCCATCAATGAAGCATCCTTATGCAGCAGCTGGTACAGCAGATCCACCTGATAGAAGGGATATCCGAAGTCGATCAGTCGGGTCTTCGTACCCGCAATCTCCCCCATAGCCCAGAACCACACGTCATCGGCCTGCGGAGCCAATTGCATGAACAGCTCCCTGTCCGTCACATCAGCATGCAGCGAATGCGGAGGATAGAGCGTACCCGATCCGCCCAAGGGGAACACACGTCGTCCCGACTGATACATCACATTGTGCCTCCACCTCCTGTAGGGAACGAATACCCCCTTCTCCACCACCGGTTCATGAGCCAAGGGACACAGTCGCATGTCGGGCGTCTCCAAATGCGCAGCATACAGTTTTTCCAGCAGTCTGCGCTTGTAAAGCAAGTCATCATCCACCGTCACCAATACATCTTCCGGACACAATTCCAAAGTCGGCACCAGCTTCTTGTACGAACGCAAATCCGCACAGAAACGTATCTCGATTCCATACCTGTCGCGCATCACCGCCAGCCGTTTGGGGAGTCGGTCCTCCGCGAAGTTCACATCATCCAGCCACAGTATGATCCGGTCGGGACGCTTCGTCTGCACCAACAGCGAAGCCAGCACATGTGGCACCGTCTTGGCAGCCCGTCGTCCATAGCTTGTCAGCGTCACCACCAACTGCGGATGTCCCTTCCCCTCCACCGATTCCAGACGCCTCTTAGGCACCAGCATCAGCCATGCTGCATAAATCAGTCCGCAAGCATAACTCCACAAGATACGGATATACTTCATACTTTGAATGAGAAATAGTTGTTTTCCAATACCAGTCGGTTAAAATCCTCCTGCGTCACCCCCTCCTTCGCTACAGCATCACGCTTCAGCTGTCCATACAGTCGGCAAGTCATCCCCACACGCCCCGTAGCTCGATAGAAATAGCGCATCACCAAGGGGAGGTTAAGCAATTTCCACACCGCAAAGGAGACGCTGCCCATATGCTGGCGCACATCAATGTAACGGTTCAGATAGTGCATATACAGTTTGCCCACACCGTTCATTTTATTTCCCGACGCCCCCACCTTATGATAGATCAGCGAGTCGAGCACACAAGCCATCTTCACCCCTTGCTCCTTTAAGCGAAGCGAGAACTCAAAGTCCTCCTCACCGAAGAAGAAACGCTCCGTAAGCAAATGTCCCTGCTCATCCAGCAGTTCCGGGTAGAAATAGAGCGCACAACCCGTAACGAAAGAGATGGGAATATACTCCGTCTCGCGCACCGCCGAGTTCGGTTCGCCCGCATAGTAATATTTGCGGAACCCGAAAGCCAGTTTACCCCCACAGTTCCAAATCTTCTGCTTGTCGAAGAAGAAGTTTATCTTGGGCGTCAACACCCTACATTCAGGATGTTTGTTGGCAAAGGCCCTCAGGCTCACCAGGAAGTCGGGTCTCACCTCCGTATCATTATTGAGCAAGATATAACTATCGGGAGTCTCCTTACGAGCCACCTCCAGCCCCTTGTTGTTACCACGGGCAAAGCCATAGTTCCTGTCCAGCGGAACCAGACGAACATCAACCTCGCCATGCACATCAATCCAAGCTTGAATGCGAGCTAAAGAGTCATCCGCCGATCCATTGTCTACGACATATGCCACAAACTCCCCTTCCGCCTTAGCCAACGAATCCAGACAAGCCAACGTATCGTCGGCCCCATTCCAATTGAGTATTATAATAGCCGTCATGCGTGTTTCTTTGTTCGATAGATACTAAACAGACATAATAAGAACAGCAGCACCTCAGACAACGACATGGCCCAAGCCGCAGCCACAGCACCATACAGCGGCGTCATCAGCAGCATGAACACCACGCTGAACACACCCGTCACCATCACCGAACGGAAGAAATACTGTTGACCATCCATATTGATCAGTCCCACAATACCCACCAGGTAGTTTATTTCACCAAAGAGTATCACCAGCGTCATGATACGGATGAGCGGCACACACGCCGCAAACTCTTTGCCACAAAGGATATCCGAGATCAGCGGAGCGAATATATACACCCCGATGGTCACCACCAGCACCACCCCCGTAAAGGGCAGCGCAATCTGGCGCAGCAAACGCATATTCTCCTTCACCGGCTGGCCCTTGAAGCGCAGACTCAGATGCGGGAACAAAGCCTGGGCAGCGGGAGAGATAAGAGACTGGAATCCCTTTATTACCTTCTCTGCAGCTGAATATAGTCCCACGAAGTCATCCGACACAAATTGCTTCAGAATAATGATATTTGCATTTCGATAGAGGTTCATCCCGAACGTAGAGCCAAACACCGCACTACCCTCCTTCAGTTGCAGCACGATATCCCTCCACGTCGTCCTCTGCAGGCGCAGATGAAACTGTCGGTACACCAGTCCCAAGCTAAGTGCCCCTGCCAGCAGATAGCCGCACGAGTTGAGCAGGATCAGCACATTGAAGTCATCACTTTCCCGCACCACCAGGAATATCAGTATCGTAAACAGAATCTTCGACGAGGCGTTCACCATCGTCATATACCTCATCTTCTCCATCCCCTGAAAAAGCCATACCGGGGTGAGCACATCACCAATGACCATTCCCAGTCCATAGAGAAACATCATCACCCCCACCTCATTCTTGAACACCCAGCGGGAGGTTATCAGCAGCAATGCCGACAACACGACGGCAATCAGTCCTTTGCTCGCCGTCACGGCATTATAGATACGCGCCACCCTCTCCGCATCGTCACGGCACTGTGAAATCTGCTTCGTTGCCGAGAAGTTGAACCCATAGGTACTGAACAGAATCACATACTGCAACACCGCATACACATACGAGTAAGCACCATAGTTCGCCTTTCCCACCACATGCAGAATATAAGGCAATGTCACCAGTGGCAACAACACATTCAGCGCATTCAGGATCGAAAGCGAGAAGAAGTTTTCTATGAGTTGACGATAGCGCTTAATGTTCATTCTTGCAATTTTAGTTCGTTCATTTTAGGCTTACATAGCTTACACAGCAGCCATAAAGCCAGCGATAGCATAGGAATCTCAATCACCGACAAACTGGCAAAATAGGAGTCGAACCATCCCATGAATAGCAATCCGCACTCAAAGAAATAGGCCGTATACACATATATATTGTTGAATCGTATCGTTGCAACCTTCATCAGATATATAGCACTACTCACAAAGAGCACAAACAGCGCAAACGTCACATAATCAGCATTGATAAGCACTGTTCCGAAGAATGTACGCACATTGGTCAGATTAAATCCCGTATTATAGTAATAGGGATTCAATGGAACTATCAGCTCACCACTCCCCGTCAATGCTCTTGCAATATTTACAAGCTGGGCAATCACCATATCAAATTCGCCCTCATCGGGAAATCCGAGTTCCATATCCACACTGAGTCCTAACGTACCACTCGTCAGATAATGAATAAAGTTTCTGAAGATAAACGACAACACCTCATTATCCAGATCATTCTCCTCCACCAGCACCAACGAAATCACATACGACCCTAAGAATACCACAGCCACACCTAATACGACATACAACATTAGCGACAGCCTCAGTTTCGTCTTCCCTGTATATAGTCTGAGCATGATACCTACCAGACAAGGAATGATGAGCCAACCCAAAATCTGATACAGAACAGCAATAATAAATATCGGAACAATGATCAGCCACAACCACCACCTCTGTCGGTCCACGAAGTAGATTGACATCATCAAAATAGGCAAAGACAATTGACGCAAGTGTCCCCAAATACCCTTACCACAAAGTTCATCACCAAAGTCGCGCGACCCAATAGGGAAAGCACCATTCACCGATCTGAATCTCCACACAAACAGCAATATAACAAATACAGCTATATACACTATCAGCTTCGGCATATCCTCCTCAGCCATGCTGCTATTCAGCGGTCGGTTATGTTTTTGCAACACAAAAGCCAACACATAACTGGGTATGGCAAAAAGCACCAATCCAACACTCCAGATAAAGATACTGGGATAGTAGAAATCCACAAAGCCGAAGTTTCCAGATATTGCTATGGAGATAAGCAATATGATCGAATAGGGCACCATCAAGAAAATGAGCGGCGTATACAACGACCTCCATGCCTTCAGTTCCAGATAGAGCAGCACCGCCACCTCTATTAAAAACGACACGAGAATCAGTATATCCTGAAATCCACCCATACCGCAAGCCTACATACAAGCCCTATCTATCAGCCCTTGTGGCTATCAATGATACGATCCTTTACGATAATCCATGCCACCGTTCCGAATCCAGCGAGGAACACATACAGCAGTCCCATCATCATCTTCTTGGGCGACGAAGCCTTTACAGGCATGAACGCCGGCTGCATGATTACACACACCGGTGTACTCTCGGCCACCTTGGCACGAGCCATTTCCAGCTGTTGTGCCAACTGGTTATATACCCCGAAAGCCAAGTCCTGTTCGTTCGACAATCGGTTCTGCTCTATCTGATACTGCATCTTCACCACCCCCTGGTGCTGATCCACATAGGTGGCATACGCCTGCTGGGCGGCATAATATTTCTCCTGTGCCTCCTTATACAGCATCTCCGTATAAGTCAGATCCTTTCGCGCCTTTGCCGAGCGATAGGTACCGATATACTCCTGCAGTTTATCAGCCACCACGCTTGCCACGTAGGCAGCCACCTTCGGGTCCTGCATGGTCACATGCAACGTAATCACAAAGTTACCCTTGTCCACCGACACCACTATCAGTTCGTTCAACGCCTGCAACATAAGATACTGCTTGCGTGTGAACGCCATCTCCTGACCTCGTGCAGGGATAATCGTATCCTCCTCCACCTTGCCGAACATCTTCTTCACCATCTTGATGGGAGCCTTTATCACCTTGCTCCACCAAGTCTTCTTCTGGTGCTTGCTCAGGTAGTCATACAACGTCGTACACAACTCGCCCTCCTTCGTTTCAATCTGCAGACCCATCAGGTCACACAAGAAGGGAGTCGACGACACAATCTGCGGATACAGTTCCGGATACAACGCATCCTCACCACCCGACAATCCGCCCAGGTTGAATCCCGCCATCGAAGCCAATGCCCCGAGGCCACCCGAAGCGTTCGAAGCCGACGAAGTCTCCGGTGCCATCACCACGGTCGAAGTATACTGTTTGGGAATGCTATAAGCCACAATGATAGCCAGCACCCCACCGATAAAGCAGTTCGTGATAATCCGTTTGCGCTTACTCCACAACAAGAGTACCAGCCCTACAATATCTATCTCACTACGTGTATTACGAGTCTCGTTCATATGCAGTTTTTTTATTTAGTCTACGGTCAACAGTCAACGGTCTACGGTCTCCATCCGGAAGGTTTCCAAAAGCTAACAGCTAACAGCTAACGGCCAAAAGCCAAAAGTCGACAGTCTATGGTCTCCATCCGGAGGGTAGCCAAAAGCTAACAGCTAACAGCTAACAGCTAACAGCCAAAAGCTAACAGCTAACGGCCAAAAGCCTACGTTTTTACTTCCTAAGTATATTCGTCAATGCAATAATTACGGTAGCCAACGAAGCCGATGTAGATCCCAAGCTCAAGATCTCGGTAGTCTTCATTCTCTCTCTATCCTTGATGGGCACCACAATTTCGCATCCCGGCTGTATCGCGTTACGGTTCAGTCGGTTAGCACGAGCCACCGTACCGTTCATATACACGATATACACCTTCGATTTCTTCGCCTCGTTGCTATATCCACCCGCCTGATCCAGGTAGTATCTCAATCCTTTGCCCTTCTTGTACGACACCGTATTCACATACATCACCTCACCGCTCATCTTCACTGTGTTCGAGTACTGGGGAATGATCAGTCGGTCTCCGTCACGCAATGTCACGTCGGCATCCGATCCGGGCTTAGCCAGCGCCTTGTCCAGCTCAATACCTACCGGATAGTCCGTTTGGTTCATGATTTTATTACGAATAGCCAGCGAGTCGGCCTTGTCCTTCGCCAACTGCAGCGAAGTCTCCATGGTCGTCTCCAGTCGCATCTTCTCCTCGTCGGTCATGGCACGCACCAGTCGTGCACCCTGCGCATACGCCTGCGGCGTCAATCCGCCCGCACTGGCCACCAGTTCGCTCAATCGCTGGTTTTTCTTCTCCAGAGCATAGGTACCATTAAACAGCACCTCACCCTCGATCACCACGTTCTCCTGCTTGAAGTAACCCGGACTCTTGCGCACATACACCTCATCGAAAGGCATCAGAGTAAAGTTCGGGTTACCCTCCACGATGAGTCCGTCGCTGATGGCAAACGAATACATATGCGAAATCGTATCGCTGGCCGATGTCGCACGTGAGTTCTTCACGCGTCGTGCCACATCCACCTTCGCTGTTGAAGCCGCTTCGGTCAGACCACCCGCATTCACGATGAAGTCCTCCACCGACATATTCTCCACATATTCATACGTACCGGGGAAAGCCACCTCACCAAAGATGGTCACCGTCTGCACCTCCTGCACATCAAACAGGCTCGGCACCAGCAGCACGTCATTCTTTCGCAGCGCCACATCAGCCGCCTTTCCGCTCATCAGCTCCTCCAGGTTGATCGCCAGGTTCTCCATCGTATTGTTCGGGTTGCGTCGGTTCAGGATGGCACGGTTCATGAAAGCATCATCCTTCAGTCCGCCCGCACACTCAATCAACTGCTTCACCGTGTTCACACGACCGTCCATCTGGAACTGTCCGGGGCGGTACACCGCACCCTTCACCTCCACCATATTGGCAAACGAAGGCATAATCGAGTCCACCGACACCGAGTCACCATCGGCCAGTATAAAGTTCTGCTGTTCAGCCGTGTTCAACGTATATATCTCACGTTCACGCTTACCGTTACGTATCAGTCGCACATCCTCCTTGTAGGCATTGCCAGCAAATCCGCCGGCATATTTCATCAGCTGCTCCAAGGTCTCGTTGTCCAGCACCTCATAGTACATCGGGCGCTTCACGTTACCCGTCACACTCACCAGATTCTTGTATGCATCCACCGACACCACGTCGTTATCCTCCAGTCGGATACCCATATCCGAGTTACCGTTCAGGATAAAGTCATACACGTCATAGGTAGCCACCATCTTGTCGTTGCGGTACACCTTCACCTCACGCAGCGTACCCACCTCATTCACGCCACCAGCCTGGTACAGCGCGTTAAAGATCGTAGCAAACGACGACATCGTATAGGTTCCAGGGTTCTCCACCTCACCCATCACATGCACCTGGATGGTACGGTTCTGCGCCAGCGACAGACGGATGTTCGATTCCGGTTCATCGCCACTGATGCTCGAGTATATTTGTCCCAGCTGCTTCTTCAGGTAGTTATTAGCCTGTGTCACCGTCAGTCCGCTCAGGTGCACCGGTCCCAGGTTCTCCACATAGATGTTACCATCGGGAGAGATTGTCTCCTGAATGGTCGACTGTGAGGCGCCCCAGATATCGATTACCACCTCATCGCCCGAACCCAACTTATAGTTGGCCGGAGTGGGCAGGTTATAGCTTGCTTCGAAGGCCACATCCTTGTTCTGGAAGATGCGATGACCGAAGATCTCCTTTTTCTTCTTCTCCTCCGCCATAAACATCAACGTCGAGTCCGGGAACAGAAAATCCAGCTCCTCCCCCATCATCTCCTCACGTTCAGCGGTGTTCATCTTACCCTTTTCCTCCTTGGTGCTCTGCAGTTCCACGGCCCCATTCTTGTTTGGAGCCTTTCGTGTGCGCTCCTTTTCGGTCATCGTAGCGCCCACGCCCGTCGCCTTCTGGTTCTCCATTTTCCGTTTGATGCGGTTCACCTGGTCCATGGTCACCCCCTTGCGCAGCAAGTCCTTGGCTATCTGTTGCTGGCTCTCGCCCTTTTCCTGGGCAGCCATCACATATTCAATTACTTGGTCATCGCTCATTTTCTGTGCCGACACCACGCCAACACATAACAAAAAGAAAAGCAAAAGCGAAAATTTCTTCATTTTTCGTTTCCAGATAAGTTGCTAATTAAAATTTCTTACCGCTGATGATTGAGAAAGCGGTTTTGCACACGATCGTGAAGTCCCCCCACAGCGAACGTGTGGTCAGATACTCCAAGTCCATGTTCAGTCGGGTAATCATCTTCTCCATCGTGTCGGTATACCCGTTATACAAGGTCGCGTTCGAGGTCAATCCCGGTCGCATCTTGTACACATGCACATAGTGCGGCGCCACCTCCATGATCTTGTCGATAAACACCTGACGTTCCGGACGCGGACCCACCAGCGTCATGTCGCCGTTGAGCACGTTAAACATCTGCGGCAGCTCATCCAGGTGGTGTTCACGCAAGAATCGTCCCACCTTAGTCATCTGTCCCAGTCGTTCAGCCTCCGTACGCGGGATACCATGCTTCTCAGCATCCTTCTTCATCGTACGGAACTTATATATCGTAAATGTTTTCCCCTTATATCCCACACGTTCCTGCTTGAATATCGCTTCACCTCCAGTGCATAGGATAATGATGTACACGATGAGCAGTACGGGCGACAATATCACAATACCGCAAAATGCAACCACGATATCAATCAATCGCTTCACGGCGCGTTGCGCCCCATTCATCGCATCCTTGTATTCTGCATTTGCGTCTGTCACAGTAGTTATATCTTCCATATCCATTATCTCTGCGTTCAAATCTTGTCTATATATAAGATAAACGCGCGCATCTATTTAATATTGTATTCAATTTTATTTTATCGCACAAAGGTAGTATATTTTCGGTTGAATACAATAAAAATTATTATCTTTGCGTGATTTTTTCACACACAACCCCCTTTAGAATGCATTACAACCGATATAATAAGACATTTAACCTATTAAAAAAGACTAAATTATGAAATCATTTGTTTTCCCCGGTCAGGGAGCCCAGTTCTCAGGAATGGGCAAAGACCTTTACGAAACCTCCCCTTTAGCGAAGGAACTTTTTGAGAAAGCCAACGACATACTCGGCTTTCGCATCACCGATATCATGTTTGCAGGCACCGACGAAGAGCTTCGCCAGACCAAGGTGACCCAGCCCGCCGTGTTCCTCCACTCCGTCATCACCGCCCTCTGCATGGGCGACGACTTCTGTCCCGACATGGTTGCCGGCCACTCCCTGGGCGAGTTCTCGGCCATGGTAGCCAGCCGCGCCCTCACCTTCGAGGATGGCCTCAAGCTCGTCTATGCCCGCGCCATGGCCATGCAGAAAGCCTGCGAGATGCAACCCTCCACGATGGCCGCCATCATCGGTTTGCCCGACGACACCATCGAGAGCGTATGCCAGGAGATCACCGCCAGCGGCCACACCGTCGTTGCGGCCAACTACAACTGTCCCGGCCAGGTAGTCATCTCAGGTAGCCTCGAGGGCATCCAGCTCGCCTGTGCCAAGCTCACCGAGGCCGGAGCCAAGCGTGCTCTACCCTTGAGCGTAGGTGGCGCCTTCCACTCTCCGTTGATGGATCCCGCCAAGGTCGAACTCGCTGCCGCCATTCAGGCCACCGAGTTCCACACCCCCCAGTGCCCCGTATATCAGAATGTAGACGCCCTTCCCCATACCGATCCCGAAGAGATCAAGGCCAACCTCATCGCACAGCTCACCGCTCCCGTCCGCTGGACACAGAGCGTCCTGAATATGCGTGCCGCCGGTGCCGAGTCCTTCACCGAATGCGGTCCGGGCAACGTCCTGACGGGGTTGGTTCGAAAGATTAGGTAATCTTTCGAAGGTCAAAACTTTATGGTCTAAAGTCAACGGTCTACGGTCTACAGTTCTCCTCCTAGATTAGGAGGCCGACGCGGAACTGCACCACAAATTCTCCTCCTAGATTAGGCCGACGCGGACTCCACGATTTCTCCTCCTAGATTAGGAGGAGTACCCCAAAGGGGGGAGGTGGTAGAATAGAACAATCCCCTCCGCTACGCTCGTCCCCCTAACTTAGGGGGACAATAAATGGAAAAACAAAAGATGTAAAATGAACAATAAAAGTTACGAATACAACAACCAAAACATGCTTTCCAATAGGAAAGAACTGCGAAACAATTCCACGTCCGCAGAATCTGTCCTTTGGAATTTACTTAAAAACAAGCAAGTTTTGGGCATGAAGTTCCGACGCCAGCATTCTGTCGGACCCTATATTCTTGATTTTTATTGTCCCCAAATACGTCTATGCATAGAATTAGATGGTCATGATCATTTCACCTCTGTAGGGGACATGCATGATGATATACGTACTGATTATTTGTTTAGGCAGCACAGCATCCGCACCATCCGGTTTGAGAACTGTGATATCTTCAATCACCCAGAAGAGGTCATAAACACTATCAGCCAAACAATACAAGCCCTTTCTACTGGAGAAATACTAACAGCACAGCAAGATACCCCCTCCGCTGCGCTCGTCCCCCTAACCTAGGGGGACAATATAAATGACCAAGGTAACAATATATGAGACACAAATACGTACATATAAAGAAACTGCACCCTAATTCTCCTCCTAGATTAGGCCGACGCGGACTCCACGATTTCTCCTCCTAGTTTAGGAGGCCGACGCGATATGAAAGCGTCGGTTGCGACAACGGGAGGTTTATCTCCCCTAAGGAGCGCCGAAAGGCATCCCCAAAGGGGGGAGGTGGTAGAATAAAAGAACTAGATACCCCCTCCGCTGCGCTCGTCCCCCTAACTTAGGGGGACAAGAAAAGAAAACCGTTGACTTTAGACAATAAATAAAAAGAAACATATGAATAAAATCATCCTTTATCAGATTTTTACACGCCTTTTCGGCAACGACAACACCCAGTGCATACCTAACGGCAGCATCGAGCAGAACGGCTGTGGCAAGTTTGCCCATTTTACCCCCGCAGCCCTCGAAGCCATCAAGGAGATGGGCGTCACCCACGTGTGGTACACCGGCGTCATCGAGCACGCCACGCAGACCGACTACAGCGCGCAGGGCATCCGCCCCGACCACAAGGCCACCGTCAAGGGCCAGGCCGGCTCCCCCTACGCCATCAAGGACTACTACGATGTAGACCCCGACCTCGCCACCAGCGTACCTAACCGCATGAAGGAGTTCGCCCAACTCGTGAAGCGCACCCACCAGGCCGGTTTGAAGATGATCATCGACTTCGTCCCCAACCACGTAGCCCGTTGCTACCACTCCGACGCCAAGCCCAAGAACGTTGTCGACCTCGGAGAGAAGGATGACACCACCCTCTTCTACTCCCCCAAGAACAACTTCTACTACCTCCCCGGCACCACTCTCGGCGGTGAGGTCGACTGGCAGGACTATACCGAATGCCCCGCCCGCGCCACCGGCAACAACCGCTTCGACGCCTACCCCTCACGCAACGACTGGTACGAAACCGTGAAACTCAACTACGGCGTCAACTACCTCGAGGGCGAGCGCACCGACTTCTACCCCTTCCCCTCCACCTGGCTCAAGATGCGCGACATCCTCCTCTTTTGGGCCAAGAAAGGCGTCGACGGCTTCCGCTGCGACATGGCCGAGATGGTCCCCTTCCAGTTCTGGGGTTGGGTGATACCCATTATTAAGGAGAAGTACCCCCACATCATCTTCATAGCCGAAGTCTACAACACCTGGGAATACTACAACTACGTCAAGCACGGCAAGTTCGACTACCTCTACGACAAGGTCGGCCTCTACGACACCCTCATCGGCATCATCCGCCACCAGCAGTCGGCCACCGACATCACCCGTTGCTGGCAGAACCTCGGTGAGCTCCGCAGCCACATGCTCCATTTCATGGAGAATCACGACGAGCAGCGCCTCGCCTCCGACTTCATCGTCGGCCACGGCCGTCCCGCCCTGCCCGCCATGCTTGTGAGCGCCACCATCGACACCTGTCCCACCATGATCTACTTCGGTCAGGAGCTCGGCGAGCGCGGCATGGACCAAGAGGGCTTTAGCGGACGCGACGGACGCACCACCATCTTCGACTACTGGAGCGTCGACACCCTCCGCCGCTGGCACGACGGCGGCACCTTCTCGGGCCGTGAGCTCAACGACGGCGAGCGCGACCTGAAAGCCTGGTACAGCCGCCTCCTCCACATCGCACGCGACGAGCGAGCCATTGTCGAGGGCGACTTCTTCGACCTCATGTATGCCAACCCCTTCACAGCCGACTTCAACCCCCACCGTCACTACGCCTTCCTGCGCAAGTACGAAGGCGAGTTGCTGCTCATCGTGGCCAATTTCGATGCCCACGACACCGACGTGAAGGTCCACATCCCCACCCATGCGTTCGACTACTTCAAGCTCCCCACCCTCTACAGCATCGAGGCCACCGAGCTACTCACAGGCACTTCCACGAAGGTAACCTTGCACCCCGACAACCCCGTAGCGCTCACGCTTCCCGGTTACTCCGGTGTCATCCTAAAATTACAAATAAGCGAAAACTGAGTAACCCCAACACCCGTTGGATGTTAAACCCTAAAAAAAAGGTAATAATATAGCTGTTGTCCAAAACCTTAAATTCTCCTCCTAAATTAGGAGGAGTACCCTCGAAGAGGGGGAGGTGGTACTACTTTCTCGGATAATACCCCCTCCGCTGCGCTCGTCCCCCTAATCTAGGGGGACAATCCTGAGACTTGCACCCCGACAGCCCCGTAGCGCTCACGCTTCCCGGTTACTCCGGTGTCATCCTAAAATTACAAATAAGCGAAAACTGAGTACCCCCAACACCCGTTGGATGTTAAACCATAAAAAAAATGCTAAAAAACATGTATTTATGTTTATTGATTAAAATATTTGTTGTAATTTTGCACGAAATTTTATCAATATAAACAAAATGTATCTTGTAAACAAAGGTTTTATCCAACGGGTTTTGGTGTTTGCCCTTTTGAGCTGTAGCTTGAGTGCTACCGCTTTCGCACAGGACAAGATAACACGCACCCCGTCCGTATCAACCAATCTGATCGATTGGATGCTCGTAGTGCCCAACGTGGGTGTTGAGATTCCCCTCTCGAATCCCCAGTATGTCAATGGTTCATCACTGTACCTCGAGGGCAAGGCAAGTTTGAATGCCAACAGAATGTATGCTCCCGACATGAACTACAGCCTCTTCTCAGGTAAGGCTGAGTTCCGTCGTCACTTCCGTTTCGGAGAGCAGACCCATTACACCATCAATGGTGAGTATACCACCGAGAACGGCGATGTTGTATACCTCAACATCCTGGACTCCTTGTCATGGATGATCCGTGCCACCAACAAGGTTGGCGGTGCATTGTCAACCAAGAAGTTCTGGGCCAACCGTCGCACCAATTACGTTGACGACCTCGGTCGCAGCTACGTAGGTGTGTTTGCCCAGTATACCGACTACTCCATGTGTCTTCCCCTCTTCGATTACAGCCGTGGTCGTATGGGCGAAGCCGCCATCGTCGGTCTGTCGTTAGGTTTCCAGAAGCCCTTCCACAACTTCAGTAACCGCTTCTACCTCGAGTGGGAGTTTGGTGGCAGCCTCGGTTGCGTAGTCACCGAGTTCGACAAGTACAACCGTGTCGAGAGCCAGGTTACCGGCCAGGGCAAGTGGTTCTATCCCCTGATTACCGACCTCCACGTATCATTGGTATTGCGTCGTCACTCAGTGAAGGACCTCTATGCCAAGAAGAAGATGGTAGCCGATTTCCGTCCCGCCCAGATTGAGCGCATCATGCACAAGCAGGAGAAGGCAGCTGCCGATCAGAAAGAGAAGCAGGAGAAAGCCATAGCCAAGGAGCAGAACAAGCGCACCAAGGAAGAGCAGAAATTAGTCGACGAGCAGGAGAAGGCCGCCAAGCAATTGGAGAAAGAGGCCCAGAAGATAGCCAAGGCCGAAGAGAAAGCAGCCAAGAAGTTGGCCAAGGAGCAAGAGAAACTCGAGAAGCAACAACAAGAAACAGAGGGTAAATAAACAATATGAATACCAAGGATAAGAAGAAATGGATAACGGTCCCCGTAATAGCCTTCATGCTATTATGGGCGTTGCCGTCTACTGCCCAGCAAATTGCTATCAAGACCAATGTAGTGTCAGACCTGGGCCTGGTACCCAACATTGGTGCCGAGCTCACCGTGGGCGAGAAAACCAGTTTAGAATTCGGTCTTACCGGCGTCATTGCCGATCCCTGGGGTCTGGATTTCGACCTCACCATGGGTAGCTTCCAATACCGTTATTGGATTCCCCAGCGCGCACTGACCCAGCTCTTTGTAGGTGCTGGTATCAAGGCCGGTAGTTATCGTTACAGCAATTCGTCCACCCTCTTCGAGGGCGACTTTGCCGCAGCCGAGTTGGTTGGTGGTTGGGCATGGCCCATCGCCAAGCGTTGGAACCTCGAGGTAAGCTACGGTTTCGGTCTGGTGATGCGTCACCAGTACGAGATTGAGCACGAGGCCGCTGCCACCGTATCACCCAGCATGAAGTACGACATTGCTACCACCACCTTAGGTGTTAGTTTCGTCTATATTATCAAATAGCTTTTAATTCGTGGAAAGTATGAAACGTATCTTAGGCTTTATCTGCTTAATCTGCCTGTTGGCTACAGCAAAAGTATATGCTCAGGACCACTATGTGCAGGGTCGTGTCACCAACGTTACCGATGGTGGTGCTCCCTTTAGAGTGGGTACTGTGAAGATGTTCTTTTCTGAGACCCGCAAAGATGCAGAAACCATTGTAAAGAATCTGAAGAAGGACCACCATTACTACGATGTCAGAGTAAAGGATGTCATGATCATCGTACCTGACGAGAATGGTTATTATGTATGTGAAGAGGCATACGAGTTTGGTTACATTGTTGTCGACGTAGGTACCAAGGTTATCCAGATGTACCCCATCGCCGGACTCTCTGACCTCAACATCGAGATCGCCGTTGAAGGTGAAAAGCTCGACGAGGTATACGTAGAGGCCAAGCTGCCCGATGCCCCCACCCTTCCTCCCACCGCACCTACGGTGATTGGTAACGTCATGTTCTTCGAGCCCCAGTTTGCCGCTCTCGGCGACGAGGACGACCGCATCATCTTCCAGCCCTACGTAACCTCATGTTTCTTAGAGCAGGACACCGTGATCGAGTTCCTCAACCCCGTTATCCTTCAGGGCGCCGAGTTCGAGCTCACTCAGGATCGTCGCATGGGCTACGATATCACCCGCGACCCCATCCAGAAGTTTGTTGTCGACACCTTGATTGCATCCAATGGCGACACCATCACCGGACTCAAGGACAACAAGTACTTCAAGTTCAGCCGCAGCTACCGTTTCGAGATGCCCGATCCCTCGGCCTACTACCAGGTACGCTTCTCAAAGGTAACTCAGGAGTACCCCGGCGTCACCGAATCGTTCGACACCATCGTATGTAAGTGCCAGCGCGAGGATCCCCTCCAGTACTTCCAGTACGATTTCGAAACCTATTCATACGGCCTCGATCCCTTGAAGTATCGTCCCAGCTCGCAGTTGCGTGCCCGTAACGATGCCGACACCGTATCGCTCACCTTCCTTGTTGGCCGCACACAGCTCGACCCCAACAACCCCAAGAACGAAACCGAGTGGGAAAAGATCGTGAACCGCCTCAACGAGATCCTCGAGATGAAGGGATCAAAGATCCAGTCATACGAGATCGTCGGTGTAGCATCACCTGAAGGTGGCTACCAGATGAACCAGGACCTCGCACGCCGCCGTGCCAACTACGCCATCAACCGCCTTACCGAACAGGGCCTCTTGAAGAAGAGCACCCCCACCTCATCCAAGGGTGAGGTAGCCGGTTGGGACCAGGTAGCCGCATTGCTCGATGCCGGCCACCCCGAGAAGGCAACCGCCGTACGCGAGATCATCGCCAAGCACAGCACCATCGACGCACAGTCAAGCATAATCCGCAAGCTCCCCTACTACGGACTCATCAAGGACAGCATCCTTCCCCAGCTCCGTGTAGTACGCACCAGCTGTAAGTATGTTGTACGTCGTAACCTCCATGCACACGAGATTGTCGAGATCTATAGAACCGATCCCAGCTTCCGTTTCGAGCCCACCGAGTACTGGTCGCTCATCCAGTCCATCAAGGACCCCGCCGAGAAGATCGAGATCTGTAAGCGTGCTCTCCGTGAGAACAGATTCGACACCCCCCTCCGTCCCTTCGCGGCCAACGAGATGGCACGTGCCGAAATGAGTCTCAACGTCGTTGACACCACCACCCTGAAGGAGTTCATCTTCGATCAGTACCGTGTCAACCAGCCCCAGAAGATCACCGACACCTATACAAAGATCTACAACCCCGATGCCATCATCGGTAACCAGGTATGCATGTTGCTCGAGGCCCGTCACTTCTTCGATGCAGCCAGCCTCGTACGTCGCATCAACGACCTCCCCGAGTACCGTGAGCTCTCACAACTCGTAGCCTGCTTGAACGGTTACTACGCTGAGGATCCCGCCGTGCTGAATGCCAACCTGGGCAAGGACATCATCAACACCGTTGTGTTGCACCTCGCTATGGGTGCCAAGCAGAACAAGGATAAGGTATCACGCGACCAGCAGCGCTACCACAACTTCCAGGCAATGAAGTACATCCGTCAGCTCAACGACGTACCTGCCGAGAAGAAAGCCCTCGCCTACTACCTCAAGGCCGTTATCTACAACCGCATAGGTTACCTTTTGGTCGATGTTCCCGAGATCCAGTTCTACTCATACCTCTTCGAGGAGAAGCCCGTCGACTGCCTGGTTAAGTGCTTCGAGCTCGACGAGTCGTTCATCCAGCGTTGTCAGGGCGATGCCTACATCCGCGACAAGTACGACGATGCCGACCCCAACGATCGCGACATCTTCGACGAAGCCTGCGACCGCTACTTCAAGTGGAAGAATGGCGATGCCGAGTTGGGCTACACCGTACTCGACGATATGGAGCACAACTTCATGAGCTGCCCCGACCCCACACCCGAGAACCTGAAAGAATGGGGACTTATTAAAGAATAAAACGCAACAAACATGAAAAGAATACATCTTACAAGAATCCTGTTCTTCGCATCTGCCCTGCTGATGCTTCAGACAGCGAAAGCACAATCCAACAACGAGTTGGATTCTGTGAAGTATGCTATCGAGCGTCAGGCCCAGCTCGAGAACTTCAATAAGGAGCAGGGAGCCAAGGATGCCGAGGAGGCCGAGAAACTCGCCGTGGCCGAGGCCGAGAAGCTTGCCGAGCAAGAGTCATTCAAGACCGTAATGAACTTCCTCTTCATCAACCGCTACCGTAACCCCCACAAGCACGTTTACGCACGTGGTGCTGGTCAGAACTGGTCAATGGGTATATACACCGACCAGCCCATCCCCTTCATCGCTACCGACCGTACCGATCTCATTGGCAACTACAACTTCCACTGGGGAGGATTCGTAGCCAAGAGCTTCGACCCCGCCAACAGCGTACGCTTGAGCTACGACTATGCCAACAACTCCTTGGCCAACGATATGTTTGCCATCCGTCACCAGGTAGGTGTTGACTACCTCTGGGATATGTCAAACTACTTCTATGGTTACAACGAGGCACGCCGCTGGTCGTTCTCATACCTCGCCGGTATCGACTTCGGTCACAACACCATTGCCAACACCGTCAACCTCTACGGAGGCCTTCACACCGGTGTTCAGGTACGTGCCAACCTCTCACCCCGCACCTACTTCCTGGTTGAGCCCCGCATTTCGGCCTACACCAACGACGAGGTGTTCGAAGACTGGCACAAGGTCGACGTCCGTGGCCACGTCCTCGTAGGTTTGGGCGTACGTTTGAGCTCACCCTACAAGCCCCTGCAGTGGAACTACGACATCGATAAGGACAGCGTATCACTCACCGACAACTTCTTCATCCAGCTCAGTATGGGTGCCTTCGATAGCTTTAGAGACATGCGCGAGAACAACTTTGGCGAGATGGGCCCCGCCCTCCACTTCGCTGCCGGTCGTTGGTTAAACCCCAAACTCGCAGTGCGTGCATCACTCTATGCCGAGCAACTCGACTTGGAATACCGCAACCGCCGTGCCGGTGCCATGGTCGAGGGTGTCCTCAACATCCCCGAGCTCTTCGGCTTCTCTATGGGCCGTTTCGGTCTCGAGGCCTCAGCCGGTGTGCGCTACGACCGCACCTGTTGGGCACTCTTCCAGTGGGGTAGCTCTTCATCCGTACAGTTGAAGTACTTCCTCAACCAGCAGTTTGCCCTCTTCGCCGACACCCGCTTCTCATCCATGTACAACGATGAGCACGACCGTTACGACCGTTACGGCAACCTCAACCTCGGTATCGAGTTCTACCGCTCTAACTACCACCGCTACCACGCTCGTAAGATGACCTCAGGCAATGTCGATTACAAGAAGGGCCTCGTCCTCTCTTATGCTTACGGTCAGCAGTACCCCTTCCTCATGGGTGGCGACTGGTTGGCAACACTCAACAGCACCTTCCAGGCCTCATTGGCTTACCGTTTCGACGATCTCCACGCTTTGCGCCTGAAGTTCGAACACACCAACTTTGAGTTGTACAACACATGGATAGGAACACCTATCAAGCCCATGTGTAACTGGGCAACTTTCTCACCCCAGTACATGTTCAACCTCACCAATGCATGGGCACGCAACACCAACCATCGCTTCGACCTCCGTCCCTACGTAGGTGCTGTATACTCCATCACTGAGGAGGACTTCTTCGGCTACGGTATCGAGGTAGGTGCACAAGCTGCATTGAAGCTCGCCCCCAGCTTCGAACTCTTCGTAGAGCCCTCATACCGCTACATGTCAAGCGAGAGCTTGAAGCAATGTATCCACTGGAACAAGGGCCTCGTAAGCATGTCAGCCGGTCTCAATGTAGTGCTCGGTCCCGACAAGAGCCGCAAAGAGGCAGTAGCATACTAATCGAAAACCTACATATACAAAAAAGGCGACACCTCGTGTCGCCTTTTTTTATGGTAATAATATAGCTGTTGCTATGGGTTAAAGCACACGGAGTGTGCGGTGAAAGTTGCTGCTCGTATCAATTGAGAATTGAAAATTGAGAATTGAGAATTAGCCTGCCGGATGGCAGCTAACAGCCAATAGCCCATCTTCCTCCGGAGGCCAGCACAAGCCTGCGTGTGCGTCTTCTGCGATTTTTTATCCAGGTCTCGTTGATTGTATTGTAAAGTTCTTATAGTCTACGTCTTCTGCGTAGTCTGCGTGAGACAATTGATACCACTCCGGAGGCCCGCACGGGCGCAGCGTCGTGCCTTTCTGTGCTTTCCGTGCTTTCTGTGTGAAATTAATTTGATAGCATCCCGGAGGCAGCACGGGCGCAGCGTCGTGCCAGATTCGTGCAATCCGTGTGATTAGTGTTCGAAAAAACGGAAACATCCCGGAGGTAGTCATCGTCATCGTTAACGTTACAGCCAAAGGCTGTTTTTATTTGACCACGAATCTCACGAATCTCACGAATAAATTTCCGTGCTTTCCGTGAATTGCTTTTCCCTTCGGCCAGCGAACTTCGTTTCAGTGTGAGTTCTTTAGCTATTGGCTTTTAACCGTCGCTTCGCGACTTTAACCGCTGCCCTGCAGCTTTCACCGCACCAAAGGTGCTTTAACCGTGCCAAAGGCACTTTAACCGAAGCGAAGCTTCTTTCACCGTTGCGCAGCAACTTTCACCACACCCAAGGAGCCTTCTTTATGTCAAAAGCGCTTTGCCTGTTCAGCTAACTTTTTTCACAGTTCCTTTGTTATTTCAAAGATTCTATGTATTTTCGCAATATAATTGATTTATTAATTTCAAGTGATATGGAAGCAACTGTATTTAATCCTGCTCAAATGCAGTTATTGGAAATGATGTCCTTTGTTAAAAGCGACAAGGCATTGGATGGATTGAAACAAGCCATCTCTGATTATTTTGCTTTGCAAGCACAAAATGAAATTGATCGTTTGTGGGAAGCTGGTGAGCTGAATGAGGAGAAGGTAGAGAACTTTCGTACTCTTCACGAACGCACCCCATATAAATAGACGATATGAGCAATATCGTTTTAGATACAAATTGCCTAATTATGGCAATTTCGGCAAAGAATGAGTATCATCTCGTTTGGCAATCATTCTTACGTGGAGACTACGTACTATGCGTATCGAACGAGATTATAGAGGAATATTTAGAAGTTCTTTCTCGAAACATCAATCCATGGGTAGCAGAAAGTGTTATATATGCTATTTTGACACGAAAGAATGTTAAGAAACTTGTACCTTATTATCGCTTCGGCTTGATTGAAGCCGACCCTGACGACAATAAATTTGTGGATTGCGCCATTGCCGCTAATGCCAAATATATAGTGAGTGAGGATCACCATTTCGATGTGCTACAATCGTGTCCATTCCCCAAGGTTGATGTCATTGGGTTAGACTTATTTACCAGCCTACTTAAATCAAGGTCTTATATTTTCTTTGAAAATAACACCACCTTCTCATTTGAATGAGCCCGTGGTTGACTACAATCGATAATTTAAATAAAAAAATCCGTGCTCATCCGTGGAAAAAGCCCACAGATTCACACGAATCCACATAGAAACACGGTTTTTAGGTAGTTCACACAGAAATCACAGAAATCACAGACCGACGCGGTATGAAAGCGTCGGCGTCCCCCTAATCTAAGGGGACTATCTCCTGCCGGATGGAAGCTAAAAGCTAAAAGCTAAAAGCTAATCCCTACGGAAGAGGTCGCGAGCGATAGTGATGCGACAAATTTCTGTGCTTTCCGTGATTTCTGTGTGAGATTAATTTGATAGCATCCCGGAGGCCAGCACGGGCGCAGCGTCGTGCCAGATTCGTGCAATCCGTGTGATTCGTGTTCAAATAAACATATCATCTGCGTTTAATTTTCTTGACCACGAATTTCACGAATCTCACGAATTAAATTTCCGTGCTTTCCGTGATTTCTGTGTGAGACCAAAGCCTTCATCCGGAGGCCAGCACAAGCCTGCGTGTGCGTATTCTGCGTATTCGTATCCAGGTCTCGTTGATTGTATTGAAAGTTCTTATAGTCTGCGTCTTCTGCGTAGTCTGCGTGAGACTAAAAGCAATCATCCCGGAGGCCGCACGGGCGCAGCGTCGTGCCAGATTCGTGCAATCCGTGTGATTCGTGTTCAAATAAACATATCATCTGCATTTAATTTTCTCGACCACGAATCTCACGAATCTCACGAATTAAATTTCCGTGCTTTCCGTGATTTCTGTGTGAGACCAAAGCTTTCATCCGGATGGCAGCCAACAGCCAATAGCCAATAGCTAACAGCCAATCCCCATCCGGCTGTTTATTCTACGCGTGCCTAATTCTCCAGAATAAATGCCACACCTTGAAGATCGGACTCCACAGCACCTCCGACGGATAGCTCCGCACAAACCGGAAGTTACGAAGCACCTTACGCAACCCCCAACGGAAAGTCCCCTCCCCCGCTGCACGCTGCATCCGCTCGTCGTACTTTCCGAAGTTACCCGCCAGCATGATCTCATCCAGCAAGAAGCGCCCCTCCTTCGCATCAGGCGAAGTAAGCAAGTAACGATCCGGCATGCCAAACACCTCCTGCAGCACCCACATCACCGCGCGCGTGAATCGCATCATACCCAACGAGCGCAATATACGCAACGTCTCCTCACGCTCACTCTCGGTGAGTCCCTGCTTCAGCACGAAGTAGTAGTCCAGCAACTGCCTCAACCCGATACCCTCCGCAAACAGATGACGATAGATATGCACCAGTATATACACCCGGTTAAAAGCAGCATTCGGTACGGGGAACGTTGCTTGTTTAGAATCTAAACAAGTGTCTACGGTCAACGGTCTACGGTCAACAGTCCCATCCGGATGGCCACACGCGAGCGAAGCAATGCGTGCATTCTGTGAATTCAAATCCAAATCGCTTTGTTTGTCCTGTGAGGATATAATATTCTGCGTATTCTGTGAATTCTGTGTGAGATCAAAGCCCTCATCCGGCAGGCCAAGTCCCCTCTCCCCCTGGAGAGGGTTAGGGTGAGGCCCATCAGTTGACTGTTGACTGTTGACCATTGACTTAAAGAATCGCTGCAACCTACGATTCCTTATCGGCGAGTTCATCCACGTCGGCGTGAAATGCACCTCGATGCTAACGTCATCCACCACAGGAAAATCCACATGATGATACACCGGCTTGCAGTCCGGCACATGCCAACGCACATACTCCAATATTTCATCACGCTCCCCATGCAACCAGATATCAATATCCCCCGGCGTACGGTATTCCTTAATTGAAAATTGAGAATTGAGAATTGAGAATTTTCCAGTACCCTGGTTATCGTTAACGTTATCGTTCAGCCTCTGGCTGTCTTGGCCAGCACAAGCCTGCGTGTGCGTAATCGTGTCTATATTCGCGTGCTCATCGCGTTGACAGAAATTTTCCGTGCTTTCCGTGCTTTCTGTGTGAGATATTGTTGCGCTTGCACCTGAATTTTCGTGTAATCCGTGTAATTCGTGGTCCATCAATAAAGTTTCATCCGGATGGTCTGTCCGTTGACCGTTGACCGTTGTCTGTTGACCATGCCCTTGGCAGTTATTCTGTGAATTCTGCGTGAGATTATTCCCGTTGAATGTTGAATGTTGAACCGAAGGTCGACGCCCGCAGGGGCTAAAGTCAATGATACCATCCGGATGGTCTGTCCGTTGACCGTTGACCGTTGACCGCTCAACTTTATAGAGTTGAGCCATCCCCTGCCCCTTCAGTACCACACCCTGGAAACCCTCTCTGCGGAACATCCGAGCCACCTTAAACACCTTGCGGTCCATCTCCGCGTTGAGCCCCTTGATGCGCTCCGCCGCCGTATACCACTGCATCCACAACTTGCGTGGTGGCCTCTGCTCCACAGGCAACTGCTCCACCCCACAAAAGGCGATGCCCACCATCGCCTGCTTCTTTGCCAGGGTACAGATCTCCCTCCACTCCTCCGCAGTAGGAGTGTGCGACAGCTGCGACCGATTCCCAATCGCTATTTGTAGTAGTTCAAAGAACAACATTTCTTTTTTGGCTTTTCGTCAACAGTCAACACGATTTCACACGAAAACACGGTTCTTTAGGTAGTTCACACAGAAATCACAGAAATCACAGAAAATTATATCAAAACAAGTCTGAGTGAGAACCAGTACGCACCAACGTAACAATTTTCACTGTTACATCACGACTATAGATCAATAGCCAATCTGGGGAAATATGACATTCTCGAAAACCCTTGTAATTACCAGTGAGAGAATGGTCACGATTCTTCTTAGGCAACTCAGCGCCCGAAATAAGTTTCAGGATCACTGCATTTAACTTTGTCTCATCGAGCCCTCTCTTACGAGCCAGCTTCAAGTCCTTAAGATACTGATGAGTAAGTTCTAATTCGAACATCACTTCACGGCATTAAGATATTCTTCAAAATTACTGCACTTAATCGTCTTACCCTTCTTTGCCTCATTCATAGCCTTTAGGGTAGTCTTATTAGGCACAGCTTCATCTGTTCTCTCCACAATCGAACCAACACCGCGCAACATCGTGATGGCACGTTTCAATTCGGCCAACAAACTAACATCTTCAACGTTTACAATCAGCTGTGTCATAATAGTATGCAATAAAATTCACAAATCTTCTCCATGCAAAGGTATACAATATCTTCTAAACCACCAACAAATCCACAAAGTTTAAGAATTCCGACTATTTCACATTAACACCCCGGAGGCAACCAAAAGCTAACAGCTAACGGTTAACGGTTAAAGGTTAAGGGTTAAGGGTTAAAGGTTAAAGGTTAGTGTATACCCCCTCCGCAAGAGACTCCTTTGGGAAGATAAACCTTCCGTCGTCGCAACCGACGCTTTCATA
Source organism: Bacteroidaceae bacterium (assembly GCA_045660385.1). GTDB lineage: Bacteria > Bacteroidota > Bacteroidia > Bacteroidales > Bacteroidaceae > UBA1189. The sequence continues at coordinate 55,968 of JAZRDT010000030.1, read as the reverse complement.
CCGCGTCGGCGTCCCCCTAATCTAAGGGGACAATATTCGTCCGGATGGCTGTTGTCTCATTCAACATTGACTTCGGCCCCTGCGGGCGTCGACCTTCGGTTCAACATTCAACATTCACCCTTACGCTCTTCTCCTCCCGGATAATCCCCGGCAGCGTGCAGATGATCTGCTTGCAACGCGCCCACTGCTTCTTCGGCTCTGCCCAGATGCGGTACACAAATTCCAGGTGCATACGCCGCATCCATGCCGGAGCACGCTTCTCCTCGAGTCCGCTATAGAACTTGAAGGCCGCACCCACAGCAATCTGTACGCCCCGCTTCAGGTACGGATTCAGCTTGCTCATGAATATCTCCTGCTTCGGAGCACCCAATGCCACCCAGATGATGTCCGGGTTATCACGGTTCACCATCTCCGCTATCGCCGGGTAGTCAAACTCCTCCACCTTGCAGAAGGGCAGCTCATAGAACGTCATGTTCTCTATCGCCGGGTCCATCTCCACCAGGTTCCTCTTCAGCGCTGTGAGGACCTCCGTCGACGTACCCATGAAGAACTGTCGGTACCGACGCATCTCAATGATATCCTTGAATATCATGCTACCGCAGTAATGCTCATGCTTCACCCCATAAAGCCGCTTCACAAAGATAGGCACCCAGCTGCTGTCGCAGATGGAGAACATCGCCCCATCCACCACCTCACGATAGCTCAGGTCATTATGCACCTGCTGCAGAATGTTGGCATCCGCCACACATATATACCCAGGCACCGCCGCCTCCACCTGCTCCGCAATGCGCTCCTGCACCACAGCCTTATCAAACTCGTAACGTATATTGAAATATTTTTCCATTATATATATACTTGTTTCAAGATCAACGATCTACATGAACAATCTAAAATCATTATCTCACACAGAATTCACAGAAGACACAGACTTCCTTTAAGTGCCTTTTACTCTGAGATTTTAGAATTCACAGAAACGCACACACTTCGCTTGTGCTCCCTCCGGCCAGATCTCCCATCCGGACAGATATTTTCCTTAGAAATTCTGTGTAACACCTAAAACAAACTTAGTTTGAGGCCTTAAAAACTCACCCATTAATCACCCGCTTCACACCTGCCATCAAGTCGTTAACATTAAAGTTAATTAACAAACCCAGACGACAATTGGTAAGTCTTAGATAGGTCTGCAACTGCTTATAATGAATAGGTTTGAGTTCATCTACCGACTTAAGTTCGACTATTAATTTACCATCAACTAACAAATCTAATCTTAACCCCTCACCAATATTTACTCCCTTATAACTCAGTGAGACCCCTACTTGGGACTCTACTGGTATTCCATTTTCAGTCAATTCATGTATCAGAGCCTTTTCATAAGCACTCTCTAATAACCCAGGGCCCAATGTCTTGTATACTTCTAAAGCACAACCTATCACTTTATATGACAAGTCATTCAGCGTCTTCTTATCCATTGTTATATAAATATTTATTTACCCACCCGGAGGCCCAGCACAAGCGAAGTGTGTGCGTATTCTGTGAATTAAAAACCAGCGTTATTGAAAAAAACTAAAAGTCTGTGAATTCTGTGAATTCTGTGTGAGACCAAAGCCTTCATCCGGCAGGCCACACGCGAGCGAAGCAATGCGTGCATTCTGTGAGTTAAAAGCTAGCGTAACTTGAGATAAATTCTGTGTCTTCTGTGAATTCTGTGTGAGACCTAAAATTCTGTGTGAAACAAAAAGAATATCAGTGTGAGATCCCTAATAATCTCCGTGTGAACCCAAGACATCCCGTTATCACCCGTTCCCAACGATCCCCTTCAGCAACCCCGTGAACCGCATCTCAAACACCTCCAGCGTCATCCTCTCCCTATACAACTCATACCCCCGCTGCCCCATGGCCACCCGCATCTGCGGCTCAGCGATGAGCTTGCGCAGCGCCTCGGCCAGCGCCTGCACGTCCCGTTGCGGACACACGAATCCGTTCACCCCATCCGTCACGATGTCAGGTATAGCCCCCACATCGGTAGATACAATCGGTAAGCGATATTGCATCGCCTCCACCAGCGTCAAGGGGAAGCAGTCGTCGAAGGTTGGTTGCACGAATATATCCGCTTCGCGGAAGAAGCGATCCTTCGCAGCCCCATACTGCGGTCCGTGGTAGGTAACGCAATCGGTAAGTCCCCGCTCCGCTATCGCACTGCGGAACGCCTCTCCCGAAATCAGCTTGCTCTCGCCCCCCACATAATCACAGTGGAAAGCCACCCCCTCCTCCTTCAGCATACGGCACGCCTCCAACAACACATAAATACCCTTGCTCTCGATGAGGTTCGATAGGAAGAGCAAGCGTGCTTTTTGCTTTTTGCAGTTATCGTCTTCGTACAGCGCAGCTGTCTTTTCGTCTTCGTTTAGTGTTAAGGGGTTAGAGTTTAGAGTGCCATCCGGACGGCCAATTGTGAATTGTGAATTGTGAATTGTGAATTCGTCTTCGTTTTCGTTAACGTTATCGTACACGCTTTGCGTGTCCTGATCCCGGAGGAGTCCGTTGTCCGTAGACTGTTGCTTTTCCCTTCGGCCAGCGAACTTCGTTTGACCGTTGTCCAACGGTGGAACACCGTTTGCGCACACCACCACCTGCTCCCGCTTCACCACAGCCGATATATCCTCATACAAATGCCACGACAGCAGCATCACCGTCGTGTTACGATACACCAATAGCATCAACCATCGGTAGGGCCAGCGATTCACGTCGCGCGACATCCCCTTGTTATGCTGGTGCAACACCACCTTACGGCCGAACAGCTTGCATAGCAGCACGAAGGGCGCATCCTTGAGGAATCCCATGCCATGGCATGTGATGGCCAGGTAGCATAGCGAGTATCGGTGCGTGATAAGCTTCCATAGCACCTCAAAGTACGCAGCCACGAACCGGAACAGTTTCTTTATACCCCCCTTCCCTATCTCCTCCATCGAGCGTGAGGTGGACAGGTTCACAAAATCACAGTCGAAAGCCTCGTTCACCACGCGGCTCTCTTTGATATATTGGCTCACCATCGCCGACCCATGCACAGGTGGCGGCAGAGGAGCTATAAAAAGTACTTTCATTTTGTTTACACTATGGGGGTTCACACCATTAACCATTAACCATTAACCTTTCACCATTCACCGCAACCTTCGGTTGCATTTACCCGTTGCTCTGCGACTTTCACCGCTGCTTCGCTGCTTTCACCGTGCTGAAAGCACTTTAACCAGCACCTTCTGTGCGATTAGGCGCACGCTCCGTATGTTTCTTCCCTACCAAGAAAGGTATATATCTATTACAAAATAGGATGACTACATACATTATCGCCATCACAATCATGGATTGGACAAACCCGGCGAATATGGTGGTTTCACCCAACACTGCATTAGTTATTCGTTTCAACACAATCAATGGGATTAAATGCAATCCTAATATGGTCAATGAGTTCTCCTCATAGAATCTCAATAACGACAATTCCGTTGCATTTATTAGTTGAATTTGCGTATTTTTCCTATTATTGATTATTTATCAAACTCTATATAAGTTAATCATCTGCCCTTAAAATACTTAGATTAAATCGGGAAATCCAGAATAGCATCTCTTAGCATTTGTTTGTGCCAATGCTTTTCCAACACTATTAATCCTAAAAAAAACGGGGATATTATTAAACCATTCTTTGACTATTCTTAACGCATCATATGCATCCCATTTATTCATAAAATTATCATTAATGGTTTGTTGTAAAACTTTATCCTTTGAATAGAGTTCAAGTATGGGTTTTAACTCAGGCTTTAATTCGGTGTTATTTACTATAGGCAAGCGTAAGTATTCTGGTAAAAGGACATTATTCTTCAATACATCTTTAGAATAATGATTATTCTCTAAAATTTCTATAGCCTTTTTATGCTCATCAGAATCAGATTTTATACCAACACTTAAATAACCATCAAATCTACTATATAAAAGTTTATCCACTTTATAGAAGCTACCACTTAAAATATTAATTGCACCAACTACATTCAAATTGTCTATCCATGCATCATCTTCTGGCAATGGATGGGTCAATAATTTTGTATACAAATCATTAAGGACACTTAAACCTTCTTCTACATTACCTGTAACTGGTTTTGTATTCAAAATACTCAATACAATAGTTAGTGCACACAATGAATCTAAATCAACTTCATTGACAATATTTATAGCTCTACTTATACCCGCATCAATTTTTATATCGTTACCTTTTTCAATGTGACATGCCAGCAATTCTGATAGTATATTCAAATCCTCCAGTCGAGTACTCTTGGCTGCTGTTATATTGGCATCGCGGAGCATAAATTGGAATTTGGGTTCTGCAAAATTGTCTATGGCATTTTCCATCTTTTCTACTCGCGGAAGCCAAACAGACTCAAATTCATTCATTTTTTTACAAGCAATATCATAAGCCACTTGAGTACAAAGAGAAAGAGCTTGTTGAGTCACTTGAGTTGATACCGTAGTCGTAAATGTAGCCACATCTGTAACTGATATGCCATTTATGGTTACATAATTATTGTTTTGAGTACCTACGACCTGGTTCTGTATTGAATTATCACCAGCTACTTGTTCTTGACTTTTTCTGCTTATATCCATATTTATATAATTTGTTCCTGTTGTGCATTATCTTCAGCCTTCTGTTTTTGGATAATTTCACTCTCATCTTTAAGTGCTGCAGAACTGATCTTTTGCTTTTGTTTTGCATTTTTGCCAGCTTTCTGTTTTTGCTTAACTTTGATTCGTGTTACATATACATATGTGCCTGAGCAAAATAAAGTGAGAACAAAAATGATGATACCAATTGCCCAGCCATCAAAAGCAATCTCTGGATTTAAAATATTCACTAAATTCATATGAATTAATCAGTTTATCGTTTATTTATTATTTATCAAACTCTTTATTACCTGGTCTATTGCCTCTATCGATTTGCGGAGTTCAAATTCTGAATTAACAAGTGTAGCAGTCAACCAAGTAGGATGTACTGTATGAAACCACACAACAGCCCAAATTGTAAGACCTTTAATATGATCTATATAATCTACACGTTTATTCATGTTGTATTATCCGTATTTTAATATAAATGAAACTTTCAACTATTGTTTTCTTTGTACAACACTTCTCAATGCATTATACATAGCGGCTACCAAGTAAGATGAAAAAAACACCAACGGTACAATCACCAAGAACCAAGGCAAGAATTGCGACTGTGACTCATAGAATCGCTCCTTAAACCAAGGATAATACAATTGATCAAACATGTAGCAACAGAGATACATCTCCAACGAAACCATCGAGCAATGTGTTACCCATCGTTTGATAGGCTTAACCGAGATATCACGTCGATAGAACATGAGGAATATAGCTACAGCTATCCACGTATAAAATGCACCACCAGGTCCACCCGCAATCTCTACAAGATCGTGTGTGCCCCGATACACTACAACATTAAACATCGGGGTAATTAAAGCCATTCCCAATATTACAACAATGCCAACCCACGTCCTTATCGTAGGCTGATACTCACGAATAAAGGTTCCCATAAAGTAAAACATCAGCGGGTAACAAGCCTAAGCGAAATAGGCAGGAAAGATATACATATCGTACCTATTCCCAAAGTCAGGCAAAGCAGTCATCACAAAGAGCGTCGCTATCAGCAGCAGTTTCTGTTTCATAGAAGGAATCGCGTGCCACAGATAATTGAGGAAAGGAGTCAGCAGTGCCAGCCCTATCCACATCTCTATATACCAAGCATAAGGAATGGCCGAATAGTTTAGTATTGCAAATATCCATTGTACAAAACCCTGTTCCTCTCCTAAGTAATAGACACGGAACAGTATAGTAGCTATACTGAAGATGAGGTATGCCACCAACACTCGTATCATACCCTTATAGTATTTCTTCGTCGGCATCTTATTTATATTTAGGTAGCCAGTAAGCATCATAAACAAAGGTACACCTGTCACAAAAATCGGAGCCAGTATTCCTTGCACGAATAGCGATACTCCTTGAAAATGAACATTTCTATAATCCGTATTTACAGATAAGAAATGCCCAGCTATCACAAAGAATATCGCGCATACACGTATCAGATCCAATCCACAGACTCGTTGCGAGGGGGCACCTTTTATTTCTGAATTATTGATTGTATATAGCATATTAATTTATAAGATCAAAGACCACTGACTTCCTATTAACCAAACAAAAAAACACTTATCAACTCTACATAACGTTTCGTCACATTATCCCATGCAAACATTTGCCGCTTGGAATAATTGATATCACCAGCCTTACTGATAAGTGACTGATTGCGATAAAGCCGTTCAAAGACATTCACCAATTCATCCTCTGAAGCGAAGAAATATCCATTCTCACCATCCAACAATATGTCATCTGCTATACCCACATGAGTACTCACTACACACCTACCCAATACGAAGGGTTCCACTATACTCTGTCCGAATGTCTCGCTATTACTTGCAACAATACCGATATTGCATTTCAAGTACATCTGCAACACCTCCTGCTTCGAACAGAATCCTGGGAATGACACCCTATCTGATATGCCCAAATCTTGCGTCAATAGCACCATCTCTTCCAGAAGTTCACCATTACCTGGCAGATAGAGGTGCGATTCAGTATCATTGCACTTTTGTATATGCTTGGAAAATGCACGGATAATCAGATCCTGATTCTTACCATGTCTAAACTGTGCAGGAAATACCATTTGAAGGCCATTGTCCGATAACTGAGGATGCATTGGCAAGAAATATTCATCACTGATGCCCAAAGGTATAAGCACAGCCTTCTTTCCTAAGAAATAGAACTTACGCTTCAGATAAGTAGACATGCATATCACCCTTTTTGCAAACAAGAGCAGTACTGCACCAATTATCCAGCGGGCTATAATAGATTTTACTGGACTATTGTGACGGAAGCCATGCAGTGTGTATACGATCTTCAGTCTAAACTGTCTCAACAGGACGAATTTTGCAAACACCACCAACAGTATCTGCCAGTTGTTCTGCACATGTACACACCGGATATCCTCTTTACGTACAATTTCGGCTAACTGCCTGGCCAAGTACGTAAAGTTGGCATGCACATCTAGCCCCTCTATACGCCGCACATCTACACCAAGTTCATCTATCCTATTCTTCAGCCCCGCTTCCTGTTCATTCTCTCCCGACACAGCCACAAACTCCAACTTATTCTTATGGAGTGCCTGCAACTGATCTGTCAACAAACTACTCTGACCTATTTTATAGTCAGAAGTAAAAAACAGTAACTTCCCCTTTACTCCTTTTACATAGTTCTTTTTTATCCTTCTTTGAATACCCGATGGTAACAACACCATCAGCATCATTAGATATATTTTATAGTTAAAGACATTATACCGCAAGGCTTTACGCCCATATTTCCATGCATTCCGGACATCACCCAATCGCATATATACCGAGGTACGCATCTTATACCAATGCGATATATACCTCTTCAGGGCGCGTCTGCAAGTACGTTCTATCTGACTCTGTAGCGCTACCAGTTCATTACCCACATTATCCACTTCATCATGGCCTCTACCAGGCGCCTCATCTACGAACAAAGCCTCTACATTATACTGCGCCAACGGCCTTAACGAATAGGCCCATTGCGTGCGCACAGCAATGCGTGCCCAAGTAAGTAAATCCTCCCCAGACTTGATTCCAAGTGGGAAACCACCTATCTCTTGCAGCAATGTACGCTCTATACATACACAAATCGAGCATACAGGTGGGTGCGAACAACTGGCCACCTCAAAATAGTTGGTCAGCACACCGCGTTGACCTTTGAATGGAATTTTCCGCAAAGTTGTCGATGACTTCACCCCACGCGAACTGATTGTATAGTTCGTAGCCTGAGCCCTACATGTAGGGAACTCTTTTTGCAGTTCAACGATCTCTTCCAGGAACTCCGGCATCCATTCATCATCTGCATCAAGGAATGTCACATACTCTCCACGTGCCTCAGCTATTCCCTTATTACGCGCTGCGCTCACACCCGCATTTTCCTGACGTACGAGTCGTATGCGTGGGTCTATATACTGCTCCACGACAGCCGCGCCACCATCGGAACTACCATCATCCACGATCACCACCTCAAAGTCTTTGTAGGTCTGCGCCAGCACACTATTGAGAGCGGTAGCAATGCTGGATTCTTTGTTATAGAGTGGAATTACGACTGAAATTAACGTTGAGCGGAGAACGGTTAACGGAGAATGGTTAGCGGGGAACGAGGTACGATTATCGGTTGATGAACGATAAAAAAGGTTCATCACACGACTATAGAGTCGTTCTCTAAGTGTATGATACGACAGAGCCTCGTGCAACAAGCGAGGATGAATACTAATCTCATTAGGCCATTGGAACACCTTATTCCCCGATGAATCAAAATCACACTTAAATCGGTTCCATCCCTTACAATTCGTACCCTGATTATCAAATCCCTCATTGATTACCTTACTCACCATGGGGAAGATAGCCACTTTTCCCTGTACAAACTGGCTATAACTAAATCGTATGGCCCACGACTGGTTCTTTCCCTCATGCCACTTCCGTAACATACCGAAGCAGTCGGAACCTCCCCAGCGGTTAAAGGCCTTAGCCTGCGCCTCACACGCAACCCAGTCATCCAATGTCCAGTCCACCGACTCCCATCGATCACTCCACGTGCCCCAGCCCCATGAACTGCTACGCACGCAAGCGTATGCATCATAGGCATATCCATGGGGGCGCTTAACGCTATTGGTATATCCACATACCGAGAACACCTCTTTATTCTCGGCATAGTGTTCCAGTCCTTGGTTCATATAGGCCAGGAAGTTCTTGCCGCAGTAGAGATCATCCTCCACCACAACAGCCCGTCCATACTGGCGTATTACCTGCGTCACACCAGCTATGACCGATGCGCCCAATCCTTTGTTCTTCTCCGCAAAGGTACAAGTCACTTGCTTGAATCCCTGAATCGTCTTCACGTACTCTTGCACAGCCCCCACCTTGTCCCTATCTGTCGGCACATGGTCTCTGGGGCCATCCACAAATACATACAAATCAGAGTCCGCTGCCTCAGTATTCTGTAACAACGACTCCACCGTACGCATCACCGCCTCCAAGCGGTTAAATGCAAATAGTATTATTGGTGCGTTCATGTTTTTTTTAATAACGATTAAAGGTTAACGATTAAAGGTTAACGATTTAAGATGAAAGATGAAAGGTTAACGTTTATCGAGAATTTCTCGTTTCGATTTACGGAGCCCAGAAAGCATTTGAGCAATAGATTGCACTTGTTCCTCAGACTCCTTTAATTGCTTTTCGTTAATATAATTTAGCTCATACGCAAGTTCTAATTGACACATAACTTCATTCAACGAAGCAAAAGCAATTTCAATGAAATGAATTTGCTCCTTCAAGGAGACACGTCCAGAGCCCTCGGCGATATTTGAAGGAATAGATATAGCTGCACGCCTCAACTGATCGCACAACGCATATTGTTCCTCTTTCGGAAATTGTTTTAATAAGCTATATACGAAAATCACAAACATTTTCGCATGTTGATATACTCTCAAATTTCGATATGAAAAACACTCCTCTTGCATAATATTATATTTACAATCTTAACCATTCCCCATTAATCGTTAACCGTTCAACGTTAACCGTTTAACATTAACCCTTCACCGTTCAACGTTAACCGTTCAACGTTTAACATTCCCCGTTCCCCATTAACCCTTCACCACTGCCCAAAGGGCATAGGCATACAGTTTCCAATTCAACGGATGATAACGAAGGCCTTTCATCGCTTCCTTGAAGCTCTTCTTACGCATTCCCAAGCGTAGGTAGATGGAGCTGCGCATTTTGTGCCAATGGGCGATGTAGTGTTTCAGGCCGTTGGTTTGAGGGTTTTGTTTCCTGAGTTGTTTGAGTTCGTTGCCTACCACATCTACCTCTGCGGGGATTCGTTTGGGGCGTTCGTTCTTGTTGTAGCCCTCCATATTAAATATGGCATACGGCTTCAGAGAGTAGGCCCAGTGGGTACGTGTGGCAATGCGTGCCCAGGTGAGCAGGTCCTCACCCGACTTAATACCGAGTGGGAAGCCACCGAGTGATTGTAGTAACGTACGCTCTATGCATACACAAATCGAGCAGACTGGCGGATTAGAGTGTGTGGCAACCTCGAAGTAATTAGTGAGCACACCACGTTCACCCGTGAAGGGCAATCTATTGAGTACGATATTCTTTTTCTCACCATTCTGGCACTGCACATATGTCGTTGCCTGTGCCTTGCAATTAGGGAACTCACGCTGAAGCGCTACAATCTCTTCCAGGAACTCAGGCATCCACTCATCATCGGCATCCAGAAATGCCACATAATCGCTTTTCGCCTCGGCAATACCCTTATTACGCGCAGCACTCACTCCTGCATTAGCCTGACGGATGAGCCGTATGCGTGGATCTGTATACTGCTCCACAATAGCAGCACCGTTATCCGTACTGCCATCATCCACCACCACCACCTCAAAATTCTGGAAAGTTTGCGCCAGCACACAATCCAATGCAGTCGCAATACTTGTCGCTTTATTATATAGTGGAATAATTATTGATATCATGTTTTCGTTGTGTTTAGAGTCATAGTTATCATTATCGACAACATACACGCAATTCGTGTCTCTGCTTTCACCGTACGCTGTACTTTAACCGCAACCTAAGGTTGCTTTCACCGTCACTCCGTGACTTTCACCGCTGCAAAGCAGTTTTCAACCCGCAACATCGTTGCTATTCCCTTTCCCTTCTAAATCTCAAAATCGCCAATGTTCGTTTATTCTTACCCTCTATATCAAGCGCTTTAAAGAAGAACCCCCAATAGATAAAGGGCATTACCATGGCTTGCATGGAGTTCGACACCACATTATCAAAATACATAGCAAAGCCAATACCCACCATGCTGGAGAGAGCCATAATACCAGTTAGCCGCACCAGCACCGTACTTCGTCGCATCACCACATGGGCTATTACCTTAATAATAAATCCGAGATAGAATATACATAATAGCACAATACCGACTATACCAGCATCACAAAGAATTTGCAAATAATCATTGTGCATCATTTGAAGACCCTTCGTTGCTATTCCATAATTCTTCACCCAACGTCCTGATGTACCCAATCCACCGCCAAAAACCTCATTACCATAGTAACAGTTCTCCTTTACACGCTCCCACAAGTATTCACGACCACTCATTTCAATATTATCCAAGGATAAAGCATCACCACGAACAATATCAGAACCTGTTACCTTACCAGCATTCTCACCAAAGAATTTCTCATTCATACCTGGCACAAAAAGAATAATAGATAAAAACATTGCGCCCGCGAAGAACAAAGCTGGTAGCGAGCGTTGCTTATATCTTAAATAAACCGCCACACAGAACACCAACAACATACCTCCCAAACCTGTACGCACAGACTGTAATAAAGGAGAAAGTAGCATCCACAAGGCACAATAGATATACTTATTCTCTTTCGTCAACCAATAAAGCAAGATGGGCACTATAAACACACTTATTAGAAAACATGCAAATCCAGCATAAGTTGTAAAGATTCCCATACAAAAGGAATAAACTGGGTTTGCAAAAACATTTGAAAATCCTCCAGATATAAAGCAATATATACATGCTGCAACATTTACAATCTTAAGAAAAACAACCAAATCTTTCTCATTTCGCAAAGAAGAATAGCCTAGCCAAAGGAATTGTACTGGAATAAAATATTTGACAAGCATCATATAACCATCACGTGTTGTTGTTGTCCAAGTCATCGTTATACATAGCCAGAAGAAAAAGATAAGATATAAGATCATTACGGTCTCCAATTTCATACGCACATGATTGGTAAAAATCAACAAGAAGATACCAGCAAACCACAGCCCATATTTTAACAACGCATAAGGAGCTAGGAATAATGGTGCTGTACATACCGTAAAGATAACAAAATACATATTACGAGTAAGCAGATACTGTTCCCCCTTATTATACTCTACTATTCTAAATTTCTTCTTATCAGATATATAAATTTTACATACCCAAATAAATATTATCACAAAAAGAGATAATGATACAATTGATTTCATCCTTCAATCAATTTTATGTATATGTTATTAATCAATTGAGCATATCGCTCAAAACTATATTTCTCAACTTCGATCAAAGATTGGGCACGCAACATATCGTACAACGCAGCATCATCCAGCAGCTTAGACACCTTGGCCGCCATATCATGCAGATCCTCGGTGCGATGTAGCAAGCCACATACACCATCGCGCACCACCTCAGGCAAGCCACCCACATTGGAGGCCACCATCACACACCCATTGGCCATGGCCTCGATGGCGGTAAGCCCAAAGCCCTCGCTACGCGACGGCATCAGCACAATATCCATCTGGCCATACCATTGCGCTAACTCCTCCTGTGGCTGCCGCCCCACCCATGTGATGCGGTCGGCACAGCCCAGCTCAGCCGCCTGCCGCTCCATCGTAGCACGCAGCGAGCCATCGCCCACCACCAACAACCTCACCTCCGGGAACTTCTTCAGCACCTCAGCAAATGCAGGCACCACCAAGTCCATACCTTTGATGGGCTCCAATCGGCTAACAACGCCGATTGTCGAGCGGTGAGCGGTGAGCGGTGAGCGGTGAGTATAGTTTTCGTCAACGTTAGCGTTTTCGTACACGCCCTGCGTGTCCTCATCCGGCAGGGCAGCACAAGCTTGCATGTGCGTAAACGTGTCTAAATTCGTGTCTAAATCCTGTTGACAAGATAAATTAAGGTCGATGGATGACGGTTGAGGGTTTAGTGAAGCAGCTCCGCTGCTAATTGTCAATTGTGAATTATCAATTGTGAATTGTGAATTGTTTTCGTTAACGTCAACGTTCAGCCTTTGGCTGTCATGGCCAACGCAAGCGAAGCACGCGTCATCGTGTCTAAATTCAGTGTTATCGCGTTGACAAATATCTTCCGTGCAATCCGTGGAATCCGCGTGAGATTGACTACCCACCCCGGAGGCACACGCGAGCGAAGCAATGCGTGCATTCTGTGAATTCAAATCCAAATCATGTGAAATGATATCCGCGTTGCCTGAAAATTCCGTGTCTTCTGTGAATTCTGTGTGAGATATTTGAGAGCATCCCGGATGGCCTGTCTGTTGACCGTTGACCGTTGACTGTTGACTACAACTCCGTTCCAGGTTTATTGGTAAGGAGTTGTAAATCGTAAAATGATTCCTCTTCCCCAGCACCGTTTCTGTGGTATAGAGCTGCGAGCTTCCGAAGAAGCTGCGCTCTGCACGCTCGGTGATGCAGGTGAAGGCACGTAAGACGTGACGTTGCAAAAAATGTATAAGGCGCAGATCCTTGTAGATATCAGCGGATGTGTGCGCTGTCGCAATGATATTCTTCACACCCATGAGCCAGAGTAGGAGGATTACCATAGCACCCGGTGCCATGTACTGCACATGTGTCACGTCGGGGCATACCTTCTTGATAGTGCGTCTGAGATGCTTGTAGAGGTAAGGTATGGCGCGATAGCCCCCTACCCGAGTGCCCTCGGGAGAGAAGAGCAACACCTTGGCGCCCGCTTTGCGGTAGCGCTCCACCATATAGGGGGAATGCTCGAAGTAGCATGCTACCGTCACCTCATGGCCTTCCTGCACCAAGGCATGAACGGTGTTGAGTGTTTGTATTTCGGTGCCGCCTGTCAAGAGACAGGGGATACAAATTAATGTTTTCATTTATAACAGTTATCTTATAGCAATAAAGACCAACTAATTGCTCAATGTCTATATATCAAGTTGACGCATATAAAAATCTATATACTCCGTTGCACACTTCTTCCATGAAAACATTTGCATATGATTTTCCAATACAATCTTATCAAGTATCGCTATTTTATCTTGATTATCGTATACAAACATCTTCTGTGCTATTATAGATTCATCCATATTGTCTACATAATCAACGATATCTCCACCCGCTTCCGACAGACTACTGTTCCGCGAACAAATAACCTGTGTTCCACATGCCAAAGACTCTAACACAGGCAATCCAAATCCTTCGTATGAACTCAACATCAAGGAGCATTGCGCATTGGTGTAAAGCACAGCTAACTCTTTGTCAGATATCTTTCTCAGAATAATAATCTTTCTCTCATCAATCAAATCCTTCACAGATGCAAGATGCTCCTCCTCTGGATTCAATATCACCAGTTGTCCACATCCACCCATGGAAAGGTATGTGCGATAGGATTTCAACAACAATGACAAATTTTTACGAGGATGATTTGCAGAGGAGGTAAAATAATACAGACCTTCTATACCGATGCTATGCAGATATTCATTATCACACATCGGTTGAAACATCTCACGATTAATTCCCCAGGGAATTACCGTCACCTTATCCTCTGCAACATTCAAATATCTAACAATATCTTGTTTTGAGCATTCAGAGCATGTCACAATCGCTTTACATCGCTTAACAGCATACTCAAGCCTTCTCTTTTCCTCCTCAGGCATACTCCAATATGCCGATCCCCAAACTTCGGAAAAACGATACGACATCACATCGTGTATAGTGAGTATGGTATTCGAAACATCTTCCAGTATATCCACATTATGAGGTATATGTATCAAATCATACCCTGACAACAACTTACGTATACGCAATGAATATAACAAACGCTTAAATCTATTTCTATCTGGCCAAAATAGATGTAACATTTTGAATCCGAACCGCCCCTTGGGTGATATCCCTTTGGTGTTCGAGGAATATAGGATTATCTCGAAAGGTAGTTGATCATACAATTTATCCCATTGAGTTAATAACTCATAGGTTGTACGTCCAATCCCTGTCAAGAATCCACCCTTCAAATAACTAGTAATAGAATTCACATCAATTAATAGACGCTTCTTTCTCATATACTTTTAGTAGGTCTCTAATATGTTCATCAATAGCAATGACATCTTTATGGAGGTTACACACATCCAATGTAATTCCTTTCTCTATAATCTCAATCATCTTTGCACGCAAAGCATGCGTTTCATTAGGCTGAACCAACCAACCATTCACACCATCTACAATCTGCATCTCAGCGCCACCGCATCGGGTAGCAAGTACAGGTTTATTCATCGCAAGAGCTTCTGCTATGTTCAGTCCGAAAATATCCATACAGATTGTAGGGTGCACCATCACATCATATTCCTTAATGATATCGAAGACTTTATCTGAAGAGACCTTGCCATGCCATACGATATTAGTAGTACGGTATCGACGTTGCAAATCGTCCATATAGCGTTGTTCGCCTTTATTGCCTGCCCCACCAATGATATGCAGTTCTGCTTTATCTTGATTTGCTATGCCACTGAATGCCTCCAACAAAATATGCAGTCCCTTGATACGACAGATACGTCCTACATAGAAGAAACGGATCTTATTCGTCTCTTTCATTAACTCTCCTCCTAGTTTAGGAGGAGTACCTTCTGCGAAGGGGAGGTGGTACGTGTCCTTAAATAGATTTTGGGGACCTTTAGGGATACCATGGGGTATCACCGTCACCTTATCACGCGATAAGCCATTACGACACATAGCATCTGCTATGGCATGACTGGGGGCGATAACCTTTGTTGCTTTTTCGCATATTGTTTGCCATTCTGAAATCTTATTCTGAATAGACAATGCCGTACCGCCTATAGGAGTTATAAAAGGCATGAAGGGTAACTTCTGCAGAGTCTTACCTAAACGCACATAGTTCGTTTCTGATAGTAAATTCATTAAAGGATACCAGCTACGCCCAGTACGAATGTTTGCCAAGCAGCATCTTAAACAGTGCTCATGCGATAAAGTGGTATGGCAAATGCAATCCTCTGCGTTCATCAATGAACCAGCTGGACAAAGAATTCCTCCATGATGTGCAGTGACAACAACTGGTATATGTATGTGTTTACCCAACGAAGTAAAGAAGGCTTTCCTACTATGTGCATGGATGATATCGGGCAAGATATTTTTTACCAAATCTTCTATATCTGAATCTTCAGCTTGTGCGCCAATCTCCCATAGGGTAATGCCCTTATATTTTTGCTCAACGATAGCAATATTCCTATCTACAAAAGACAACACGAGCACATCAAGACCTTGCCGATTTATCTCGTCGACAATATTCTTAACATAGACTTGTCCACCACCGTAGGTGGAGAAGAAGTCACCAGATGCTATTTGGAGGAGTTTCATTTATTCTTCGCTAATATCGTTTCAAAAAGTTTTTCCCAATGTTGTGCAATATTAAACACATCAAAAATCTTAGATTTATTATAAGCAGCAACGGCCATACTCGTTCTCATCTCTTCATCTTCCATTAAGTTTGAAAGCCTATTTGCATAGGCTTTCAAACTAAAAGAAGGTATAAGAAAACCATTAGCACCATCATCTATGATATCATATGCAGCTCCACTATTATCAAAAGCAAATGGGATACAACCAAACTGCATGCCCTCCGTCAGTACCATGCCCCACCCCTCACTTGTGGATGTAAGACATATCATAGATGCTCTCTTATAATACTCCTCAACATTACATTTTCGACCAAGTAAGGTGGCACGTTTTAACCCATATTTGTCAATATAATTTTGCATTGGCAGACGTTCATGGCCATCGCCAACTATAAGCAGCTGCCAATCTGGATGCTTCTTATATAGGCGTTTCCAGATTCTCAATATACGCATTGGACATTTATCATAACCTTCCAAACGTCCCACATATAAAAGTATTTTCTCTTTAATATTTATATCTAATTGTTGCAAAGGATAAGTATTGGGATTCGAAATACCCTTTATCACTTTGGGTTCTATTTCACGAGGAAGGTATTTCTTAAAATCTGTAATATACCTATCTGACAACAGTACTACTGCATCTGAATGCTGTGCGATAAAAGAATAATGTTTCGATAAAAGAGAGCCTAATCTATGCTTAACTACATAATATAGAAAAGGATAAAGCAATAATTTAACAGGATATTTAATATACTCTCTAATATTTTTAGGGGTATAAAATATTCTTTGCATCTCTGTTTTTACCGAGTAATCAGGCATAGCATGAAGAACACTGACACATTTAGGGGCCAACAACAATGTTTCATACCAGCAAGCGAAGAGGGCCTGTTGATACACTACAACATCTATAGCCTGTTCTTTTAGCAACTCCTTGTAATACATAATATTACCATTCGAGTCAAACCCACCTCTATAAGGGAATATAAATAACGGAACTGGAAAATCATATTCAAGCATTATACGATTTTCCACATAGTCGCATAAGTAATACACACGATGCCCACGTGACGACAATGCTTTGGAAAGCACATCTGTTACTCTCTCAACGCCTCCAAATGACGGATTAAAAGGAAGAAAACTTACAAATAGAATATTCATAGACACTTTACAAGCCTCTTAACAATAGTGAAAATTAGACAACAAACCTTTATACAAAGACAATAGACATTCTGCATACTGCGGTAACGGATGAGGTAGGTGACATTTATTACACATAGGTAAAACTTGCTCTTTATCTTGAATGATCTCTAAAATTTTCTCGCGCAACATATCTATATCATTCGGAGCTATCAACCAGCCATTAACCCCATCCAGAATCTGCATTTCAGCACCTCCACATCGCGTAGCTAAAACAGGACGACCAATGGATAGCGATTCGGCAACAGACAAGCCATACACCTCCATACAAATTGTGGGATGCATCATCACATGCATATCCTTGATAACACTCTCAATTTCGGTATTAGGCAATTCGCCATGAAAGATAACATTCTGGCCCTGTGCCAATCGTTGTATTCGTTCCTTGTACCTTGCTGCCTTACGCCCTGGTGCCACATCACCTATTATATGCAATTCATAAAGAGAGTTATCAATACCTTCGAATGCTTGTAAAACAACATGTAAACCTTTAGCGTACTGCATACGTCCTAAATAGTAAAACTTTATAGGTCCTTTTATCTCTGGTATAGGAAGTTTATGACGACACTTCACTCCATGAGGTAATACAACCACATTATCTACCAAGCCATTCATTTCAAGGAGATTTTTTAATCGGTTATTGGCGGCAATAATCGTTGCATATTTATAGATTTCTATTTTCTCTTTTCGTGAAACGACTTCATTAAAACTACTTAAAAACTGGCTTACATAAAAAATAGTCTTCTTCTGCAGCCTTCCATAACACCACTTCAAAAAATTATTAGGAATTATTCTATATAATAAATTTGACAATATAGGAAATGGTAAATCCTTTGAACAACATTTAAGACAATGATGGGCAACTATTGTATTACATATCTTTTCATTATGCATCAAGAAACCATGAAGATCACCACGTGGACAAATTACTCCTCCGACATGAATAGTTAAAACAATGGGTATATTAGTCGCTTTTGCTGCGGCAACATCAATAGCTTCTGCCATATTTGAATGTATAATTGTAGGGGAAATATGACGAAAAAAACGTACAATTTCTACAATTTTTTCTTTCTCAAGCAAAGATGACGAGTAAAATAGCTTATAATATATTTTGCCTATATATTTCTCTTCTGTAATATACGCATCTATAACATCTTCGACTTGAAAAATTGTAGCTAAAGCTATCTCATTTTCATCTTCCTTAAATTGATGACATAAAGCGCTCCAAACATTTCTAGTAAAGATATGTTCACTTGTTATTGATTTATCTAGTGTTGTTACAAATAATAATTTCATAGAATAAATACCCAAAGCAAAAAGATACTTTATAAATATGAGGTATAACTTACTTCGTAAGATAATTTTTTTTAATCTTATTCTTCATCCTACAATAAAAATAATAAAACCTCAATAAAATAAGAGAGAGATTTGAATTACAATAAAGCAAAATCTTATCATCTATGCCTAAAGATAAGTCATTATTCTTATAAATGGTACGCAATCGTAAATAATTCGAATTCTCAAAATCAAAAGTTGAAGAACTTATAATAACATTTTTCAAACCATCTAAGTAACACCTAGCCCATGCATAATCTATTTGTGTTCGAATTTTTGAAGATAACTTCTCGGCTAATGTTGTATCGAATAAACATGAGACCAAGAATTCCTGAAACTTGTCCTCATAATCTTGACAAAACTGCATTGTATGGGTGATAGATGTTGGGACCATACGATAATGATAATATTCTATATTACAATACATTACACTATCAACATACTTTGCAATATTAACATTCTGCAATAAGTCTTCACCATACTTTAGATCTATAGGGATTTCTATAAAATTTTTTCTCAAGACATCAGCTCTATATATCTTAAAATACATTGATACCCAACATGCATGATGTAATACATCAATTAGATAAGCCTGACCAGATATTTTCATTTCCTCTTCTCGCATATGCGCTACGACAAGATCTATATTGTGCTTATCTATTATATTCACCATATCTTCCAAAGCATTACATGAGATTGTATCATCTGCATCTACAAACATAATATAATCACCTGAGGAATATTCAACCCCAACTTTTCGAGCATGATTTGCGCCACTATTTCTTATAGATATACATTTTACACGAGAATCCTCCCTCACATACTTATTACAAATACTTAGTGAATTGTCTACACTTCCATCATCTATTAAAATTAGTTCAAAATCCTGATAAGTTTGATTTAAGATGCTATTGATACAATGATTCAAATAGGGTTCCGCATTGTAAACAGGAACGATTAAGGATACCATATCTTGTTAATGTATAATATTAGCAAATAAGACTCATTAAATGGAACTATATCAAATAAATATCTACTCCAATAATTTAGTAAATTTCACCTCGTAATATATAGATATATAACAATGATAGTAAACCCATCTTGTGAGACATAAGGAGATTAAACAGTTTGACTCTTTTACGAGTTGGCTTCTCTTTTTTTAATAAAAAAATTATGTGTTTATTTCTATACAACAATCGCAATTGATTCCATTTATTAATAAAATCATTATTCTTATTATATATAGAATCTATAATTTTAGAACAATAACCACGGACACATATAATATATAAATGCTGCATACTACATTTAAATGTATTTTCCAATTCAATCAAAGCCTCATAATACTTATCCATTGCATAAAAATGATGTTCTATACTACAAATACTTTGGGATAAACTACCATTATTACCTCGTTCATAAAAATAATAAGCATCTTTGGATAGTCGTAAAGTATTCGTGTAGATTAGATAATTAAGTATAAATAGAGCATCTTCACCTGCAGAAATCTTTTCATTAAAAACAAGATTATTATCAACTATAATTTCACGTCTAAACAATTTTCCCCATGGAGTATGAAAATTAAGTGAGAGTGAAAAGTCTGCAATCTTCTTTTCAAATGAAACTTTATCATAAAAACAATCCTCTAACAACCCATCCCATTTTTCGTCTGTACCCACCAATTGAAAAGAGCCAACAATCAGATCAGCATCATGCATGGAATACAATGATGATAAAAACTCGGGGTGCACATAGTCATCGGCATCGATAAAGGTAATCCATTTACCTGTGGCATGTGCGATACCGAGATTTCGTGCAGAAGAGACACCGCCATTATCTTTATGGAACACTCGCACACGACTATCTCTAGCTGCATACTCATCACAAATAGTACCGCAATTATCAGGGCTTCCATCATCAATAAGTAGTAATTCAAAGTCTGTAAAACTTTGTGCAAATATACTATCGATGCAGCGAAGAAGATATTTTTCGGCCTTAAAAACTGGGACAATAATGGTAATCATAACGTAAAAGATGTAACATAAAACATCAAGTGTGTGTCATAACGACATTTTTTTATTCAACTAAATTTATTTTTAGAGAACACGAAATTAAAAAAGCTTAGAAACGGGAACTGCATAATTTGCAGCTGAATAGCAGGGGCACAAAGTGTTTTATAACAACATACCTAACATTATGAATTATCAAGAAGGCAGCTACTCTATTTAGTTGAACTAGGTTAGAATATATGTATTATAAGAACTTTGGCTCTTATACTTATCGTAGGTTCGTCAACAATGCCTTAATCAAAAAATCTTGTGATTCCTGACGTAACGCGTCAAGCACAGGATTTACTTTTGAATAGTCAATTTCTGTAAACTCAGGAGCAGAAATTACATCTACCAACCTGTCTCGAAGATTTAACTGATTTAATAAAGACATTGAACGTTCATCCCAACCCTTATTTAATTTTAATGTATAAAAAGGACGATTAAAGATGAGAGAAAATGCTGTTCCATGAAAAGAAGTTGTAACTACACATGCAGCATTTCGCAGGATACTAATAAAGTCCTCTGGTGTTGCATTTTGATGAGAATGTCTTGTATAAAATGATATGTTTGACATATTGGCAACTACATTTACAACTTTTGCAGATATCTGATTTGCAATATGATTAGCAATCCGTAATGTATTATCATCTGGAATCACCTGATATACAAGCACAAACTTCTCGCTAATTATGGATTTAGTATGAAACTTATCCCAGATAGAAACTGGCACCATCAAAGTCGGGTCAAGCACATGTCTAACAGGCATATCAATAAGAGGAGACAACATCTTCATTAGATTCTCCTCTCGTACGCTTATTGCATCAAAACGCTTTAATTGTCTACGATAGAACCACTCCTTCTCTAAATCCAAAGACTTAGCCTCCATACTAGCTGCATAGGCGATATATTTCTTTGTCCCTTTTTCAAAGGAAAAGTCGCAAAAATATGCCTTATCAAATCCTTGGGTTATATTAGGATTCCAGATTTGATCACTGCCAACGAGATATACATCATAATCAGCAGATATTAAAGAGTTATCATCTATGGGCTGTGACAACAGCAACCGTTGAGTTATAAAACGACGAAAACCTTTCCAATGTTGATATCGAGTAGGAAATATGATTAACTCCTGTATTATATCCTTTATAAAACGAATAAATCCACGATACCTTATTCTTTTTTTCAATAACCGATAAGGTTCTAAGAGATAATCTGGACGATAATTGATAATCTCCACATCATATCCTTTACTACGCAGAAACTCTTGCGTAGCATAACATTGCAAAACCGCTCCATAATTATGAGCGCAATGAAATGTCAATATTCCTATTTTCATTTTCTACCAATTACACGTTTTATTACTCTCTTGATACGTGCTACATAGACTTTCATCTTATAGCGCCACCCTAAGTCGCCATATTTCTTCATCGCATACACGAATCCTTTGCGTGCATAATCGCGCTCAAAGTCCATTCGCTGAGGATGGATTTCTGAAGGATGTTGCAAGTTGGGTTGCAAGCAGTTTTCTAGTTCAGCTGGGATAACCGTCATACGTTCTTTAACGGCATCAAACAACTGACGCCCCTTCTCGGTGTTACACAGAACCAACGATAAGCCCTTGTCATCAGCATTGATAGTAGAATCAGTCTTTTGCCATCCCCAAAAGTCGGCAATAGTAATATCGCTCGGACGTTGCAAATTAGCATACTTACATTCACTACATGAGCGACGAAATATGATATTATTATAGAAAGTATTTGAAAAGAATTTCTTATCTCCTCCTTCACTAAACTTAAACGTTTCGCGATGAGCTTCCCATCCAAACTCCTCTTTGTCTCGGAAATTGACATAGCAGATATCTGAACCATGTTTTTTCTCCAAATAAGTCAAGTAGTCACGCCAGATGTAAGGGCCAGGAACACCATGACAGACAATATCGACAAGAAAAAGATTATCACGTAATCTGCTCCCCACGTATGAGTGGAGTCCTGCGGTTTGACAAGGGGTACCCGAGAACAACACAACAAAACCTGCTTTGAGATCTTTCTTGACCTGACGAAAGACTCCCGTAAGGTCGCTCTGGACATATTTGCTCCCCTTGAACTCGTTGCGTTGCTCCTTCGTAGTAGCCCGTTTGTGCACTACACGGAAATGGTCGGTATATCCTGCGCCATACACCACGCCGCAATTCTCTAATATATAATCGGAGATGGCAATAAATGCAGCTCCACTACGGCTGGTGGCCACCTCATTCATATCTTTATGGCGTGCTCCATAGGCTAATGGCTGAGATAGATTGAGTGACTTGTCATAATCATCATGGAAAGCACAGACCTTCTCACACAAACCACAGTCGGTACACTTTGCCACATCGACTTGCGGATACAGAAAACCTAATGCATCGGGGCGCATCGTGATAGCATCGTGCGCGCAAACCGAAGCGCAAGCGGTGCAGCCACAACATTGCGAAGGGTCGGCAATATTTATCATTTTTAAAGGTGTTTTCGTATAAAAAGCAACGTTTTTGATACAATCATTGTGCGTTCACTGTTACTAAAGCCTACATACAAGATAGAAATTATCGTACATATGAAACATAAAGCACAACTAATGAGAAATCCGATAAAATTATTGGGCAATGCATTTGAAATCACCAATGGTATAATAGCAGCTAAAATTGTAACTAGAATAACATTGAAATAAACATTACGCAAGAAAGAACTCACAGACAGTTGTATCATACCACGCAACATATACAATCGTGCCATTTCGCAACACACAGAAACAAAGATGGATACAAAAAAGACTGATTCTGGTGGATAACCTAAACGCAAGAACAAGTAAGCCAAAGGAAGGTTCATCATCTGCAAACCTCCAACTACCAATTGATAATTACGAATATTTCCAGTAGCAAGCATTGCTGTTACCAAAGGATGGGCCAAAGATTCGCTCATAGCAAATATAAGTACCAACTGTATAAAAGAAACGGTATGTTCAGGAACTTCACCTAACCAAATTACCAATATATATTGAGCATTGATGATAACAGGCAAAGACAGTATCAACAGAATATAATAAGAAAAACGTGCCCCCTTATATATTAACGACATCATATAGTCACGTTCTCCTGAAGCATAAGACTTTGTTATCTGAGGATTAAGTGCAGTCATAAAATTACTTACAAAACCTTGTATTGCACCACTGACTTGAAGAGCTATTCCTCGTGCCGCATTTACAGCTGGTCCACAAAACATGTTGAGAATAATGTTACCACCTTGATCACGCAAAATAGCAGAGGAAGCACCAATAAAGTTCCACCCGGCAAAGCCAAACATCTTCCGAAACAAAGCCTTATCAAAAAAGAATACATAAGTACACTCTGTAAATTGTTTCTTACAATAGATGTAATATATTAGATTATAGAATATAGACAAAGTGGCCAAAAGAATTGCATAATGTATCAAACGATCGTAAGGTGAATTGTACATTGAAAGTGCAATCAGTAACTTTCCAAGCACATCAAATAAACTCATATATGCAAATGCAGACATACGTTCATGAGCTATTATTGACGCATTATATGGTACACTTATCAAACCTATAACAAACGTAAGGATAGAAAGTTGGTATACCCAATGAGCTGCATCCATACGTTCTATAGGGATTACTAACTTATTATTTAGAAACCATAAACCTACTGTTTCTGCTAATAACACAATTACAATGGATAATACAATTTGTATTGTTATAGCAGAAGAAAACACTTTTTTCAACCTATCCGAATCCTCACGGCCCAATTCAAATGTTATAAAACGACTGATTGCTGCAGAAAGTGAACCACTCAATAGACTAAACAGACCAACAACCCCTCCAACAACATTATAAATTCCATAGTTATCAACACCCAATGCATTTAGAGTGATACGGCTTGTATACAATCCAACCAGCATTGATACAAGCATGCGAGCATAGAGCATCAATGTGTTCTTGGCTATGCGTTTGTTATTTTCGGATATTTCAGACATACTTAAACGCGCTAAAAGCGCTGGTTAAAATTGCTGTGCAATGGTTAAAGTGGCGGAGCCACGGTGAAAGTCGCGGGGCGACGGTGAAAGCGCTAAAGCGCGGTTAAAGGTTATGGGTTAAGGGCTAAAGCACCTTTGGTGCAGTGAAAGCACCTATAGTGCGGTGAAAGTTGCTACGCAACGGTTAATCGCAGTCATTGACTGCTAGTTAATGGTTCGTTTTTACGCCAAATAGGTATTTCGATAATACTTTACTTGTACGCAAGACATTGCTTACCACTAAGCAAAGGCCTATGACCAAGAGAGAGATGCAGCCACCAAGGGCGAGTTCTAAAGCTGCATTATTGCCTTGCTCCAGCATACGCCCTATTTGAGGTACATGAGGAAGGAAGAAGTAGTGCAGTAGATAGATATCTAACGTGCGCTTACCGATATATTGCAGTGCCCGCCCTACCCTCTTATCTGAAGTGAACGATTCGGCATACGTCCGGAATGTGTTATACACCACAAGCAGCCCCAAGATACCCACAGCCAACTGGATAAAGAAGCTTGAGATAAAGATTAACGCTCCGCCACCCAAGTAGGGAAGGATATAAGTTCTTCGCACATAGAAAAGCGCCACAAATAGAACAATAGCGACTGCAGCGAAATACTTATGCTCAAGCATTCGATTGAACGCCTCCTTATACATCGAGCAGATATAGCCAAAGGCAAAGAAGGGGAAATAGAGGGATACATAGTGCAAACTCAACACATCGTATGCGCCACTCAAAGAGGGCAGATAGTCGGGAACAAGTCTACATAAATAGAGGGCTACATAGATCAATACCAGGGCTATCACCTTATGAGACCTTGACTCTTTCTTGCTACACTGATACAACACCCAGTTCATGGTGTACACCAATAAGAACATCTCAAGCAGGGCTATGGTAAACCAATAGCCGAGCTTGGCGGGACTAGTAACAAAGGCCATGAAGTCTAGTTTCTGGTAGGCATAGGCACAGATGAGTCCGAACACAAAGGTGGGTATCAACTGCACCATCAATTTCTTCCGGCTCATCGTCCACCATGTACGTCCCGTCCACTCTACACCAGCCTTGTATCCAATGAAGCCACTGATGAAGAAGAACAGGGGCATACGGAACGACATGAATACCTCATTGACGAATGATGATTCTATCCCAAATGTGAAGAGCATCACATGGGAGAAAACCACCAGGATCATGGTGAAGCCACGGAGGGCGTCGATGTATTCGATTCGATTTTTATTCATGGAATAAAAGGGGCCTCACCCTAACCCTCTCCAAGGGGCGAGGGGACTCGGGCATCGCGGATGATTATTTAATGGTTGGATACAGCGAAGTTGTTCTTATTTAATGATAATAGTGTAATATTTAGTGGCAGTAAACTGCGAGGAAGTCTTCATTCGAGTAGGGGTACAATTTATACCCCACCTAGAGTTCTGTT
This sequence comes from Bacteroidaceae bacterium, assembly GCA_045660385.1. Lineage (GTDB taxonomy): Bacteria > Bacteroidota > Bacteroidia > Bacteroidales > Bacteroidaceae > UBA1189. The sequence continues at coordinate 29,503 of JAZRDT010000030.1, read as the reverse complement.
CCGAGTCGTGCATAAGAGAACCGAGAGTTAATGCGGTAAGCTAGGTATTAACACGGCATTCAGCTATTAGACCTACTGAGTTTTTTACTTATCAACACGAATAAGCAGCGGAGCTGTACGAAGACGATGACTTAGTCTTGACTGAACTATGACTAAAGCCAATACTTCAATCTTCTACTTTTATATTCCCCAGGAAATCACGAATTTTTTGATTGACAACACAACACCTTATGTCATTGTATTTTACCCCTAACAAGGAAGCGATCTTATCATTATCAATAATGTATAGATGTTTGTCTACATAGATTATTCCTGAGGACTTCAGAGCATCCAGAACTTTTTTTCCGACAGCAACATTTCCAATTCTATTATCTATCTTCTCTTTGTACCGAGCCAACTTCCCTTTACTATGTGAACGAAACATCAGAATGATTCTACGCATTTTATGATATTTCTCTGCTATATTAGTAGGAATATCCGCCAACATCGATTCTTGTTGATATTGAACAAATGGATAAGACAATTTATTTTTTGAATATATTCTAAAGCAGGAATGTAAACTATTACTCCTATCTGTTATTCGTGGTAATACGCCATAGTTTGATGAATACACATAAAAGTTATCACACTCGAATACAACACAATCATTAATATCAACAGAAGGAGTCAATAAAACCTCTGGAGCAGAACATTTTATTTCCTTGCACTTAATATAGACAGGTGGTATACACTCTGTTTTACTCTGCGATAATTCGACCCTAATAGGCGCATCTATTGTAATATTTGAGATATTAGAACCTAAAGATAAAACATCAGTCTCACCTATATTTAAGAAATAATTATAATCGTCTTCACAATCCTCACCGCCCTTAACAAATAACAGTTCACATATCACATCACCTGTATTTTGCTCAAATTCAGATAGTAACAATTCCATAGAAGAATAACTCTCTTTTTTATCAAGAGAGCACAAGGAATTATATAAATATTTTACAAAATCCTTGTCTACAACACGATTACTATTTACAATAGAATTATATATATAAAACAACATGTAAGCATTTGTATATTTTTCATTTAAATAACAAAAGACATGTTCTTTATACCTAGGTTTATCTACTAATACACTTATAATATAACTTTCAAAAACTGTATTAGCAATCTTACCATTCAGCAGAAAAGGATGTTCAGAGAGCCAATCACCAATTTGTTGGTTGTATGCGGTATCAAATGCATCATCATGCATCACTGGATAACTATAATCCACTCCTAATTGCTTATATAACAATCTAGCACATTGTTCTTCCAGACTATAAGACCTTTCCTGAGCTATCCTTATAAAATTGTCGTCTCTACCCTTCAATAATGAAGGTAATAATAGCATACCTATTTTTTCGTCTTTTTCTCTGCGCAAAATCCTCTCAATAATATCAACTATCAAATCAATATTTTTTTTATTTGTTGCTTTTAGGCTTGTCAACAACATTTGATAATTACCATTCTCACGCAACAGAGTAGATATCGCCAATAGCACAGGAGCATAACCCAAAAACTGAATATATTGCTTTCGATTGATTTCAGACTGATTTTTAAAGAAGCCCTCTATCGTTTTGATTATGAAGTTACGCACCTCTATATACTGTTGTTTATGTTTATCCTTCGCCTCAGTAGTAACATGATTATCGATAAACTCACATGCCAAATCTTCTGTAAAAGGCTCTATCTGCAACAACACGACTTTTATACCTTTCTCTTCTAAATACAATGTTATCAGTTCCATTACATTTGTACGCCCCAAAAGGACAAATGGAGTCCCTGTTGAATCAAGCGCAATATTTACAATATCATCAAGAAAACTATAAAATCCCTCATTAGTTGTCTTTAAGAAAGCTTCATCGAATGCATCAATCAGCATTGTAGAATTGCCCTGCTTTAGACTCTGAAGAAAAGATGTAAAATCGGTAAGTTCTAAACTATTAATTAAATGCCCAGTCAATGAATGACTCGCAACTGGATCATGTTTACTCAAGTCCCAAATGGGTGCACCGAACTCATAAGACAACTGATGGGTAAGCGTTGTCTTTCCCGTAGCACCTGCGGCAGATATCAGGATAATTGTAGCTGAATCAAATGTTGCCGCTTCACTAACAGATTGTATGGAAAATATCGGTTTTACATATAGTGGATTAGTTTCTCTAATTACTTTCAATGATCCATCAACTTTAAGTCTATAATCAAAACTCTTAAAACTTTCTTTTTTTATCTTCGTTTGAAGAGCATAAAAACTTTTCGTTACATCTTTCATTTTTTTAGAATTCTATTATAATACAATTTGGTCAATCATTCATATTACTTTTATAGTAACTATGTAAAACCATTTTAAATAAAAAAGTGATATTTACTTCTATCTGGAAACTCTATGAGTTTTACAAGGATATTCTATGGACTATAATGTCAATATGTGATTTAGTGTCGCAGCATCTGGTCAATCCGCTAATTTGCGTTCTATGGAAAGGATAAGAGATGTTAATGATATACGATTAACGTTTAACGAAAAACAGCTACGCTGTACGATGACGACGACGTTGACAATTCACAATGCACAATTGACAATTAGCAGCGGAGCTGCGGTGAAAGTCGCGAAGCGACGGTGAAAGCACACGGAGTGTGCGGTTAAAGGTGAAAGGTGATTGGCTGTTAGCTGTTAGCGGTTGGTGGTTAAACATGCTTTTATATATATTTCTATTTCTTCTGTAGTCACCTGATAAATGGGAGACAATTGCTCAAAATGTGCATCGCGCCTAAAACGAGTGCCATTGGTGAGCATTGCCAAAAGGTCATACTTGCTTAGCGATACGATTATAATAACGAGTAGCCATGGACTTGATATACTGATCTGGCGATTTCGCCTTGAAATAGTACCATGCCAGAAAGCGATTGAGACTATACAAGTACTCCTCCTGAGGAACCAAATAGTCGAGCCAAACACGCTTCACCTTCTTATAAGGATATATCATAAAAAGTTGGTCAATCTCTTCCAAATCAAGATATTGCAAGGTCTTCTCTATCAATATATCGTCGGAGATATTATTGACAGATACGTCACTGAATGACCAGAAACAATGTTCCTGCTTCAGTTTGGATAGTAATTCTGATTTAATTGACATGGGTTAATGCAGTCGGAGACTGCGGTGAAAGAAGCTGCGCTTCGGTTAAAGTCACTGCGTGACGGTGAAAGCACACGGAGTGTGCGGTTAAAGAAGCTGCGCTTCGGTGAAAGAGAACTTTTCAGGTCAACTGATTATCTTTTTGTCAACGCGAATTTATACTCGAATTTAGACACGTTTACGCACTCGCAAGCTTGTGCTGCCATCCGGATGAAAGCTTTGATCTCACACAGAAATCACAGAAAGCACAGAATTTTGTAAGTTGCTTCGCTCTTACAGCCTGCCGGATGTAATCAACGATGACGATAACGATGACGTTGACTAGCTGCGGTTATTCGCATTCCAGGCCGTAGACGACTGCGGGTTCGTTGAGCAGGGATGAAGAGGGTTCATTGCTATGTTTGCTCGAATGTTGCACTTCACATAAGAAGGTGTCCAAATCAACAACATCAACTTTTGGGAAAGAACATCCTTTCAATACATCATAATGATGGTCTTCCGTCACAATATACTTTGCAGTTGCCACGATAGCACAATCGACAAACTTGTTGTCATCCGGGTCGGATGCTATAAGATTGAACTTATAATAGGGTGAGAACATCAAAGTATGCGGATTATTGACTATCAACTCGATGACCAACTGAGCAGTGTCAATATCGGTCAATCGCTGCAAGATTTCTTCATACTCTGCCAATATCTCAGTAGAAACACACAACGTATTGGTACCATCAAGAAAGCTCTGCCAAATAGCATGATAGATGCTTTTGGGAGGTATACTCTGTATGAGACTATTGGTATCTAATACGATTCGACTCATAACTCGGTACGAAGGTGCTTGCCTCTAAGTTCGTCTAACTTCTTCTGATCAAGCGTACCAGCGTTCCACAACTGGTCCATACGCTGATTTACCTTCTCGGCATAATACTTAGTGAGCAATTCTTTTATCTCTGTTAATCGCTCAAGATTGTCATCATACGCAAACATCTTCAATAGATGCTGCTGAATGGGATTGAATACGGTTGAAGCCATGGTTTATTGGCAGCGGAGCTGCGGTTAGAGCACACGGAGTGTGCGGTTAAAGGTTAGAGGTTAAGGGTTAATGGTGTTTTGTTTAGAGTTTACTTGTTTAGTGTATACCCCCTCCGCAAGAGACTCCTTTGGGAAGATAAACCTTCCGTCGTCGCAACCGACGCTTTCATACCGCGTCGGCGTCCCCCTAATCTAAGGTGACAATCTCCATCCGGATGGAAAAGCTAACGGCTAAGAGCTAACAGCTAATTGCCAACCGCTAAACGGCTAACAACTAAGAGCTAAACAAGTGCAACCTGTTGCGGAACGAGCATACTCTTGGGGCTTTGGATTACATGTAAAAACAAGGAATCCAATTAGTTAGCGCAGAAGTTATCTGCAAAAACAACATAAACCTTAACATCTATTAAACGAAATTTGTTTAATGGTTAATGGTTAGCGTACTGCTTAATCGTACAAAAATACACGTTTTTGATTGGATATTCAAATTTTAGAGCAAGAAAAAGCAACCGGAGGTTGCGGTTAAAGCACACGGAGTGGGCGGGGAAAGCACCTTTGGTGCGGTTAAAGTCGCAAGGCGACGGTTAAAGTGCTGCGCACGGTTAAAGCACGCGAGCGTGCGGTGAAAATGCCTACGGCATGGGGAACCGACGAACGAAGCGAGAGTAGTGATAAGCTTGCTTAGTCTATGCCGAGCGAGGAGGAGGAAAATCCTGCGTAGCAGGATTAAAGTAGCTGCGCTGCGGTGAAAGAAGCTTCGCTTCGTTAACCGCAGTTTCGCTACTTTTCCCAAGGTATCGGTGATTACAAATAACAGTCATATATACAAGCAGATGACGACCGACACCGGGTATCGGTCGTCATCAATTATCGATTCTCCGACCTATTCAGACTCGACAAACTTTATACATTCTGCGATGATGATGTTCGACTCGCAGGAATCCCCACTCACGAAGCAGAGCACCGAAATTCTGTGCACTGACACCGCGCATGAGATAGGGATTGCACTTACGCAAATATTCATAGATTTCGGCAGCAGAGAGCAGCTGCGGATGCTCACCGTCATCGGGATGGCGAAAGTGGATACGGAAGAGTTCTTCGATAGGTGGCATATAACGAAAGGAACGGTTGCGCTGTTCTATATCGGCCACTTCTTCGGCAGTAAAGTGATGGCGCTCGCCATGCTCCAGGAGCTGCATGCATTGGGCATAGACCTGAGCATAGTCAATAGGCGTATCGACATTGATCATGCGTGTCAACTCCACGCAGAGAAAACGGCGGCTACCTGTAGGGTCGGTAAGCAGGCGCGGTGTATTGCTGGTACCGACAAACGAGGCTATGCGAGGCAAAGTGGTAGCATTGCGGGCATAGGCCTTGCGACACCGCAACGACGGCATCTGCATGAGGTTCTTCAAGGTGCTCTGCTTATGTGAGGAATATCGATCAAACTCATCAAGGTTGATGAGAAGGCAGTCGGTGAGGCGTGCCTCACACTGGTTCTCGGAAGTAAGATCGAAACGATCAGTATAGAACGTACGTAGCTCAGGAGGCAACAACAAACGGCAAAAAGTACTCTTGTGCCATCCTTGCTGTTCACTGATAAGGATAGGAGCTACACTATTGGCGTAGAGAGAATCCTCCCTACCCTGTGCCTGCGCCACGAAAGCAAGCATCCATCGACAGAGGTACCCTACAAGGACTTCATCATCCGTCAGACGCTGCATGAGGGGACGCAAGCGTTCAATGCCGTCCCAGCGAGGCAATGACTGAAAATATTGCGTCACTGGATGACATGAGGGTATATGCAACGACTCAGCAGCAATGCGCACCCCTTCAAGCCAAGAATAGCGATACCCGTCGGCCTGTATATCGTGCAACCACGTCATATACACCCGTTTATTTACAGGACGGAAGCTGGCATCAGAATCTCGCTCACGATATTCTGATTGCTCGGTCAGAAGGTTGTAGCGTAACTCATACTTAGCGCAGAGCAGCTGTTTCACCTCGGGAAGGGTGAGGGAGCGCTTCGCTTGGTTGGCGGCCCCCCTCTTATCCCCCCAAGGAGGGAGGACCTCGACCTCGCAACCTGTCGAGTGAGAACTCCGTTGTTTGCACCTTCTCTCAACCTTTGCGAGGTTATCGTCATCGTTATCGTTAACGTACACGTTTCGCGTGTCCTTAACCTTTACGAGATCATCCTTAAACCGTCCTCGTTCAACGCCTAAAGTGGCTGTTACTCTGCTTCGCAGCCACACAAATGCCTTTGTAAATAACTTTTTCATATTTCTTGTTTTGTGTTTTGTAGTTAGAGGTTACGTCATCGTTGCCAACGCAACATCGCGATTTAGCGAGAGCAGAGATAAGCTTGTTTATCTATACCGAGCGTTAGCGATGTCGCGGAAGAAAGAATATCGGCTCGATATTCAAAATTCTTGATAAAGAATTCGCGAGGGCATTAGCACCCATTTCTTCCGCAAAGTTACGATGCCGCTAAAACCATTTGTTCTGCATTTGATATGCTACGTAAGGAAAAATAATAAACAAGTTATATTTTCCAACGTTAACGATGACGATAACGATAACATCAACCATGCTGCCTCAATTCGGCCACAAAGATACAATCCCACGTAAGCGGAATCAATAGAATAATTTCGCACCTTAGAAGTTGGAAAATCGCAAAGAGTTTTGTACTTTTGTATCAAACAAAGTTATTTACCGCTGCGCAAGGGTAACCTTGCCGTTGCGCAACAGCAAGGTTGCTGTTGATCAAGGGTAACGTTGACGTTGGGCGGCAGTAAATAAAATGATAAAATAGTAAATTGTAAATAGTTAAATAGTAAATGTAATATGGCAACAACCAAGAAATCAGGCACTATTGCCTATCAGCTGCGTAGGCAAAATGACCTCACGGGAACCGCTACAGAGAAGAATCCGCAGATGGCGGTGACCGTAGTGAACAGCAAGCTCACCACCACGAAGGAGCTGGCAGAGTATATCAACTTCGCATGTAGCGTGACCGAGTCGGACATAGCGGCCGTGTTGCAGGCCCTCGGCAAGTGTGTGTGTGATGAAATGCTCGATGGCAACCGCGTGGAGATAGACCACATTGGTACCTTCAGCCTATCGCTCACCTGTGGCTGCAAGAAACTGCAAGATCATGTAACGAAAAAGGACATCCGTGTAAAAAACGTACTCTTCACTCCCTGCGTGGAGATGAAGCAGGCCATGCGCGGTGCCGATATCGTGAGCGGAGGCCCTAACCCCAACAAGCGGCTGACCGATGAGGTGATACTGCGCCGTGCGGCAAAGTACCTCGATGAGCACGAGTATATGCAGCGCCGCGAGTTTGAGTCGGTATGTGAATGCTCGCGCTATACCGCCACGAAGAAGCTCAAGGAACTGGTGCGGTCGGGCAAGCTACGTGCCATGGGCTCAAAGAACGTACGGTTTTATGTGAGGGGGAGTTTGTGACGATTAACGATTAACGAAAAAGAATAGACATTCGGCACGTAAACAGATACCGACCGACACTAGGTGTCGGTCGGTAAACCACTATATCACAAAAGGTTACTACAAGGAACCGACACCATAGAAAAATTACGGGACATGGTGCCTATCGCGCCAAAGGCGCTTTAACCGGCACCGAAGGTGCTTCTCTAAACACTAAACTCTAAACGTGGAACGAGGCAGCGGAGCTGCGGTGAAAAGATACTACATAGCGGTTAATCGTTAATCGAAACAGTATCATTGTTCAACCAGATGGCATGAATACAATAGGATAATAATAATTCGGCGTTCACTTATTGAGGGTGAACGCCGAATTTATTATTACAATGGGCACTAAATTGTCACAATCTCTTCCTCTTTAAACCAACCTTTTTTAATGACTTCTTCTTTAACTTTCTCAGGGTTATTAGTGTACATTACAACTGCCAATGATTTTTTTGCACGGGTACAAGTAACATAAAATAATCTTTGTGTTCTTCATTTTCTTGACCACTACTCTTATAGTACTGTTGAAACTGTTTCGACAACGTATCTATATCACTATAGGTCTTTTATCAAAATTTGCCTACAAGTTTGATTTTTATATTTTCGGTAATTTGGCACAGATTTGTTCGGCGTTTTGACTTTTCACATAATCCTTACTCTTTCTTGCAACTCTCTCATTTTCTCCATAAGTGCATCAAACTCTAATGATTCTCCATAAATGAAAAATCGTCTCATATCGGCATAATCATCTTGCCACGCCTCTATAGCCGATTCTGGTATCGTAAAATTGATGGTTGATGGGGTGTGTGAATCATAGTTTACATACTTCAAAGCATAATAAGCCTTACGATGTTCAACAATGGCATCATAAAGTTCGCGATTCGACAACGCTTCTTTACCATACTCTGTATCCATTAGTTTTTCCAAGTCATACAGATGTCGTGACATTCGTACGCTCCTTGGCTTCTCTTTTTGGAACTCTTCCGCCAAAAGAAATAGTTTCTCAAGGAAAGTGCGAGTAGGAACTACTGTTCTGACAATGCTTTCAGCATCAGTATCTTCGCCATCAAAACTTTCACCTATTAAAGAACGAATTGGTCGTAATTCCGTGGGTTCATCCATTGAAAGGCAACTAATCTCAATCTTGACTCGTGGTGGAATATAATTGATAGTATCTTCAAGAATTGACGGATAGTGTAATAGAATTACCGTAGGATCTTTATCTGAATCTATCGGTCTCCATTCTCCATCTTTATTTTGTACCTGAGATATATTCTCTATAGTGTAACCTGAAACTCCCATTTCTTTCAAACGGGCATCTAATTGAGCCGAAAGGGTCTCATGAATATAAGCTCGTGACATCTTGCGTAATTTCTCACGCTGACTTTTACCAGTCTTCTCAATACCAAAGAATGAATGACTGATTGCCAAGTCAATGTCTTCTGAGAAACGCTCTATGATATTAAAACCTTTTGACAACGATGTTCCGCCTTTGAAGATCAATGAATCACGACAATCTGTTTGGAATAAAGCCTTGAGTGTAACTGTTACCCACCAATCCTTTTCTATAGCTACTTGATTAACGCCAGGATGTCCAACCTCCGTTTGCTGTAACATAGCTAAACGGTCCACTATCTCATTATTTAACCACAGTTTTCTCATAATCGAATTCTATTTTAAGCGGTTAGCATTGGTTTTATAATTCGTTTCATCCACGCAGGCATCATATCTATATCTTTAGCAAGTGTCTCCTTGTTAGTTTCTTTCGTTACCAATTGTTGGATTATATTCAGTTCTTCTTCTCCTACATTCTCTTTTTTCAGAGCCTTGAGTGCCTGAACAAGTAAAGAGATGAGACGAGTACCATAACAGAAATTCTTGGGCACACCTCGCTTTAACACGACTTTTCTATTGGATAGGTTTACAGTTCTTTCACTTCCGGTAGTTAAGTATGTGTAATTCATTGGCACTTGTGTTGATAATCCTAGTGCATTCAGAGCTGTCATACCTGATGGCAATACCTTCGCATTATCTCTAGTAGCAATTGCCTGTACTACCTTATCAACTGAGGGCAGTACAACACCGAATTTGCTTCTTCTCGGTTTGGCATATATCCCATGTGCAATTTTAACAAGCATACCCTCTGTCGTTAACTCAGACAAAATGCTTCCCACAAACTCTGTGTGGTATTCAGGGAAATCAGACCGAAACAGAATGCAATCTTCTGGCATCGCTTCTATGCGTTGCCTAAGGGTTGTACTATTTATTGAATATTCATTAGCCATATCACCTTTGAAATTTTGATGATTTTTCAAATGCAAAGATACGAAAAGGATTCAAATAAATGATGAATTGCCAAAAATTTTATTCTGTTGACTCATATAATATCGCTTTGTACAATTTGTAATATGAATACAAATAACCTTAAACAATAAGATTGTTGGATACTGTACCAAAAAGTGTGTCTGCTTTAAGTAGTAAAAAAGGACCAGCCATGTTTGGCCAGTCCTGACAAGTTTGTAATTTTGGGTGTCCAAATCAAAAATTACAACTTATGTTGCTTACTGAGGAAGAAATGTATAAATGATAATAATGCCGAGTTTCTATAGATTCAACGTTAAACTTTAACCGCAACCTCCGGTTGCTTTCACCGTGCGGAGCACTTTAACCGAAGCATAGCTTCTTTCACCGTGCCAAAGGCGCTTTAATCTTTAACCCCTAAACACTAAACTAGAAGGTCTCACACAGAAATCACTGAAATCACAGATTTTTGTAAGTTGCTGCGCTCTTACAGCCTCCGGATGGAGATTGTCCCCTTAGATTAGGGGGACGAGCGGAATGCAGTGAAACGAAATGTAGCGGAGGGGGTATTGTTTGAGAATATTGTACCACCTCCCCCTTACAGGGTACTCCTCCTAACCTAGGAGGAGAATTTAACCTGCCGGTAGGGAATTGTCCCCTTAGATTAGGGGGACGAGCGGAATGCAGTGAAACGAAATGTAGCGGAGGGGGTATGTAGCTAACGGCTAACGGCTAACAGCTAACGGCCATTCACCCTTCACCTTTCACCTTTAACCTCTAACCCATAACCGTCGCCTCGCGACTTTAACCGCGCTTTAGCGCTTTCACCGTGCCGCAGGCACTTTAATCCTGCTGCGCAGTCTTTTCCTCCTCCTTGCTCGGCATAGATTAAACAAGCTTATCTCTGCTCTTGCTTCGTTCGTCGGTTAACCGTCGCAAAGCGACTTTGCCTCGCACATACCGTCCTCGATGGAGCAGTAGGTCCAACTGCCGTAGCGGCCGATGGAGTAGATATCGTGTTCGGCCAGGAGTGTTTTCTTGGCCTGCACATCGGCGGTGCACTGCTCGTTGATATGTACATAGGCGGGGTCCATGACCACGGAGTGGTGCGACACGAGCTGCTGGGTGGTAATGATGCCTGCGCTGCGAAGGTCGGCAAGGACACGCTCGAACCAATATTCCACATCGATGAGGGCATCCTTGTCGAAGCCGAGCTCGACGTAGAGCGACATGCGGTCGGCGCCAAAGATATTGTCGTAGTAGCCGATGCGGTAGAAGGAGAGTTCCTTATTAGGGAAGTAGACCCAGTTATTGCGGGTGTCGGCACCCTTGCTGTCGAAGCCGAGGTTGAAGACGAGGACCTTGTTCCACGAATAGAGCGAGGCATCGTACTCCACGCCACACAGCTGCAGGAGCTGCGGGAAGGGGATGGTAGAGATGAGGCGGTCGTAGGTGAGTTCGCGCTTGTCGGTGATGACGCACTTCCTTTCAAGGTCGATGCGCACGACGCGCTCACCGAGGAGCAGGCGGTCGTCGGGGACGCGCTGCTTCAATGAGTTGATATATTCGATGGCACCACCACTGGGATAGGTGAAGTGATCGTTATAGGAGGCCGAGTCGCTCTGACGGAAGTTGGCAATGATCTCCTCCTTATTGGCGAAGGGGAAGAAGCGGCCCATGGCATTGCAGTCGAGCGTGTTGAGGTCGCAGGCGTAGAGTTTCTCGTTGTAGGGGATGAGGAACTTCTCGGCGATGCTACGGCCAAACTTGCAGTAGAGCATATCCTTGAAGTTGGAGTACTCGGTGTAGGGGTTACAGAAGAGGTCGTAGAGGCAGTCGATGAACTCCTGCTGCGGCAGCTGGTGGATGTTCTTCTGGAAGGGGAAGTCCACATAGCGGTCGCCATACTGTATCTGGGTATGCTTGCGGCAGCGTAGCAGCGTGGCAGGGTCGATATGCTCACAGATGAACTGCTCCATCTCGGGATAGCGGAAATGGAAGAAGTGGCCGGAGTAGTCCCACACGAAGCCATCCTGCTTGATGGTCTTGCAATAGCCACCGATGGCACTATCGGCCTCGATGATGCGGTAGTCGCGGTTGGTGAAGGCGGCATAGCTGAGCCCGGTGGCTCCTGCGCCGATGATGATGTCCATTTTTTTTGAAGGTTAAAGTCGCAGAGCGACGGTGAAAGCAGCGGAGCTGCGGTGAAAGCACGCGGGGCGTGCGGTTAATCGTGGCAGAGCCACTGGTTAAAGGTGAAAGGTTAGAGGGCAGCGAAGCTGCGGGGAAGGGTTAGGGGTTAAGGGTTAAAGGTTATGGGTGAAAGCACCTTTGGTGCGGGGAAAGGCCAACAGCCAACAGCCAATCTCCATCCGGATGGAATAGCCAACCGACGCCAAACCGAGCGCAATCAAACTCGTTTGAATTGCCGAGGTGCGAAGGAGGAAAATCCTGCGCAGCAGGATTAACAGCTAACAGCCAAAAGTTAAAAGCTAATAGCTAACAAATTACCGTATCTTAAAAAGATTGATATTAAATAATCTCCAGATAAGGACGTAGGGCACATGCTTATTCGTAATTTTGAAGCATGCGCGATAGAGATCTGGAGAGGTTTGTTTTAGGTATTTGTTAAAATCGAGAAGAACTTCTCGACTACCATCTAACTCACCACAGAAATCCTTCGACATGAGCATCTTGTAAGTAAATGCCAGATGAAACAGGATATTACGCTTGACAATCTTCGTCTTCATGGGAGAAAATGATGAGCTGTCATAATAGGCTATAATCAGTTTCATCACATCGATATAGTTCTTATACAATCGACGATACCCTGCAGCATTGGTGCTCTGCTCCTCATTTGCTCTACGATACTGATATAAATTGATATTGGTGATGTATAGCGTTGCGGCATTGGCAATGGCATACATATAGTAACAGATATCGCCATAGTAGCGCGGAGGCAACTGGATATTGTTATCCGTAAGTATTTGCTTGCGGATAGTGATATTAGTCATGGGGAGATGCAGAGTACCATGGGTATGTGCTGCATACTCCTCGATGGTCAACATACGATGGCAAAGAGCCTCATCGTACTTCTCTCCTACTCTCTTGATGTCACCATGTATAGTGGTATAGTTGCTTGCAAAGATATCGGCCTCGCAACCTTGCAGCGCCGTCATGAACTCGGCAAAGGCAGCCTTGTCGAACCAGTCATCGGAATCGAGGATCTTGAAGTAGCGACCTCGAGCCTCAGCAATGGCGAGATTGATAACGGTACCCCAGCCTCCATTGGGCTTGTCAATGACGCGGAGGATCTCAGGGAACTTGGCCTCGTACTCGCGAGCAAGGGCAAGGGTACCATCCTTGCTGCCATCGTTGATGGCAAGGACCTCGAGCACGTCGTTGTACTCGGGCGCGAGGATGCTATCCAGACACTCGGCCAGATATTGCTCTACGTTGTAGCAGGGGATTACTATGGTTAGGAGTTTATTCATTTTTTATTAAAGGGGCCTCACCCTAACCCTCTCCAAAGGGAGAGGGAACTCAGGCATCGCGGCAATATTAATATAATAATTAGAATTATATGTTTATCAGGTTTGTTAATCGTTATACTTTGAGATTAACTTGTCAAGTGATGAATAAGGCGTAGAGTGCAACGAGATAGTAAGCCCAATTTATTGCTGTGGATAATCAAGAAATTGAGTAGGCGATTCTTGAAACCATGCGTTGCATCCAACGCCACCACCATACGTCGATAGAGAGAAAGATGCGATGATGATAGCAAACGACCATCGATAAGTTGTAGAATGGAATAGTTCTTGAATAGAGTATAGTATTTTTGATATATCATTTTAGGGATGCAGCCTTCGAAGATGGTATCCATCGATGACAAGATAGGGCATGAGGTGTAACTTGCTCCTAAGCCGTATCGTTTATCTTTAGCTGGAACAATATAATAATAGCTTACCCTATCGACACACATGAACGACGCTGCGTATTCCATGTATTTAGAGATAAACTGGGTATCTTCGCCCAATATGCTCTGTTCATCGAAACGGATATGATGCGCCTCAATAAGTGACATACGAAATAGTTTCACCCACAGGTAGTAATAAACCTCTTGAGAAAACAGAGAGGTTATCAACTGTCGTTTTACCTCTATACCAGTACCCTGATTGGGTTGTAACGATTTCTCTATAGTATTTTCACCCTCGACAGAATAGTATCCTTGGATGGCCAAATCAATATTTTCAGCTATGGCCTTGCTGTATGCTGCTAACCAATCTGTTGCTACATAATCATCGGCATCGCAGAAGGTGACGTATTCTCCTTGCGCATGATCCAACCCGAGGTTGCGTGCTGATGACACTCCCCCATTCTCCTTATGGAAAACGCGCACGCGGCTATCCTTAGCTGCATAGGCATCGCAAATAGCGCCTGACGAATCTGTAGATCCATCGTCAACCAACAACAATTCGAAATCATTACACGTCTGTTCAAGAACACTTTGAATGCAACGATCCAAATAAGCCTCCGAATTATATATTGGGACAATTACACTTATCATTTTATAAAAGCTACGTCTTGGTCAATCTACTAGAAGGTTACATTAACTTCTTGAGGCAGTACTTTTTTAACGACTTTCTTGCCAACTAAGAAGGGAATGTATCTATTACATAACAGTATTACAAAATACATCACGGCCATAACTATCACAGACTGAATAAAGCCCATGAGCATTGAACATTCGCCAAAGGCACTTATAATCTTACTTCGCAACCAAAGTAAAGGCAATGGGAAAAAGAACAATAATGCTCATACTTTTTTATTAAAGCTTTCGTAGAACTTATTCATCATAGCCCCCAATAAAAGAGGGATACCAACTCCTACAATCACATAAGCTAACCAAAAGAACTGATTATGTTCCTCTATTATCGGAAAACAAGACAGCATCTTAGGCGGCAAATGATATTCATAAATTTTAATAAGGTTAACTATTTTGAAAGCCAGGAAATGCAATGCTAATATCAACATCGTATGTTTCCCTATATGTACTATAATAGAAGACATACGATATACACTTAGCCATCGTGCTATATGAAATGTCAATAATGTACCAGCAGATGCTGCGATAAAGTAAGGGAGAATTTGATCCATATGCACACCTAAGAATCCATTCGGCATGAAGATTGACGTCAAACAAAGTATTAAAAGGCATACAATATTTGAATAGCCACCACTTATGAATTTTATAGGACTATAGAAACGGTATAAATAACCTGTAAAAAAGAACAAGCAACCATAAAAGATTTGAAAAAGCCCACCAAAAATCCAAAAATGACATTCTGTATAACGAGTGATAAATGTCATTACCAATAGGCATAAAAAGACTACTAAATTCTTCCAGGCTGTTTTCTTCCATCTACACAACAAATAATCTATTACAGAAAAACCTATTGATGACAACAATAATGTCTTAAGAAACCAAAATCCCCCTAATAGTTCTTCATGGTTGTTCATGGCTATAAATATATACTTTAACCGATGCACAAATTCATTGATATCGTAGAGTGAGGATGTGTAAGTTAAGTATCCATATGAGTCTGAATATATGTTTAGATTATAAAAAAGGTTGTGTAATAACAAGAAAAAAACGCTCCATTTTATGTAAGGCCAATATAGACTTTTGATTCTTTTCTTCCAAAAAGAAAAGAGGTGTTCTATCGTTGTTATTGGCTTATAAAAATAACCTGAACAGATAAAGAATAGAGGCATATGGAATGTATAAATTACATTATGCATCCACTTTGGACACCCCGAGTGCCCAATAACCATTAATATGATACCTATACCTTTAACAATGTCAAGACTTGTATCCCGTTGGTTCATTAGTTTATACTAAGAGTGTTGAACTAAATTCAATTAACAAATAGACTGACTAGACTATTCTTGCCTTAAACAGCGATTAATCGCGTTTTGAAGATGACCCAACATAATACATTTATCGATAGATTGGTGATGACTTCTTCAAAAACTTACGCTTAAAGACCTCACGGCAGATGATTCTGCGTTCGGAGAGGCTTAATGTCTTTATCTTTTTCAAAATATTCCAACATGAGAAGATGGCCTTCTTGTGCGAACTGCAAATGAGCCACATCATCCAACTCAATTTCTCGGTGTGATAGGTTGAACAGATATCGGTCAACTGATGCTTTTCTTGTTCCGTGCTGGGGATGAGCTTGCTCATCAACTCAGCAAACATGCAATAGAACGATTCCGTTGCCTGCAGTTTATTTGACAAGAGCGCAGGTGTGTTCCAGGTGGAGGTGATGTTAATGCCCGAATTGCGGAACGAGAACAGGATTTCGTTATGTGCGACTATTCCTTTACCACCAAGTTGCATGACGGTAGCATCATCGCTATACCATGCGGATGGATAGTTGACGAATCCGCCTAAGTCAACCAATGCCTGGCGACTGAAGATATAGAAAGGAATGCCCTTTAACAGTTGACGGTGAATCCAAAGATGGGAGAATGAGATGAGCGACATATATTCGTCCAACTCGATGTCCTGCTTCAGCACATCGCCACGCGAATTGATATACTGTACACGCGGACGGAAGACTTCGACCTCGGGATATTTATCAACCAATGTATCCATCTTCTCCAAATACTGGGGATGATAGACATCGTCATCGGAGGCTAATATCAAGTATTTACCCGTGGCATAGGTGATGCAGTGGTTCCACTGTGCAACCAGGTCATGACCACCGAGATTCTGTGCATTTACGTAGTATTGGATGCGGTCGTCCTGATAGCTATTGACGATGGAGGTAAGGTCCTCGGGCGACTGATCATTGACAATAATCAGCTCAAAGTCAGCATAGCTCTGAGCAAGAATGCTATCAATGGCTTCGCGAAGGAACGCAGCCTTATATGCAGGTAGAACAAATGAGTATTTCATCTCTTCAAAAATCGATAGATGGGTATGATGAACTTCCCGAGAAAGGACATCAAAATATATTGGAATAATACTCTCCTTGAGTATATATGGATTAGCTTATGCAATGACCACTTAGCTTCATTGAAGGTCTGTACCCATTTCATTTTATCGCATCTCCACAAATCGGATTTGGTATGCAGCTTCAATAATGACACGAAGTGCCGATAACGCTTCCACTCACCCTCGTTTCTGAAGAACTGCTCAATCTGTTGCACACGCTGGACCTGACCTTCAAAACGAGCAACCATACGATTATGTGTGGTAGACATCGTATTAGACACATCGTAGTGATAATAGCCCTTATTGAGGATATATGCAGATGACATAAAATAGCGCACGCGAACGGCAAGTTCGACATCCTCCCACATGTTGGCTCCAACAACAGCTCGTATATGGTACTTATCAATGACCTTGCGCGACATCAACTTGTTGCACATAGACAGATACACCACATTGATGGGAGCCAAACAGTCGTACATCAATTGATGGTCGCTGTATCGGTTTTCATAGTATAGTCGCTTGCTCGCATCCGTTTCTTCCATCACCATATCACAATAGACGGCATCTACTGAGTGCTGTAATGCAGCGGCAAGCATTTCCTCATACATCTCGGCATCAATCCAGTCATCGGAATCGACAAAGGCTATCCATTCACCTTTGGCCTCATCGAGTCCCAAGTTACGGGCGGTACTGGCACCACCGTTCACCTTATGAAAGACGCGCACACGAGCATCTGCCATTGCATATTGGTCACAGATGCTACCCGATGAGTCGGTTGAGCCATCATCGACCAACAATAACTCCAGATCCTTATGCGTTTGACCAAGAATACTCTGAATGCAACGATCCAGATATTTCTCAGCATTATAGACAGGAACGATGACGGATATCATTTTAAGAATAGCTTTCTAAAAGAGAACACTAAATGGAATGTATGATTCTCAATACTCTAAATTCTTATTTAAGAAAAACTTAGAAACAAATTGTCTGGTTGTTTTAATGATACCAAAATGTCTTGATATTATCTTAAAGGATTTAAGCATCAAACGCCATTCCTGTAACATCCATTTGCGAGACATCAGTCTTGTATATATATTTTGAAGAAAACAAGCAGCCTCATCACTCTGATCCACCTCATATATTCCAAGGCGATTTATAAAATCTGCACGCAAGCGTTTATAATAGGATACACCAGACCAGATACCTCCGGAATGTTCTCGATAGACGGCCATTTGTTCTGCCATCATATACCCTTTTCCCTTTTTTAGTAAATAGAAAAACAATGTAGCGTCCTTGGAATTTTTATATTGCATGTACTCTTCCAAAGAAAGCGCACCATAGCGATATACTACCGTTACAGGAGTATGATACCAATTTCCATGAATCAAGGAATTCAAATCATATGTGATATCTTCTGTTACTTTATCATGCCAGTCATCACCCATCTGTTGCTTGTTCTGGTTATATATCTTGAAGCGATGAGAACAAACTACATAATCAGGATGAGATTCAAGAAAATCAACCTGTTTCTGTAACTTCAAAGGGTCGGTCCAATAATCATCACCTTCGCACATCGCTACATACTTGCCATGTGTGTGGGCATTCATGATACGACGAAGCGAACCATCGCGCTTGGAATACTGATTCTCCGTTTCGTAGATGGGTTTGATAATATCGGGATACTTGGCGGCATATTCACGGATGATGGCGACACTGCCGTCGGTAGAGGCATCGTCGTGCACGATGGCCTCGAAACGGAAGTTGGTTTGCTGCATCACAAAACCCTCGAGACACTGACGCAAGTAGGGCTCGTGGTTGTAGACAAGGCAGCGAATGGTGACCATCAATTCACGATTATCGGGGTTATGCATACTTCTTTAAGTGCCCCACCCTAACCCTCCCCAGTAGGGAGGGGACATGGAAGAGCGTTTAAGGTTAATTCGTTAAACATTAATCGTTAAACCATTTTACTATCAATCATTGCACACTTAGCTAATATGGCACGGGCCATCTTGACCATGGGCGGACCAATAAACTTACCGTCCTTAACGGCTACACCCATGCCCTCACGGATGGCTTCCTCGGCAAGCTGCACCATTTCGGTGGCCCAGGCGACCTCGTCATCGGAAGGTGAGAAATATTGATGTACCAAAGGAATCTCCTTCGGATTGAGCACGAGCATGCCCTCGAAACCAAGGAGCTTGGCAACTTTGAGGTTTGACTCGAGGTCTTCAAGGTCGTGGACACGGATATGGACGGTATCGATGGGGATGACACCACAAGCACGAGCTCCATTGGCAATGGCATTGCGAGCAAAGAAGATGCTTTGGCCAGCCACATCGTGCTTGCCACCGAGGTCGGTGACATAATCCTCACAGCCGAAGGCTACAGCGATGACGCGGGTGCAGGCCTTGCAGATGTCCTGAATATTCATCACGGCACCGGGAGTTTCGATGAGGGGAATAATCTTGAAGGTGCCCACGGGGATGCCCTTCTCATACTCGATGGTCTCGAGAAGTTTGCCAAAGAAGTAGATATCCTCGCCCTTGGTGGCCTTGGGATACATGAAGCCATGCACGCCATCGATGGTGAGTTGGTAGGTGTCCTTCAAGAGTTCACCACTCTCGCGGTCGTTGACACGGGGAAAGACAAGCTTGCCGCCGAGGTCGGTACGCTGGACAAAGGCCTTGATATTGTCGCGAGCACGCTGCTTGTCGGGCTGCGGAACAGAGTCCTCTATATCTAATAGGAGCACATCGGCATCGCGACGCACGGAGCTATCGAGCAGCTTCTGGTTGTGCGCAGGCACAAACATAAGGCTGCGCATCAAAAAGGTATCACTCATGGGCACGTTTCTTGATAAGGACATTTCTACGGAACGACAACACATCGATGCCATGTTGGTTGTAGGCGATGGACTCTACATAGACGATGCCGCGATCGGGCTTGGACTTAGACTCGCGCTTGTCGAGCACACGGGTACGCACATAGATGGTGTCATTGATGAACACGGGGTTGAGGTGCTTGACATCCTCGTAACCGAGATTGGCTATGGCCTTGCCGCTGACATCGGGCACGGTGATGCCTACTGCCAGGGAGAATACCAATGTGCCGACTACCAAGACCTGACCATGCTGATTATTAGCGGCATAGTCAATATTGGTGTGCA
Source organism: Bacteroidaceae bacterium (assembly GCA_045660385.1). Classification (GTDB taxonomy): domain Bacteria; phylum Bacteroidota; class Bacteroidia; order Bacteroidales; family Bacteroidaceae; genus UBA1189. The sequence goes on along the minus strand of JAZRDT010000030.1, from coordinate 9,342 downwards.
CAGGGTGATGGTTCATGGTGAGGAGACTAAAGAAATTATTGTCGCTCTCGAAAATGGTCTTCGAGAGAGAGTGACGAATCTCTTCACCAACGATGAAGTCTTCGTAATATAAACCTAATACAGACTGTTGCATAAGAATTAGCGTTTGTTTGCAGAGAAGACTAACTTATTTTCAATCTCCTCTTCGGTATATTGCTTGATTATAATCGTATCGGATGGTGTGACATACTTAGAGAAATCGGGCATATTGCGCTTGACCGCGGTACATGCACCGACAATGCACTTCTTACCCACTTTGGTGTCATCGAAAATGGTAGCATTGATACCTACAAAACTTTGCTCGCCAATGCTACTGCCACCTCCCAATAGGGAGCGGGCACCAAAGAAGCAATGAGGTTCAACAACGGTGTTGGCTCCAATCAAGGTGAAGGCCATAATGGCAACATCGGACTGGATACGTGCATTGTTTTGAATTACTACGAAGTCGTGTACCCAACAGTTGTCCCCCTCAATCACACCTCTGACATTGGCATGAGGCGAGATAAGGTTAGCACACTCATAGCCCATCGACTTGCATGAATTGTATAATTCCTTACGGTCGCGATTGAGATGGTTCCATAACAGGGCCACAAAGACCTTGAATTCGCATTGACACTCCTCGCGTAGGTTCTCCAGTGTATATACGGGTAGACCTTCGTAGGTATCACAAGTTTTGTACTGAGCATTCACGGCAAAGCCTATAACATTGTACAAATTATAGGAGCGCACAAACGACAACACATGCTTGGCGGTACTGCTCAAGCCTACAATAACCAGGTTCTCCATTATATCGGTAACAATTATTTTATATGTATTGTGAGCCACAAGGGTTGATTGGCCAAGGCTGCAGCCAACTCCTCGCGGGTATCGAAACGTAAGAACAGGGTGCCAAGAGCGGCATTGGCTCCTGTGAAGGGGCTGACAACATCGCCGGGTGCCACACGCAACTCCTCCTCGATGACATGGGCTGCACGGAACGTGGGGTCGATAGTGATGCCATCGAAAGTGCCTGCATGACTTGCATGGAGCACAAGGATGGCGTAATGGCCTCTATAGTTGGGTTCATGGATGTCGCCCACAGGTAATCCGATGGACTTGCGGGTCTCGGCCGCAATGATATCGACATCGGCTGCGTGGTTGAGAATCTCGGCCAAGCGGTTGCCACCAGCACGGGGTGATACCTCCATGAGGTAGGCCTTGCCATTGGTGCAGACACGGCACTCTACATTGAAGAGGCCGGTGGTGATACCCAACAAATCGATCAGGCGCTGCAGCTCACGCTTAATCTCCTCCTGATACTCGGGTAGCATTACCGAGGGCCACACCTCGGCAGAGGGGGTATAGGGATTGCCTGCCTCATCGTCGAAATACTGGTCGTAGAAGGCATTATAACGAAGCTGGCCATCGACAACAAAGGACTCGGAACCAACCGAGAAGCCCTTCTTCTCCAAGAAATCCTCGATGATGAAGCGCTTCGAGAGGGATGCGGAAAGGGCGGTAGCGATAGCTGCAGGGAGTTCGTTAGGATCATCGACCTTGGTAACACCCTTACTGCCGGCCGAGTCGACGGGCTTGACGATAACGGGCCAATCGAAGAAATCGACATCACGCAGTGCGTCGTCAACATTGTCGTATCCCTTAGCATGAGGACAATTGAAGCCGTGTTCGGTAAGGAACTGACGGAAGAGGGACTTATCCTGCAAGATACATGCGGCCTCATAGGAGCACTGGAAGGGTAATCCCAATTGCTCGGCCACATAGGCTGCCGACACGACACCGGGGTCGACGGCATGCGAAAGGATGCCATCGATATGAAGTTCCCGTGCGGCCTGCAACACGGCATCCTTGTCGATGATGCTGACATTGCAGTACTCATCGGAATAGCGATGTGCAATATTGTCAGGGAGGTAATCGGCCGTGATGACATGGACTCCCAACCGATGTGCCTCCTCAATAACAGGAAGGAGGTAGCGGAGACCGCCGAGTAATAACAAGCGTTTCATAAGCCTCACCCTAACCCTCTCCAGAGGGAGAGGGGACGCGGGCATCGCGGGATTTTTAGAAAGCCTCACCCTAGCCCTCTCCAAAGGGAGAGGGGACACAAAGCGAAGCGGTTGGGTTAATAATATTTAGACTTTTATTTTTTCTTTTTCACCCCTACATTTCTCCCCTTTCTCATTCACCCCTCTCTACCGGAGAGGGGAAGGGGGTGAGGCTTAGGGGATCAAGCAACTAATAATTCTATCCAAATCCTCCTTACTCAACTCATGGTGCATGGGCAAGCAGAGGACGCTGTCTGCCATCTTATGGGCATTGGGCAGGTTCTTGGGGTCGGCAGACTCCAAACCGCGATAGGTGGAGAACTCAGATATCAAGGGATAGAAATATCTTCTACCTAACACGTTCTGCTCTTTCATCTTGAAATAGAGTTCGTCGCGGGTCATGCCATATGCCTTTGCATCAATGAAGATGGGAAAATAGCTATAATTGTGCTTCACGCCGGGCATATCGTCGAAGAAGGTGATGCCCTCGACATCGCGAAGGGCCTCACGGTACTTGATAGCGACCTGCTGGCGGGCGGCGATGCAGTCATCAACTAATTTGAGACTAAGAAGACCATAAGCGGCACGCATCTCGTCCATCTTACTGTTGATGCCTGGGCCTACTACCGTAGTCTCATTGGCAAAGCCGAAGTTCTTCAAGAAGTCAATGCGCTTCTTGGTCTCTTCATTGGGCATAATCATCGCACCTCCCTCGATGGTGTTGTAGACCTTGGTGGCATGGAAGCTCAACGTGCTCATATCGCCCCAATTGAGTATCGACTCGGTCTCTACGGTCTGCAACTCTCGCTTGACGGGAGTGCAAGGCTCCAATGCATTGCGCGACTCATCGAAGGCTCGCTTATAGTCGGCCTCATGCTTCGGGATTTCGAGAGCAAAGGCATGCGCTGCGTCGTAGATGACCTTGAGGCCATAGGTATCGGCAATCTCCTTGATACGGCGTACATCGCAGGGCTTGCCGTAGCAGTGCACGGGCATGATGGCCGTGGTACGCGGTGTGATGGCAGCCTCAATCTTCTCGGGATCGAGATTACCTGTGCGAGGGTCGATATCGACAAAGACAGGCTTGCAGCCGGCCCACCAGATACTGTGTGTGGTGGCCACGAAGCTATATGGCGTAGTAATCACCTCTCCCGTGATGCGAAGGGCCTGCAGGGCGGTGAGCAAGGGTAATGTACCATTGGTGAACAGGCTCACTTGAGGTACCTTAAGGTAGTCTCTCAATGCAGCCTCTAACTGTTTATGGTACTGACCATTATTGGTAATCCACTTGCTGGCCCAGATGTCTTTCAACATCTCGTGGAAGTCATCGAGATTGGGAAGCAATGGGGCGGTAACGGTGATTTTGTGATCCATTTCAACCTATCAATTTAGATTAAACGTAGGAGTTTGTTCGTTTTCTGTTCAACCAAGCAATAAAACTTAGATTTAAAAAAAGGGCGTTCGATAAATCGTATGCGTAGCATGTCAAGTAAAGTACAAACGATATATATTATCAGAACGGAAACTATAGCATGTAAAAAGCAATATGAACTTTCTAAATAATCTACATTGTGTAACGTATCTTTCCATAACCATTGCCGCATTGCATTGCTATTTGCATGAATCAGCAATACACCAAAACAGGATGCTGCAACATTATTGATAAAACGACTTTGCCTTATCTTTAGTTCCTTAAAATACATGAATGAAGATATCGATGTTAACAAAGCTAATATCGCGTTGCTATCTGACACCAATAGGTATGGGTTATTATATCCCAATCTTTTTAGCACAATCACACTTATAGAGGATATACATACTAACAATAATGTTATATACCCCCAATGCTTGTTTGTTAGCTTTGTAAACGGATATAAGCGGATGTAGGACGAAATCAAGTAAAGAACAATAAACCATGTGACATAATTATACGCTACCCTATATCCAGGAACCATGTACCAGATGGTATAGATAAACAGGCACAGCAATATCAATTTCTGATGCATGGATTTATCTATGTGGCTGATAAGAACATTGATAAATGGAATGAACAAATAGAAAAAGATGAAGCCAGTAGTAAAGCCATCACCCACATTAGAAATGGGGATAAGGGCGCGAGCAAAGCTTGTAAAAGTAAATGTTACTATACCTGTAGCTACAAAGATAAGATATATAACTATCTTGTAGAACATGACCTCGAACAATAACTTGAAGAACTTAGCCGCTGTAGCCTTAGACTTACACATGAAATAGCCTGTGATAAGCACAAAGCAATCGATACCCGTCTTTCCCCACATACCAAATAGGTATAAGAACACCGAATTGGGGGTAAGGGAAGATGACTGCATCTGCCCAATAAGCCCCGAATTGACCACGTAGTGATGAGCCACAATAAGCAGCATCACGATAATACGATACAACTCAAGATTGGAATTGCGAAGAGCTTTCATATGCAGCTTTCGGTTTACTTCTTACGCTTTATCAAAGCTAATAGTTCATTGAGTTCGTCGAACTTCATGAGGTAGGCTCCGATGAGGTAGTAGGCCATGCCAACAAGAGTGCCTGCGATGAGTTGAAGCCATAGACCAGGCAGCCACTGCACCACAAGCCACACGAGGGCATACATCACGAGGGCATGAAGGAGGATATGGGCGAGGTCCTTCATCTGGGCACGGAAGCCGTAGCCGATGAGTTTCTTGGTGTAGTAGGTGTTAAGCCCCAAGCAAGTGACGGAAACGAATATACGTCCATAGCACATGGCTACCAAACCTAAAGGAACAGTAACGCAGAGCACCATGACACCTAACACCTTTTTGATGACCTCAAGTCGGAGGAAATAGTCGGAACGGCCCTTCACCTGAAGGAGGTTGAGATTGATAGCATGGATGGGATACCACATCAAGGCAAAGCAGAGTATCTGCAACAGGTAGATGGAGCCTGCCCACTTGTCGGTAAGGGTGAGGCGAATGAAGGGGTCGGCAACAGCAGAGAGCCCCAGCATCAGCGGGAACACGACAAAGGCCGACAACTGAATGAAACGGCGGTAGGCACTGGCCAAGCGTTCATCCTCATCCTGAATGGTGCTGAGCACGGGATAGGTAACGGACTGTAACACGCCTGTGAGATTGGATGAGGGGAAATGGGCCAACTGATTGGCACGAGAGTAGACACCCAACGAACTGGCGGAAAATATTTTGCCGATGACTAAGGTATAGACATTGCTATATACAGTATCAATCAGTGCGGATGCCAATAGCTTGGAGCCGAAGGAGAAGAGTTCCTTGAATGACTGCCAAGAGAAAATCAGTTTAGGTACCCAACGGACGATGCACCACAGCAGGATGCAACGAAGGATGGCAGAGGCCAGGCCTTGATAGACAAGGGCCCACACACCGTGGCCATGGTAGGCAAACCACAGACCGACAAGACCGGTAAACAGGGTGGTGATGACGGAGATCTTGGCGCGGGACTTGAAGTCGATGGCAATGGAGAGCTGGGCATTCTGGATGCCGCCAAAGGCATTGACAATCAAGTTAAGGCCCCATACCTTGGTGACGCTCTCCAGCAGGGGCATATCGTAGAACCGGGCGATATAGGGCGAGGCGAGCCACAGCAGGCCATAGAAGAGGCAGGCAACAACGATATTAAAATAAAAAACAGTACAGAAATCAGTTTCTGTACGGTCTTTCTTGCGGATGAGGGCACTGCCAAAGCCGCTATCGATGAAGCATTGCGACACAGCCATAAAGATGCCCAACATGGCGATGACGCCATAGTCGGAGGGCAGCAGCATGCGGGCAATGAGCATGCTGAACACAAAGCTGATGCCTTGTGTGGTGAAGCGGTCGATACTGCTCCAAATAACACCCTTTACGGTTTTGTCTTTGAGGGTACTCATAGAAAACAGCCTTTAGCTGTTGGTGAAAGTGGCTTTAGCCACGGTGAAAGAAGCTTCGCTTCGGTGAAAGCGCTAAAGCGCGGTGAAAGTCGCGATGCGACGGGGAAAGCAGTCAAAGACTGCGGGGAAAGTGCCGGAGGCACGGTTAAAGCCACGGAGTGGCGGTTAAAGCAACCAGAGGTTGCGGTGAAAGTCGCGGTGCGACGGGGAAAGCGTCTTTGACGCGGTTAAAGCCACGGAGTGGCGGTTAAAGCAGCTTTGCTGCGGGGAAAGTTGCTGCGCAACGGTGAACCGACGAACGCCGACGCGGTGTGAAAGCGTCGGTTGCGACGGCTGCAGGTTTATCAGCACTAAGGAGTCTCGCTTGCGAGGTTAAGAGTAGAGATAAGCTTGCTTAATCTATGCCGAGCGAGGAGGAGGAAAAGCCTGCGTAGCAGGATTAAAGCGCTAAAGCGCGGGGAAAGCCACGGAGTGGCGGGGAAAGCTACTCGGTAGCGGTTAATGTGGCAGAGCCACGGGAAGTTTGTTTTTTAGATGAAGAGAGTAGTAGTTCTCTTTTTCGTTTAAGACTTGAAAACATTCGAATGAGTTGCTTTGCTAAATTCTCCAACTGAGTTAACTGATCTTTTGAAATATAATTCAGTTCACAAGCAATATCCAATTGACATATAGTTTCACTCAAAGAGCCGAAAGCTATTTCGATAAAGTGTATCTGTTCTTTGAGAGAGACGCGGCCCATACCTTCTACAAGATTTGAAGGTATGGATACAGCTGACCTCCTCAACTGATCACATAGAGCATATTGTTCCTCCTTGGGGAATTGCTTTAACAATTCATAGATGTGTAATACATATTTCTTAGATTCTTGATACACATCTAATTTTCGAAATGAAAAATATTCTTCTTGCATCAATATCGTTTAATATTTAGGTAATAATATAGCTGTTGTCCAGAATACAAGTATTGTCCCTCTAAATTAGGGGGCCAACGCGAACGAGCGTTGGTTGCGACGACGAGAACTTTAGTTCTCTAAAGGAGTCCCCGTAGGGGGTATAAAGCGGAGGGGGTATTATTGCAAGAATCGTACCACCTCCCCCTCTTTGAGGGTACTCCTCCTAACCTAGGAGGAGAATTTAATGGACTTGGACATCAGCTATATTATCTCCAATATTTATCGTTAACCGCCCCAACGGTGCTTTAACCGAAGCGAAGCTTCTTTAACCGCGTCATAGACGCTTTAACCGCACCAAAGGTGCTTTAACCGAAGCAAAGCTTCTTTAACCGCTGCAAAGCAGCTTTTACTCCCTACGGATGTGCAACTCGAATGCCTCGGGATGATTCTCCACAAAGGATTTGGCATCGTTGACGACAAGGGCGAGGTAGCCACCGCCGCCTGCACCGGGCATCTTCCAGGCGAGGACGTCGGGCATAGCGCTGTAGTGGGCAATGGCTTCGGCGATGTAGGCATTTGGCTCTTGGCTGTTGGCGGTTAGCTCTTGGCTGTTGGCGGTTTCGATATTATAGTCTACGGTCAACGGTCTACGGTCAACGGTCAGGCCATCCGGCAAGTTATCAGGGTCAACAGTCAACGGTCTACGGTCAACAGTCCCATCCGGCAGGTTGTTATGGTCAACAGTCAACGGTCTACGGTCAACAGTCAGGCCATCCGGATGGAGGTTTTCGTTATCGTTAGCGTTAGCGTCAACGTTATCGTTTACATGATATGTGGGGCGGATCATGCCGGGGAACATGGCGGTTTGGGCCTCGAAGGAGGCGCGGTAGGCGGCAGCAAAGGCGGCAAGGTCTTTCTTCATGATGGCTTGCCAGCAGGCTTCGGCGGCAGCGGCAAGGGTCTTGACCTTTTCGGGGGTGATATCTTTGCCTTCGACTACAGAGCAGCCGGGCTTGCGGGGTTCCATGGGGACCATGACGAGGTGCTCTTCGAGGAAACGGAGGGTCATCTCATCGTTGGTGCTCTCGATCTTCGTGGGCCAGAAATTGTTGTCGTAGTAGTGGCGGCAGAGGCCGGGGAAGCAGATGCCGATGGAGTCCTGGGCTCCGGAGATATGGCCCTCTTGACGCTCGGGGTTGTTCTCGAAGCAGAAGACGAGGCGGGCGAGCATCTCGGGATCCATCTTGGGGAGCTTCATGGGCCAGATCTTCTGGATGAGGTTACGGGTGCTGGTGCTGAGACCGCAGCGGTCGCGCACCTCGAAGGTGGGCTCCAGCGAGATGGTGATGGCCCAACCGGGATGGTGCATGCTGACGTAGGGCTGGTCGATCCAGGTGCCGGCGAGGTCGAGGCGGGTGGGAATACCCACATTGGCTGTTGGCTGTTGGCTATTGGCTTCTTGCGTGGTGAGGGTGGCTTTCAAGGAGCTGGAGCTGCGGGCCTCCAAGCCTTCGTGGGGGGTGCGCTGTAGCTCGATGTACTGGATGCCGCGCTCCTCGCAGAGCTGTCGCTTGGCCTGGCTGCCGCCATCGGCATTGACAACGAAGATGTCGGGCTTGACGAGGTCGAGGGTGGGCAGGAAGTCGATGACTCCCCTACCCTCGTTGATATAGGCTTCCTTGACGGCCTTGATGTTCTTTACCATGAAGAGGCGTTCTTCCTGGGGGAACATGGGTTTGCGGTGCTTGTACTCGAGGTAGGTGGCATCGGAGCCGATGCCGACGTACAGGTCGCCAAACTGGGAGGCTTGCTGGAAGAACTCGACGTGGCCGCTATGGAGTAGGTCGTAACAACCGGATACAAAAACGCGGGGCGTTTTTGGCTGTTGGCTGTTAGCTGTTGGCTGTTGGTCGTTATTCATTGTTTTTGTTTTTTGTTTTTTTTGCGATGACGTTAACGTTGACGAAAACTGCCTTCGGGGGGATTGGCTGTTAGCTGTTGGCTATTAGCTTTTGGCTGCCATCCGGGGTGATTGGCTGTTGGCGGTTAGCTGTTAGCTGTTAGCTTTTGGCTTTTAGCTTCCTGCCGGATGGAGATTGTCCCCTTAGGTTAGGGGGACGCCGACGCGGTATGAAAGCGTCGGTTGCGACGACGGAAGGTTTATCTTCCCAAAGGAGTCTCTTGCGGAGGGGGTATGTAGCTAATAGCCAACGGCCAAGAGCCAATAGCTAAAGAACTCACACAGAAAGCACGGAAAGCACAGAAAGGCACGACGCTGCGCTCTTGCTGGCCTCCGGGGGGATTGGCTGTTAGCGGTTAGCTGTTTGCTTTTGGCTTTTGGTTGTTGTTCTCTGATCGAAGTCTTGAAATAAAAGAATTTATTTGACGTTCCAAATATTGAAGTTTTTTTACAAGACCTTCGTATGATTCTTCTGTTATGTAATTGCGTTTTCTGGCAATTAATAACTGAG